>CAYWUT010000027.1:0-33730 GCA_964460545.1 uncultured Spirochaetota bacterium
ACCGCTCTCCCTTTATTGAATACTAGCGGGAGAGATAAGTTTACCCTCTCAGGGATAATGCCCCGAGAGAGCCTGCATGAGCACGAAAAGGTAAAATAGGGAGGTTGCACCATGGACATAAAGTTATCAAAGCAGTCGCAGATCAATGTCAAGGAAAACAACCTCCGACTTGTTATGGACACCATAATCAGGAACGAGCCCGTGTCCAGGGCCGACATCATGCGCATCACCAATATCTCGAAACCGACCGTGTCCAAGCTCATCACCGAGCTTATCGAAAAAGACCTCATCCGGGAGACCGGTATAGGAAAGCCGAGCCTCGGTCGCCCTCCCATTCTGCTGGAGTTCAACAGCACGAAGAAGTGCCTCCTCGCCCTCGACTTCGGACGGGAGGAATGTCTCGTCGCAGTATCGGACCTTCAAGGCAACGTGCTGAAGGAGGGCATAATCGATATAGATGAAAAAAATAACCTGACGACCAACCTGGCGGCAATCAAGAAGAAGGTAAACCTCATATACGACGCACTTAAAATCAGCTCGAAGGACATCATGCGTGCGATCTGCGCCTGTCCCGGCATCTACCTCGGCAGTAAAAAGGGATTCATCTGGTATCCCGGCGGTATGGAGCATGACGATTATGACCTGCATCCCATTCTCCAGGAGGAGCTCGGCGTCGAGGCGGTCCTGGAGCACTCAACGAAGCTCGCGCTCCTGGGCGAAAAACGGGCAGGCAAGGCACGGGGGTACAGGGACGCGATTTATATTGACTTCGGGTACGGGCTCGGTTCCGCCTTCCTTATAAACGGTGAGATCTATCACGGACCCTACAACGCGTCAGGCGAAATCGGGTACACCTATACGCAGCCGGATGAATTCGAGAATATTACCATTAAGCCCTTCGAGCACGGACCGCTCTGTTCAAAGGTATCGGGAAAGGCGATTCAGGAGGCCGGTGAAGCCGTGGTGAAACGGAACGGCTCAAGCATGATCAGTGAGCTCGCAAAAGTGGAAGAAGGGAGAGTGACGAGCAGGCTGGTGTTCAACGCGGCACAAAAGCAGGATGAAACCTCGCTCAGGATTCTGAACGAAAGATTCGGATATTTCAACATGGCGCTGTGCAACATCATCAATACCCTCACTCCCGAGCTCATCATTTTCGGCGGCGGTTTTGCCTATGCCGGGGACTTTCTCCTCCACCTCGTTAGCGACGCCTTGAAGGACAAGGTCCTCTTCATGCCGAAGATGGAGATATCCACATTGAAAAAGGAGGCGAACATTATAGGCGGCATACACTACCTCATCCAATCCATCGATTTCCTCAATGAGCTCGTCTAGCACCGTTCCTCTCCCTGCAGCCGGGCGCACCTTTTTACAGGTGACGAAAACGAGCGATTTAAAACCGATTCGGCCGGTTTGTTTTAAAAATCTCACGGGAAACGCATTTCACTCTTGAGAAAAACATCCATTAATAATATTATGCTATTGCGCATATACGGAGCGCATGCCTTCGAATGCCCATTTACAGCGACTGCTGCAACGGCCGGTCCGATTTTCGATCGATCGAGAGAGGATACGGTATTTGATAAAGCGTTTGAAGCCTATAAAGTAACGAGGAGGGATTATGCGTATGCGAAAAAAAATCAGTATCATTCTGGCACTCGCCGCCGCGGTGCTGCTGTGCTGGAGCGCGGCCTTTGCGGCGGGTGAGAAAGAGGCGAAAGGAGTGCTCACAGCCGGAGAAACCACGATGAAGGCCGGTTTCATCTACGTGGGACCGATCGGGGACTTCGGATGGTCCCACGCGCACGAACAGGCCCGTCTGGCCGCGGAAAAACTCCCCTGGCTCGACACCGTATACCAGGAGAGCGTCGCCGAGGGAGACACCGTGAGCGCGGTGGAGAGGATGTTCCGCCAGGAGAAGTGCGACGTCGTATTCACAACGAGCTTCGGCTTCATGGACGGGACCGTGGAGGCGGCGAAGCGTTTTCCGGACAAGGTGCTCGCGCACTGCTCGGGATTCAAACGGGCCCCGAACGTAGCCACCTACATGGCCGATTTCTACCAGCTCTACTACCTTAACGGCCTCATGGCCGGAGCCCTGACAAAGTCGAACAAGATCGGCTATGTCGGCGCGTTTCCCATCCCGGAGGTGAAGCGGCACATAAACGCGTTTACCATCGGGGTTCGTGAGGTAAACCCGAAGGCCGAGGTTCACGTACGCTGGATAGAGGCGTGGTTCGATCCCGCGGCAGCGACCGAGGCGACGATGGCCCTCATAGACGAGGGGTGCGACGTGTTCGCCTTTACCGAGGATTCCACGACCGTGGTCGAGGTCGCGGCCAAGAACAAGCTTCCCTCGTTCGGCCACTACTCGCCCATGTACGACGCCGCTCCGGATTACGTCGTTTCCGGCCAGCTCGTCCACTGGGACGTTTTCTACATGCAGTTCCTCGGGCTCGTTTACGCGGGCGTTCTCAACCCGACAAACCTGCAGGACCTCGACTACTGGGGACTGCTTAAAGAGGGGGCCGTGGAACTCGGCGCGAAATCCGGCATGCCGATCAATCCGAAATGGAAGTCCAAGCTCGGAAAGACCTATGACCTCGTGATGACCCGGCTCGACCAGATGCAGAATCAGCAGATGGTCTTCGACCCCTTCACGGGCCCGATCCGCGACCGGAAGGGCAAGCTGATTATCAGGGACGGCGAACGCGCGGATTACGCGCATCTCCTCACCATTGAGTGGGCCGCACCCGGTGTAGTCGGACCCTGGCCGAACGAACCGTAATTACGCTTTAACAAAACGGTACACCCCTTCAGGGGTGTACCGTTAACACCGGGAGAAAAGATGAAAATCGGCATCGAGCGAAGGGCGGGGCCTCCTTCGCGTATCGCGGTATTCGGCATTTCGGTGGGGTCCCTGGCCGGTGCCGGGGTAGTGGGCGGCATCATCTTTCTCTTTTACGGTCTCAACCCCCTTGCGGTCTTCGTCTCGGTGGTCTCCCGTACCGTTCTGACAGGTTACGGATGGAGCGAGATCATTCGGAAATCCATACCGCTCCTTCTCTGCGGTGTCGGCCTTCTCCTCGTATTCCGTACCTCCTTCTGGAACATCGGCGCTGAGGGACAGCTCCTCATGGGCGCGGTCGCCGCAACGTGGATCGCCCTCTTCTCGAATGTTCCCGGTCCTCTGCTCATACCGTGCATGTTCATATCGGGCTTCGCCGCGGGAGCGATGTGGGGATTCGTTCCAACCGCGCTCAGGTCCAGGCTCGAAATCCCCGAGGTCATCACCACCCTGATGATGAACTACATTGCACTCTATATCGTTCTCTATCTCATACACGGACCGTGGAAGGGCGAAACGATGAGGGGCTTCGCATATACCGACCAGTTCCCTGAGGCGGCATGGCTTCCCTATATCGGCACGACCCGCATTCACTGGCCCACGCTCCTCATCGGGCTGCTCCTCGTCCTTGTCATTTTTATCATTCTCAAGCGTTCGAAGCTCGGGTACGAGCTTCGTGTGGTCTCGCAAAGCCCGGAGGCGGGAAGGTACGCGGGAATATCCTCGTTCAAGACGCTTGTCCTGGTCATGCTCATCTCCGGAGGAGCGGCCGGACTCGCGGGCGTGGGCGAGGTTGCGGGCATCCACCATCTCCTCCGCCACCCTAACCAGATCTCGCTCGGGTACGGTTATAACGCCATAGTCGTAGCATGGCTGGCCCGGAACAACCCCCCGGCCGCCATTCTCACGGCCATGCTCATGGCCGCAATATTCGTGGGAGGTGACGCCATACAGCTCGCATTTGGCCTGCCCTCCCAGATCGTCAACGTGTTCACGGGTCTCATACTCTTCTTTCTCATACTCTCTGAACCGCTTATGCGCTACAGGCTGTCATGGCGGGGGAAAGGAGACTGATATGGAATGGGGTTTCATCATCGAAACGCTGAGACGGGCGCTCGCCTACGGCACGCCCCTTCTGCTCGGAACCATGGGGGAGATATACACGGAGCGGGCGGGCGTGCTTAACCTCGGTGTCGAGGGGATGATGATACTCGGCGCCTTTACCGGTTTCGTGGTCACCTTTCATACGGGTAGTCCGCTTGCCGGCCTTATTGCGGCGGGACTGGTAGGGGGCGCCGCGTCTCTGATACACGGTTTCTTCTCAGTCACGCTCAAGACGAACATACAGGTCGTGTCGGGGCTCGCGCTCACCTTTTTTGGCCTCGGACTGACCGGCGTCCTCGGCAGGGGATGGGAGGGGAAGCCCCTCGAGACCGTGCTGCCGCCGCTC
Organism: uncultured Spirochaetota bacterium; assembly: GCA_964460545.1. GTDB lineage: Bacteria > Spirochaetota > B62-G9 > B62-G9 > DRHN01 > CAYWUT01. The sequence continues at coordinate 4,299 of CAYWUT010000027.1, forward strand.
CATTTCCCGCTCTTCACCGACATTCCCGTTATCGGGCCCATATTCTTCGGGCAGAACATACTCGTGTACGCGGGAATACTCGGGGCCGTGGCGCTCTGGTTCATACTCTTTAAAACATCGTGGGGTATCGTGATAAGGTCGGTCGGGGAGGACCCCGAGGCCGCGGACTCGCTCGGCGTCAATGTCGAGCTCGTGCGGTATCTCTGTATTATCCTCGGCGGCGTGCTCGCCGGAATCGGGGGAGGCTATCTCTCCATATCATACCGGCCCTCGTGGACCGAGGGAATGACCGCAGGCATGGGATGGATCGTCATCGCGCTCACCATCTTCTCCTTCTGGAATCCCCTCGTCTCCATCGCGGGCTCCTATCTCTTCGGATCGCTCTTCTATCTCTCGTACAAGCTCCAGCCGTTCTTCCCGCCCGAGCTCCTGATGATCATGCCCTATCTCTTCACCATACTCGTGCTCATCGTGGTTAAATCCTCTCCCGCGCTGAGGCGTCGCCACGGCGTACCCGCGGCACTGGGCCTTCCGTACAACAGGGAGGAGCAATGACGAATAATCCGCAAAAGCCCTACCTGTCCATGCGCGGTATAACGAAGACCTTTTCCGGGGGTATCGCCGCGAACGATGCGATCAGCCTCGACGTGTGCGCGGGACAGATACACGCGCTCCTCGGGGAGAACGGGGCGGGCAAGACAACGCTTATGAACGTGCTCTCCGGCTTCTATAAACCGGACAGGGGCGGTATAGAGCTCCTCGGCGAGCCCGTGGAATTCAAGTCGCCACGTGACGCGATCGCGGCCGGGATCGGCATGGTGCACCAGCACTTCATGCTCGTTCCCCGCCACACCGTGGCTGAAAACATCGCGCTCGGCCTCCAGGGCCTCTCATTTTTTTCGCCCCTCAAGAGCATCGGGAAGAAAATCCGTGAGTTCTCGGCACGTTATGAGCTCTTTGTGGAGCCCGAGGCCCGGGTGTGGCAGCTCTCGGCCGGAGAACGGCAGAAGGTCGAGATCATAAAGGTGCTGCTGCGGGGTGCCCAGGTCCTCATACTCGACGAGCCCACATCGGTGCTCACACCCGACGAGATATCCAACCTCTTCACCATACTGCGGCGCATGAGGGACGAGGGCAAGGCGATCGTATTCATAACGCACAAACTCGGAGAGGTTTTCGAACTGGCCGACCACATAACGATACTCAGAAGGGGGAAGGTAACGGCCCGTATGTCCGCGTCGGACATCAGGAAAGACGAATGCGACGCAAAGTCCGAGCTCGCGCTCAAGATGGTCGGCAGGGAAGTCATACTGAGCGTCGATCGCGAGGAAAAACCTTTCGGTGAAACCGTGCTCGACGCCCGCGATCTCACCGTGCTGGACGAACGGGGGAGAACAGCCGTTAAAAATGTCTCATTCTCCATACGCAGGGGTGAGATCTTCGGTGTGGTCGGCGTCGCGGGCAACGGGCAGGCCCCGCTCGTCAGGGCTGTCACCGGGCTTGCCTGCATATGCTCCGGGTCCGCCGACATTAACGGCACGGTGTGCTATATTCCGGAGGACAGGATGCACATGGGCTCCGTGGGGGACCTCACGGTCGCGGAGAACAGCGTCCTGACCCGGTATCGTGAGAGCGGATTTTCCGGGACCTTTCTCCTCGACCTTCCGGCCATACACCGGTGGTCCGAATCCCTCGTCAGCGGGTTCAGCGTTCTCACGCCGTCCGTTGACACCCCGGCCAGACAGCTCTCAGGGGGAAACCTCCAGCGGCTCATACTTGCCCGCGAGCTGTCGAGGGACGGTTCGCTCATCGTAGCGGAACAGCCCACACACGGCCTTGACGTGGGCTCCATCGAGTTCGTGTGGAAGTTCCTCCTCGAGCAGAGGGACCGTTCCGGGATCCTTCTCGTAACCGGAGACCTCGGCGAGGCGCTGGAACTGTGCGACCGCGTCGGCGTCATGTACAGGGGTACCATGCACATTTTCGAACGGCCCTTCGACCCGTGGATGGAGAAGATCGGGCTGTGCATGACCGGCATTGCCGAGGAGTGCGAGTAAGGACATCCCCGGCCCCCTCACTCGGCGGCAAACCGCCCCTCTCAATCGAGGGCAAGTTCATCCGGGGCATCCAGTTTTCTGTTTAAAAAATTAATCGCCCGGTCAAGCCGGGTGACGACAAATCCACATCATCCCTGATACACTTCCCCGCATTTCCCTCCGATACCTTTTTCCTTGTCCACTCTTCCCCTCCATCCCCATTAACCCTGGATATAAACGGTCCCCCTGCCCTCCCCCATTTCTCTCTTCTTTTGTAATCATACTAATATTATATTATTAATATACAAGGAGACCGTAATGCGAAAATCAAAGATACGTGCTATACTGATTCCTGCAGTTGCTGCTGTTCTCGGATTGACATTCATAACCCTGTTTGCAGGGAATAAAAAGGACAATCTAATGGCGAAGAATGAAGCAAGCCCTGAAAAACAGCGCTGGTCGGATCTCGAGGTGATGGAAGAGGAAACGGCGCCCTCCTGCCCCATCGTACTGAGCGATGAGGAATGGCAGGAGAGGCTGACGGACTCACAGTACCGCATACTGCGCGAATCAGGCACCGAGATGGCTTTCACGGGAGAGTACTACAACGAGCACCGTAAGGGCATTTACTACTCGGCCGCGACCGGACAGCCCCTGTTCAGCTCGGAGGCGAAGTTCGATTCCGGGACGGGGTGGCCGAGCTTTTTCGAGCCCATTGACCCGGACTCCGTTATCCTGAAAGAGGACAAGAGCTACGGCATGCGGAGAGTGGAGGCGGTCGACAGCTCGAGCGGCTCGCATCTCGGACACGTGTTCAACGACGGGCCTCAGCCGACCGGGCTTCGGTACTGCATCAACTCCCAGTCCCTCATTTTCGTTCCCGAGGGGGAGGAACCTCCCCAAATCGTGAGGGACTATCTGGAGAAGCACGAGTAGCCCGGAACCTCGATCAGGTTTGATCAGGTGTGCTTTTCCCCGAGCTTGCCCTTTTCTTTCCTGATCTCCTGCAGACGTTTGGTGTACTCGCGCTGGTAAACGGCGCATCCCACGGGCTCCTGCCTGATGAGAAACTCGATGCAGTTGTCGCAGGTGGTGCACCAGTCGACCTCGTCACGCTTCCCCTCGGAGAGCTTTTTGGGAAGATAGGGATCGGCCAGGGACTGGCGGCCGAGGGCCACCATGTCCACGTTTCCGTCCCCGATCTGCTTGTTCGCCCAGTACTCGAAGCTCGCCTTTTCCCGCTCGACGCCCAGGAACTTGTTTTTACCGTTTCTGAACACGGAGTAGGCCGATCCGATGAGGACGGTCTCCGGCTTGAGCACCTTGTTCATCTCGGCCTGGAAGGTGAGGTGCAGATAGGCGTAGTCCGGGATGTTCCGGTCCGGCTGCGAGAGCGCGAGTGTGATCGAGGGGCTTCCCGCGGACTGAATGATGAAATGCGCGCCGCGCTCCTCTATTCCCTTTATGAGGTCCAGTGTTTCGGTGAGGTCGATGACGGGTGAATCCGGTCCTGCGCTGCCGCATCCGCCCGGAAAGCCTTCCCACGCCGATATCTTCGAGCCCACGATGAAATCAGGATCCTTGATCTCCCTGCTGATCCGCTCGTAGATCTCGTAGGCGAAACGGGTCCTGTTCTCCCAGGAACCGCCGTACTTCCACTTCCTGTCGTTGTAGGGACGGAGGAACTGCGACCCCAGGTAGCCGTGGCAGAGCTTGACGTCCACTCCGTCGCCGCCCGCGTCGTGCACGACCTTGGCTGACTCGACGAAACTGTCGATGATGTGCTCCACCTCCTCCTCGGTGAGAAGGTCGCCGCCGAATCCGGCCAGAGGCTTGACGCACACGCGCCGCGAGAAGGTGGGCTCGCTCAGCTCTCCTGAATGGGTGAGCTGAATGAGGACGACCTGGTCCTTATTGATCTTTTTCATTTCGCTGAAGAGGGCCGCGAGTCCCTCCTGGTTTTTCCTCGAACCGATGAGCTGGTTGAGCCGGCCGCGGCTCTCGTCTATGACACTGACCGCCTCGACGACCACCACCCCGGCGTCTCCTTCGGCGACCCGTTTGTAGCGGCGATGGGTGAGCTCCGAGGGATTTCCATCCTTGTCCGCGTCGTTGCACTCCATGGCATTGAGCGCGATCCTGTTCTTCGCGGTCTTGCCGCCGATCTTTATGGGCGTAAATAATTTTTCCATCGACTATACCTCCCCTTCCTTTTCTTTGGATGCTTTACCGAGACGCGCAAACCGCGTCGATCAGTAATATTAACACAATTTCAGGGTAATAAAAAGGATTGGTTTGATGAGCGTGTTTAAGTAACCGGTTCCCTTCGGAGAGGAAGCGGCCCTTCAGGACAACGGCGCGTCGGCGTACGCCGTGTAGAGGTATCTCTTTATCTTCTTCGAGGAGGTTTTTTCAAAATCGATTTTACGGATCAGGACGTCTTTTATCCTCTTATATCCCGGCAAGGTTTTATTGACGGCCGAGACCTCGGCCCGCACAAGGTTTTCCAGTAAACCCGGGGTGAGCTCCCCTTCGGTATAACGGGCGGAGAGTGATTCGAAGTCCGGCACGCATACGGCGACAACCTCCTCGCCCCGGCCGTGCTGCCTGCGTCCGACCACGAGTATCTCGCCGATCACGGAAGATTCGTTAAAACGCGCCTCTATCTCCTCGGGATACACGTTCTTTCCGCCGTGCGTTACGATCACGTTCTTGATGCGTCCCGTTATGTGCAGAAAACCCCTCCGGTCGATTCTGCCGACATCACCGGTACGCAGGAACCCGTCCCCGTTCAGCACTTCCGCGGTTGCCTCGTCATCGCCGTAATAGCCCTTCATGACGCTCGGAGACCTGACGAGAATTTCACCCGTGCCCGATCCCTCGATCCGGATTTCCGTGTTTTTCACCGCGAGCCCGACGGAACGATGCCTGTTATACCGGACGGTGTTAACCGAGATGAGGGGCCCGTTCTCCGACATCCCGTAACCCTGCACGATACTGAATCCGAGTGATTCGAAAAACCGTGCCGTATCGAAGCCGAGTGCCCCTCCACCGCTTACAAGAAGGCGCATGGTCGTAAGCCCGGCACTTTCGCGCACTTTCTTCAGCAGTACCTTTCCCGCCCCCTTGACCCGGATGGCGGCGCACGCGCCTGAAAAGCGCATGAGCAGGGAGAGTGACGTTCTCTTCAAGGCGGGAAGCTCCTTGAAACGCTGTTTCATCCCTCTCCTGATTTTATCATAGAGAAGAGGAACACCGATGAGAACGGTTCCCCCCGTTTCCCTTATATTCGCAAGGATCTTTTTCCCGGCAAGGCTCTCCGCAATGGTAATGCTCCCGCCCACGGCCAGGGGAGAGAGGAAACTGCACGTCGTCGGATAGGTATGATGCAGGGGGAGGACCGCGATAAAAACGTCGTTTTCGTCTATGGGAAGCGATTGAATGGAGGCGTTCACGTTCGTGATGATATTCCGATGCGTGAGCTCAACGGGTTTGGATACACCGGTCGTTCCGGATGTAAATATGAGGGCCGCCGTATCGTTCCCGTCCCCATTCCAGCCGTCAGGTTCACCGTCGCTCGCCGAATCGATTATCCGGGTATAGCCGTCCGCTCCCGTCTTCTCCCCTTCAGCATCGAAACAGACGAGGAGTATATTGCGGGATGTAAATACCCGGATCTTATCGCACGCACGCGCCGAAAAAAAGAGGACCCGCGCTCCGCTGCGCTCTACCATGGAGCGGGCCTCCTCTTTTGCAAGCTGCTCGTCAACCGGCACGATCACGAGACCCTGCACCACGGCGGCGAGGTACGTTACGCACCATTCGGGCCGGTTTTCGGAAAAAACGGCCACCCGGTCGCCCTGCCGTAGACCGTTTTTCAGGAGGTATGACCTGACCGCGTTGACGTCGCTCTTTAAATCCCGGTACGTCCACGTATCGTAATCCTGGCCCTCCCGCTTCTTCATCCTGAGCGCGGTTCGTCCTCCGTACCGTGAGGTAATGTCCTCGAAATATTTTCTAAAATCGGGATAATCTATGTCCGGGAGGTCGGCGAGATAATCGGTGATCACGTTTCAGCAGCCTTCCCGAAGCGAACCCGCCCTCTGTCCGTACCCGCAGTCGATCTCAAGCTCCGCTACGGGTCCCGGCGGGCGCTTCATCACGCGCACTGGAAAGTCCCGCGCCCTCATCCATAAACGCGGGTTGCTCTGTATAGTAAACAATAAAACACGAATGGTCAAAAACCATTCCCGCCCGGCAGGGTCCGCCATCACCGGGATAAAGGAATTCCGGCATTCATTGGGTGCGGATATGTTTTTTCAGCTCATCCGCACCGAGCTCATTCGTATAAGCGAAAAGCGCCGGAGTGCCGCCCGTGTGGAGGAATACGACGCTCTCCTTTTCCCCGATTTCCCCTGATATGATATGGTCCCTGAGGCAGGCGAAGGCCTTGCCCGTATAAACGGGATCGAGGAAGAGCCCCTCCGTCCGGGCGAGCAGCCTGATCATCTCCGTGCCCTCTTCCGTGGGTATGCCGTACGCCTCGCCCACGTAGTCGAGCGTGCTTGACACCTCCCGAACATCCACCCGCCCGCTCAGCCCGAGGTTCTCCGCCGCCTGGTTTGCGTATCCGCATATGACGGACGCGGGGCCTGAGCCCCACCTTGCCGGAGAAATGCCGACGATGCGCACATCGCTTCCCAGAAGCTTCTTCGCGAGCTCGAGCCCCGCCTGCGTGCTGTCGTAGGATGAAACGTATATACGAGAGGCTGAAACTCCCTCGGCGGCGCACTGATCCCTGATCTCCAGGAAGCACTCCACATAGGCTGCCACGTCCGGCGTGAGGTCTTTATTACCCGCCATGCGCAGCACGGCGGGACGTCTTCCCCGGGCACTGAGGGCCTTTTCCAGATGGAACATGGCTTCCTTCTGTGCTTCCATATCCCCGTCGATGATACGTACATCCGCGCCCGTGAGAAGATCGAGAAGCAGATTCCCCTGAACCGCATCGTCGACAGCGCCCCTGATACGCCTGAGAACGAGATAAACGTCCAGGCCGAGCCGGGCACCGGCCGCAGCAAGCTGCCTGCAGTAGTTCGATTGCACGCTCGCCCCTCCGATAACGCAGTCCGCCCCCTCTTCGATAACGAGCGCCAGGAGATACTCGAACATCCGCATCTTGTTCCCCCCGAACGCGAGCCCGGTCAAATCGTCCCGCTTGATGAAAATACGGGGACCCCCGAGCGCACGCGAGAGGCGGGTCAGCTCCTGGAGCGGTGTGGGCAGAACGGCCAGCTTCACTCGCGGAAGTTTTTTCAGCGTATCGAGTATTTCATCGGGCGTGTAGATTCTTTCCATGATTCGCACATCCTCGTATTCATAATTCAGGATTTTGCCGGAACCGCGGATGCGGCTGTTACCCTTCAGATCCGGCCGGTCAGCCGATTTCAGGTATTACCACTCCCTTCATGTACCCATCCCGCCGTTCCCTGATACTGCCGTCCGTAAACGCGCCGACCAGTTCCTCGAGCCCGTACCTGTGGGTGACGAGGCCGCGGGCATCCACCTTTCCGCCCGCGATGAGCTCGATGGCCGCGGGATAGTCCAGCCCGCAGGAACCGAAAACCGTTATCTCATAGGCCTGTATGGACTGCAGGTCCACCTCCACCGGTCCGCCGCCGAATACCCCGTACACCAAGAGGGTCCCTCCCTTTCGTACGGAGCCGATACCGTCACGCAGAGCCCGGGGAGAGCCGGCAGCTTCCACCACGAGGTGCGCTCCTCCGCTCTCGCTTCTGATGATCTCAACCGGATCGTGCTCGTCAACATCTATTATCACATCCGCTCCGTACCGGCCCCCCCGCTCGAGCCGCTCCGGTCTCGTGCCGGCCAGGAAAACCCTTCCCGCGCCCCCGAGCTTGCAGAGTCTGCAGAAAAAAAGTCCCGCCGGACCCGGTCCGAACACGGCAACGGTATCCCCCGGTCTCAGTGCTACGGGTTTCAGTCCGTGTATGGGGCCCGCCAGGGTGTCCACGAGGGCCGCCTCTTCCCAGCTCATGGAGTCCGGAAGCCTGTAGCAGTTATCCGCGGGCGCGGTAAAATAATCCGCGTACTCACCGTCGGCCCCGATAAGACCGATGGTCTTCCCATGATCGCACAGGCCGTACAAGCCCGCCCTGCAATATTCACATTCGCCGCAGTGTACAATACACTCGACTATCACCCTGCTTCCCGGCGGGGGCGCTTCCACGCCCACTCCTCTCCCCTCGACAACACCTCCGCCCTCATGCCCGGGGATGAGCGGCGGTTTCGCCCGTCCGAATCTTCCCTCAAAGAGCTCGAGATCCGTGCCGCATATGCCTACGGCCTTTGTACGCACGAGCACCTCGCCCGGACCGGGCCCGGGCTTTTCCACCTCCTTCACCTGCAGGGAGCAAGGTCCATCCCATACCACGGCCCGCATAACGCCTCCATCCGGGTCATCATTTCCTGTCCCCTACCCGTATAATCCATTGTAATCACCGGACAAATTACGTCAAGCATGCGGTGCCGGACGGAAGGTTTGCCTCCACTTAAAAACCGGTGTATGATGATTCGGACCCGGCATCGAGCCGGGAGCTTCGGCAGGAGGAGGAAAAACATGAAGGTTCTCATACTCTATCACTCGGAGCATCATGGAAATACGGAGAAGGTGGCGCGCCGCATCGCGGAAGTGCTCGATGCGGATCTCATTCCCTCGTCCGGGATCGGCACGGAAACGGCGGCGCTGCTCGGCGAATATGACCTCGTAGGCTTCGGCTCGGGAATTTATTACGGCAGGTTCGGTAAGGACCTCGAAAATTTCGTTTCATCCCTCGGTCCCATGGGCGGGCTGCGGGCGTTTCTCTTCTCTACGACCGGTTCCGAGCGGTACGCCGAGCAGGCGCACGACGTTTTCGGAAGGCTGCTGGCGGAAAAGGGATTTACGGTGAAAGGAAGTTTTACCTGCCCGGGCTTTGATACGGCACTCTCGGCCGAGGGCATCAACCGGGGGAGGCCTTCCGAGGATGATTTTAAAAAAGCCGCCGAATTCGCGGACGGATTGAAGGAAAATTAATACCCGCCGGCACCGCGTTTCATGTTTCGAGTTTCTTTCGCTTCCTGACAACCTCCGGGTAGAGCTTCTCCATGCATTCGGGGCAGATCCCGTGAGAGAATGAAACGTCGGCATGGTCCCGGATATACGCCTCCACGCTCCTCCAGTAGCCCTTGTCGTCCCTGATCCTTTTACAGCTCGCGCATATGGGGAGAAGCCCGCTCAGGGTATTGACCTCATTGAGGGCGCCCTGCAGCTTTATGATGAGGGCCTCCTTTTCGGCCTCCAGCTTTTTCCGCTCCGTTATATCGTGGAAAACGAAGAGCTTTACCTCCCTGCCGCCCGAAAATGCGAAAACCGACGCGTGGATTTCGTAGTATTTTTTCTTCTCCTTCTCTCCCCTGCTCGTATCAAGGTGCATCTCCGTTTCTGCGCCGAACAGGGAGGAAACCTCCGGCCAGTCCGCGAAAACCTCCCGTACCGGAACACCCACGGCCCTGGACGCTCTTGCACCGGTAATACGCTCCATGGCCGAGTTCATGTCCGCCACGTTCCCGCCGTCGTCCACCACGAGAACGCCGTCATCCATTCTGTCCACGAGCTTCTTCCGGGCCACGGGAACAACCCTGAACAGCCGAAGCTTCGACACCCCGATAGAGAGGATCATTGTCGACAGGAGAAAGGAGATGGGCGTCCACTCCATCCCCGGTATGGGATTCAGGTCGAACAGGTATATGAAGTTCGCCAGGAGAGGAATAAGGGCGCCTATAATTATTACCCCGACCCTCGATCCGGAGTCTCGGGCCTGCCGGAGACTCGACCTCATGAGCATAACCACGGAAAACAGGACGAGAAAGTAGGAATAGACTATGTTGATCCAGAACCAGAAGCCGTGCGAGTAGAGTGCGATATTATTCGCGTAATTGATCCTTATTCCGGGCCATATCCACCCGTGCAGGCCGTTTGTCCACGCGAATATGAGCGTGAGCACCGGTATGACCGCGAAGGGAGCAACAAACCGGAGATTGAGCAGCCTGTCGTTTCTGCTGTACGCCAGTGCGAAGAGGAAGAAGAGCAGGGGGGTGGCCACGGTTCCGAAATAGGCGATCTGGGACCAGAGAATTTTCAGACCGATCGTGGTTCCCGCGGTTTCAAAGACCGATGCCAGGGACCACTCCGTTACTGCGATTCCGAGCAGCACGAGGTATCTCGCGCTGTACACGGACCAGTTCCTGAACGTCAGTACGACCATTACCGCCCCGGCCGAGGACGCGCACACGAGGATCCAGCTGTAGTGAGAAAAGAGATAGTGAACCGTTTCGATTTCCATTACCCCAAATATAGGAGATGAAGTGCATTAATGCAAGAAACGTCCGGGCCGTAACGGCCGTCATGTGGTTGTTTTCAGCCACCCGCCGTCAACGTAGTAGGATGCACCCGTACAGTACGAAGCGCGTTCCGAGCAGAGGAACACGAAAAAATGGGCGAGCTCCTCCGGAGAGGCGAACCGGCCGATCGGCGTGTATGCCCGTGCGATCCTGTCGAAATACTGCTGTACGGAAAGCCCCTCGGCCTCCGAGAGCGAACGGGCGCCGGCCTCCCACGCGGGCGTCAATATGAGACCCGGATTGATGCAGTTGACCCTGATATTGTACTGCATGAATTCGTTGGACATACACTTGGAGAGCATGATGAGCGCGGCCTTGACCGTGTTGTAAATCGGCTCGTGCGAGAGCGGCTGGCGCCCGCATATGGATGCGTTGTTGATGATGACGCCGCCCCCCCTGCTCCGCATCGAGGGAACGAGCGCGCGCGCAGTCCGAACCGCTGCCATGACCTGCATGTCCCAGAAATACTGCCAGTCTTTGTCGTCCGAATCGAGTATGGTCTCCTCGCTCCCCATGCCGGCGTTGTTGACCAGTATGTCCGCGCCGCCGAGCCGCTCCTCTATATCCTTCACGAAACGCGCGATATCCTCGGCTTTTGCCACGTCGACACCGGCCCCTGTCGTTCGAACGGAGAAGGCGTCCCCAATCTCACCGGCGGTTTCCCGCGCCTTTTTTTCATGCCTGGAGCAGAGAGCGATGTGAACGCCCTCCTGCGCGAGCCCGCGGCAGACGGCCGCGCCGATCCCGCTCGTTCCTCCCGTGACCACCGCGACCTTGTCCTTTAACCCGAGATCCATGGTTTTCCCTCCTTAATTATGTTCAGGTAACACTCTAACGCCGATCGCGGATTTACGCAATCCTTCAGCACCCCCGTCTGCATACCCCGCGGTAGAAACGGACGTAACGGGTCGAGGTACGCCCGATGGAAAAGTGACGCTTCGCGTACCGCCTTCCCCTGTGCGCCTTTCGCCTGAGTACGGAAGGACCGTAGTGCCCGCCCATGAGCACGGCTTCAAGGGCCCGTCCCATGGTATCCGCGCCGGTCGTATCCAGGAGGAACCCGTTTTTCCCGTTTCTGATATAACTCGACGCGCCGCCGCGTTCGGGCGCGAAAACGAGGAGGCCCGCGGACATGGCCTCGATCACGGCGATACCGAATTCCTCCTTGAACGAGCTGCACACATAAACGCTCGGCTGATCCCCGATCGAAACGCGCGTAAGTGCTAACTCGAGCATTCGAACCGTCTTGTTTGGCAGTGCCGGGCTGTGGGCGAAACGGCCGGTGAGCTCCCCCCGCCCGGCCAACACCCGGTCGATTCGATCGGTCACCTCCCGCTCCTGCGGAGAGGACCCGTCTCCCCCGCCGATTAAAACGAGGTTGTACGTTTTATGCAGCCCGGATTCCGCCCACGCCTCCACGAGAAGGTGCTGGCCCTTGACCGGATCGAGTCTTCCCACATTGAGCAGCACGGGACGGTGAAGGAGGGAGGGATCGAGACGGTACGTGCCGTTCAGACCGGCGAGCATGTCCCGCACCCGTTCGATGGAACGGGCATCCTCGGGCGCGGGGTGCATCTCGATTCCCTCACTGAGTACGCCCAGTCGCCCCTTCAGGGCCGCCCGTGACCCGTGAAGCTGGGGAAAGTAGGTTACGGTCCCGCTTCGCGCGCCGTGCCCGATGAGCACGATGCCGTCCGAAAGATCCACAATCCGGTCCGCCTCGTATATACGCCCGAGCTTCGCAGTAATTTTTCCCCCGTCCCCGGTCCGCCCCGCTGCCGCCTCTCCCGACATCCTCCGGTGGGGATCGGGCGTCAGGGTGAAAACGACCCGGGCCCCGAGCCTGTCTGCAGCCACGGCCGCGGCCTTGGACGCCCCGTCTGAGTAACGGAGGTGGAATACGTCGGGGTTTATCCCGACCCGTGAAAGCGTGCGCTCTATGCCGTATATTATTTCATACTCTCCCCTGAAAAACGAATCCCGTGAACCGGTAAAGGAAACGGGAATCCCGAGGAGCTCGTGATCGCGGTCGATCCTGTTCAGCAGTTTTCCTCGGCCCCCCTGATCCGTGAGCGGGTGCAGCGCGAGGGTATATACCGTCCCGATACCGCCGCTGCGCGCCAGGCTGGACCCGAGGTTCCTTAAAAACGTCGCGAGCCCTCCCGCCTCTCCCCTTCCGGGATGAAGCAGGTCCCCGTGAAACATGCACTGAACGATCGCGGCGCCATCCCCGCCGGACGGCCTGTGCCCCTTCCCCTCCAGCTCGCGCGCGCACAGTTGCGCCAGCTGCGCCGCTGTTCCATGGCTCGGGCCGGTCGCATTGTCCGACAGTGCGGAAGCAAGCGCCCTGAGGGGATCGATGAGCTTTTCATCCCCCAAGGACGCGGCGGCATCCATAACCGCGCAGAGTGCGACGGGCTCGAGATTTTGCCGGTTTTCAAGCCCGGCTTTCAGGAGATCGAGCGTTCCGGGGATTCCGCTCTCACCCGCGTACCTGAAAAGCGCACGCTGCAGCAAGGCGCCGGAACGGCCTCCGATGAGGCCTCCGATGAGGGCCTCTATTTCCTCCCCGTCCGGCCCGGGGACCCGGTGCTCGGAGAGCAGGTCGAGCAGGAATATTTTTTCCTCAGTGGAAGTTCTCTCGTCAAGAATGAGGGGGCCTGCCGTTTCTCCGAACGCCCTGCGGTCCCATCCACGTATGGAGGAGCGTACAATGTCCCTGAGGGCGGGGTACCCGTAAACGGAGACCGATAGATGGGCAAAGAGTACCTCAAAAGGAAGAGATACCCGAAAATCCGCGAGTCCGCGCAGCAGCGCGGCCCCGTCATCGGGATCCGGCAACAGGTGAAACATAAACTTCAGCGCATCCGCTCCCCCCTCACGAACCCGGGAAACCGCTTCCAGCCCGAGCAGGAGGGTGCGCTCCGCCGGAGGCAGGCCGTCGTAGTCGGACGGACGTCCCGGCCGTATTTCCCCGATACCGGCCTTTTTCAGGAGATAATGGACGTGGCGCAGAAGCGAGAACCTGTCGGTTATGCAGGAAAAAAACCGGGAAGCGAGGGGTTTCAGCTTCTCGACTGCTTCCCGGGGTGAGCACCCCCCCTCGAGCTCGGAGCGGACAAGCCCCACCACCCGACCGATTCCCTCGACCCCGTACTTGTGCCGCGATTTCCTGTAGGTACACTGGAATCCGTCCGGTTTCATCCATTACTACGTTAGCACGCGTGCCCGCTCCGGAAAAGCTGTAATAATACGGCGGGTCAGAAACCTCCGGACAGGGCGTCTCTCCGCTCGATGCGCCACTCGTAATTACCGGGTTCGTTGTCCGTTCCCGCAACGTAGATGAAACCCGAATCCAGTATAATGCATTGGGCACGGTCGGTACCCGTGCTCGGGTTTGACGTGACCACGCCGCTCGTACCGAAACCGGTGATCACCGTACCGGTCGAGATGTTCAGTTTCACAACGCGCCACTGATTGTTGCCTTGTGAATCATCGTAGCCCGCCACGTAGAGGTAGCTCGCATCGATTGCGATCGATTGCGCGAAATCGCTGCCCGTGCTCGGGTTCAGTGGAACCACGCCGTCACTGCTGAAAGCCGAGACGAGCGCTCCCGATCCTATGTTCCGTTTCTCTATGCGCCATCGAGCATTCGAAGAACCCTGCGTCTTGTCATAACCGGCAATGTATAGGTAGCTCGAATCGATCGCAAGAGTGACCGGAGCATCATGTTCACTGCTGTCCGGGTTCTCGAGCACGATGCCGTCAAAATCGAAATCGGCCTCGAGCGCACCGCTTGTAATGCTCCGCTTCTCGATGCGCCACTGGTAGTTGCCGTTGGAGCTGTCATACCCCCCCACGTAGAGGTAGTCCCCGTCGACCGCGATACAGTTTGCCGCATCGTATCCCACGCTCGGATTGAAGGTTATGACACCGTCCGTATCGAAGGCGGTGACCGGGGCTCCGGTCGCGTTGTTTCTTTTCTCCATACGCCATTGCGTGTTGGAATCACCGGGACCTTTGTCATACCCCGCCACGTAGAGGTAGCTTTCATCCACTGCGATCGCTGCCGGGAAGTCGTCACGAGTCGTGGCCGGGTTCGATTCCACCACGCCGTCCGTGTCGAACGCCGTGACCGGCGCTCCGGTCGTCTTGTTTCGCTTCTCGATACGCCACTGCCAGTTGCCGGGCGAGTCGTCGTAGCCCGCTACATAGATGTAACTCCCGTAAACGGCGATAGCGGTTGCATGATCGTCACCCGAGCTCGGGTTCGACAAGACCACGCCGTCCGTGTCGAACGCCGTGACCAGCTTGCCGGTTCGCTTGTGCCGTTTTTCGATACGCCACTGATCGTCGTCAGTGTCATAATATTCATACCCCGCAATGTAGAGGTAATCCCCGTCGATCGCGATACCCGAGATAAGATCGGAGCTCGAGCTCGGGTTTATCTGCAGCACCTCGAACGAAGTGGTCTCGGCGGCCCGTGAATACGCGGACTTGTTCCCCGCGTCGTCCTGTACGATCACGTTGAAGTAGTAGTCCGTGGCGGGGGCGAGGCCCGTAATCGTCTTCGAGGTCATGTCGGTTTCCCAGTCCTCGAACGGGTCCCCGTTCGCCTCGATTTGTAAAACCGAATCGATGTTGTCGTCCTCCGAGTAATACGCCCGGTACTGGAGGGGAGGCGAATCATCGGTGGCAGCGGACCAGGAAATGGTTATGGAATCCGTCTCCAGGTCGCTCGTGGTGATGGTACCGGGCTCCACATCAGGACCGGATCCGTCGTACATGATGCTGAGCTGCTCGGCCGCGTAATTCGACTTTTCACCGGTCTCGGCGTCCACGGCAACTTCCTCCGGAATGTCAACGGTCACTTCCCCGTCGGCTGAAGGGGTGATGTCCGCCGTGAACGAGGGATTGGCGCCCCCCAGGTTGGATGCAGTACCGTTCCCCACCACGATGTCCCCGAGCTCGAAACCCGTGACCTCCTCGCTGAAGGTGACAGCTACCTCGAAGGTGGACGTATTGGTGGGATCGGGCTCTTCCGTGGACACTGACACGGTCAGGGCCGTTGGATCGTACCTGATCCCAAACTGCCCGGCCGCCGTGTTTTCGTTTCCCGCCGTATCCGTACACGCGCCCGCGGGCACGTCCACGGTGATGTCCACCGGGCCTTCCTCGGGCGAAATATCGGCCGTAAACTCCGTGTTTTCCACCACGGCCTGCAGGTTGCCGGCCGTACCGTTCACCACTTCGATGTCCTCGAGCTCGAAACCCGTGACCTCCTCGGTAAACTCGACGGTGACTGAAAAAGGATTGCTGGCGGTGAGTATCGACTCTTCCGAGGTTATGGCCGTATCCGGAGAAACCGAGTCGTACACGATGCTGAACCGCTCCGCTGCCGTGTTCTCCTTGACTCCGGTGAGCGCATCGTTTGCAATGCCCGCCCCGATGTCCATGGTCACCTCACCCTCCCCGTCCGGTATGATATCCGCCGTGTACTCGATATCGTTCGTAGTCTGCAGGTTGTCGACCGTGCCGTTTCCCACGGTCATGTCGTCGATTACGAAACCGGCCGCCTCCTCGCTGAAGGTCACGGTGATCCACACGGGCGAGACATTGGTGGGATCGTCGTCTTCCGACGTAATGGTTACGGTGAGGTCGGCCGTATCGTACCTGATTTCGAACCGCTCGGCGGCCTCGTTTTCGTTGCCCGCCGAGTCAGCGCATGCGCCCGTGTAAATATCCACGGTGATATCGGCAGGATCCCCGTCCGGCGTAATGTCGGCCGTGAACACGGTATCGTCCTCTGTGAGCAGGCCGGAGGGCATGCCGTTTACCACGGTTATGTCCTCGGCCTCGAAATCCGTTACCGGTTCACTGAAGGTTATGGTAATGCTGAAGGGGGAGAGGACCGTGAGTACCGCCTCGTCCGAGGTGATGGCCACGGTCGGAGCGGTGGTATCAGTGTCACCTGTGTCGCCACCGTTCGTGTCATCACCGTCCGTATCGCCGTTTCCCGTGCCGTCTCCTCCGCCCGAGGTACCGCATGAGACCAGGATGACGGATACGGCCAGGAACAGAAAAATTATAACGAATATAAAGAGATTAAATCCTGTGCCGACGCCTTTTTCCACCTTCATCTTACCCCCCTTTTTTTACGATCATGCGTTTGTAACGCCTGCCGCCCGTGAGGGGAGATCACAGAAAATTATTGAAGGCACACCGGAAGAATGATCTGTTCTTCTTCAATCCCCCCCATGATCCATGATCCTATCATTTGAATAATAATTTGTCCATAACTCATAAAAAGAGCGCGAAATACTTGCAACCCGAAGCTTTCACCGATAGCGGATACGCCGGTGCTTGTGAACCTCGGTCATGAATGAAATAAGACTGCGATAAAATATCATGTTTAATAACTGCTGCACGGTGCAAAGGATACACTCGAAGTTCACCATCGCAAGCACCTGGAATAACGGTTGCTCGCGGCCTTCATTCGTCTTATTAATATTATAAGACATATTAGATTAATTATATTTATAATTAATGAATGAAGGAGCTGTAAGAGATGAAAATATCACGACTTTTCCTTTTGACGTTCTTTCTTTTCATGATTCTTCTTCCGCTTTCCGCCCAGGACCGCGTGGTGCTCGAGCCCGACACCCCGGAGGGAGAGATCATACACATGGACCCCGCCGAGGTGGACGCCTCCCGCCTTCCGCTGAACTCCGTCGAGGAGCTTCGTGAGACGGGAACCGTACCCGATATCAAAATTCGCAGGTGGCGCCTGACCGTAGCCCGTGAAGAGGGGGAAGCCGCCTCCTTCACCTATCGGGAACTCATGGAAATGGAGACCGTTCGCAAAAAGGTCCTGCTCATATGCCCGGGCTGGTTCGCGGACCATGCCGAGTGGGAGGGTGTCCCGCTGGAACTGATTCTCGAGAACGCGGGGATCGGCAGCGATTACTCCCGGATCGTGGTCCACGGATCGGACGGGTACAACGCTCCCTTCAGCAGGGAAGAAGTGGAAAGAGGTCTCCTCTTCCTCGCCTACCGGGTCAACGGCGAAGACCTGCCTCCGGAGCACGGTTTTCCGGTACGGCTCGTTGCCGAGGACATACTGGGAGGCAGGTGGGTAAAATGGGTGTCCCGAATCGAGGTGAACTAGGTGACCGGGGCGCTTCGCCCCGCGGTCCGTTTGCTTCTTCATTTTAGCCGTTTATTCCTTCTCCCATTGCTGTTATAATTTAAAATATCCACCAACCGGTGTTTATTAAAGGGGGACCCTTGCATTCAATCGATGATGTTCGGCCGATCGTGCACGTGAGCAAATGCCTCGGGTTCGCGCACTGCAGGTACAACGGGCAGACCGTGCCCGATCACGTGGTGGAGCAGCTGAAACCCTTTGTGGAGTACCATGCCGTATGTCCCGAGGTCGAGATCGGCCTGGGAACGCCGCGCGACCCGATCAGGATCGTGGATACGGGCGGAAGAAAAATCCTCTACCAGCCCGCAACCGGAGCGGACGTCACAAGGAAGATGACGGATTTCACGGACCGGTACCTCGGAACCGCGGGTGACGCGGACGGGTTCCTGTTGAAGCACCGCTCTCCCTCGTGCGGTCCCGCGGACGTGAAGGTATACAGCGGGATGAAAAAGGAGGCGGGATCCGGAAAGGGAAGCGGGTTTTTCGGCGGCGAAGTGATGAAACGGTTTCCGCATGCGGCCGCGGAGGATGAGGGGCGCCTTCGCAACTTCTCCATCAGGGAGCATTTTTACACGAGGCTCTTCGCGTCGGCCCGGCTTCGCAGGATGAAAGAGGAGCATACGATGAAGGCCCTCGTACGGTTTCACAGCAGTAACAAGTACCTCCTCATGGCGTACAACCAGACAAAACTCCGGGAGCTCGGCAGAATATGTGCGAACCACGAGAAGCTGCCCCTTGATGAGGTTCTCGCGCGATACGAGACGAATTTCATGCCGGCCCTGGCCAAACCGCCCCGGTACACCTCCATGATCAACGTTCTGCAGCACCTTTTCGGGGGACTGTCCGGAGCTCTGAACCCGGGGGAGAAGCGGTTCTTCCTCAACAGCCTGGAGGAATACCGCGACGAACGGATACCCCTGAGCACGCTCCTGCACCTCATCGAGGCGTGGGCCGTTCGCCGGGATACCGCATACCTCCTCGACCAGACGGTTCTCCGTCCCTACCCGAAAGAGCTCGTTGAGATAACGGATTCCGGGAAGGGAAGGAAACTATAAAGCACAGGGCGGTATGTGCAATACGTTATGAACAAAAAGAGAGTTTACCTTTCAGACAAACCGGGTGAAAGAAGCGGGCCCGTGGCATACTGGATGAGCAGGGACCAGCGCGTTCTGGACAACTGGGCCCTCGTTTACGCCCAGGAAAAGGCGCGCGCCGCGCACGAGCCCCTGTGCGTGGTCTTCTGCCTCTCTCCCTCCTTCCTGGACGCGGCCCGCAGGCAGTACGCCTTCATGCTCCGGGGACTCGGGGAGGTCGCCGAAGCGCTCGAAAAGCTGCATATTCCCTTCTTCCTGCTTCCGGGTGCGCCCGGGACCGTGCTGCAGGATTTCGTCCGGAAGCGGGGAATTGGTCTGCTCGTGACCGACTTCGATCCCCTGCGGATAAAACGGAAGTGGAAAGAGGAGGTCCTGGCCGGGACCGACATTCCGCTGCACGAGGTGGACGCGCACAATATCGTTCCGTGCAGGCACGCCTCTGACAAGCAGGAATACGGGGCCTATACCATACGACCGAAGATACACCGCCTGCTCGACGAGTTCCTCGATGAATTCCCGGAAATAACCCGTCACCCGTATAAATGGAAGGGAAAGTACGCGAAGGCGGACTGGCAAAAAGCGGCCGATTCCCTTGAGATAAGCGGGTCGGTTCCGCCGGTCGACTGGATCAGGCCCGGGGAATCGAAAGGGCGGGCGGCATTGGGCTCGTTCATACGAAACGGGCTCTCATCGTATCCGTCCGACCGGAACGATCCGAACAAGAACGGCCAGTCGAGCCTCTCCCCCTATCTCCACTTCGGGCACCTGTCCGCCCAGCGGACCGCGCTCCTGGTCGGAGAGGCGGACGCACCCGGACCGGCGAAAGACGCGTTTCTCGAGGAGCTCATCGTCCGGCGGGAGCTCGCGGACAACTTCTGCTTTTACAATACGGGCTACGACACCGCCGCTTCCTTCCCGAAATGGGCGCGCGAGTCGATCGCTCTTCACGCGAAGGACAAACGGGAGTACCTCTATTCACGGGACCGGTTCGAATATGCGGAAACGCACGACCCTCTGTGGAACGCGGCGCAGAAGGAGATGGTCGTCCGCGGGAAGATGCACGGGTATATGCGGATGTACTGGGCAAAGAAAATCCTGGAATGGACCGAGAGCGCGGACCAGGCAATGGAGTACGCGGTCTTCCTGAACGACCGGTACGAGCTCGACGGAAGGGACCCGAACGGCTACGCGGGCATCGCCTGGTCCATGGGCGGCGTGCACGACCGCGCGTGGTTCGAAAGGCCCGTTTTCGGCAAGGTCCGTTTCATGAACTATAACGGGTGCAGAAGAAAGTTTGATGTGGACGCATATATTAACAGGGTGGAGGAACTGAAATAATAGAGCGCTACGGCTCTCTCTTC
Source organism: uncultured Spirochaetota bacterium (assembly GCA_964460545.1). GTDB lineage: Bacteria > Spirochaetota > B62-G9 > B62-G9 > DRHN01 > CAYWUT01. The sequence continues at coordinate 24,460 of CAYWUT010000027.1, forward strand.
GTTATATTACGGAGCATACCAAATTCCGACTGAACCTTTCGATAGAGAGGCCCATGGACACCTCCTTCATACTGCACATACTGCTCATATCCATAGTATCCGGCCTGATTCACGGGTACACGGGGCTCGGTTTCGGGCTCGTGTCCATGACGGCACTCGCCTTCTCAACCTATAACCTGGAACGGATGTCGGTCGGCGTCAGCCTCATTATCATCGCCCTCGTAATCTTTCTCATCACGCTCTCGTACAGGCGGTCCGGGGTTTTCTGGAAGTACGTTCTGCTCATCGGGGCCGGCCAGGTGGTGGGTATACCCGTGGGGTACCGTTTTCTTCTCGAGCTGTACGCCCATCCCGTGCTCAGAATATCCCTGGGCGCGGTCATTCTCTTTGCCGCCCTCACGGCGCTCTTCAGCCTGCGGCTGAAAAAACTTAAAATATGGCTCGCCCCGCTCTTCGGACTCGCCGGGGGACTCCTCGCGGGCGCGTTTGCGGCGGGCGGTCCGATCGTCGCCCTCTACCTCTACTCCCAGGACGATGATCCGAGGAACATGAAGTGCACGCTGCAGGTATCGTTCGTCGTCGCCACCGTGCTGCGGCTGATCACGGTGGGCATGGGGAGGGTGGGATATACGAGGGAGGTATTCGGCTACGCCGCGGTCGCCGTGGTACCCTCCCTTGCGGCACTGTGGGCGGCACACCTGCTCTCCGGAAAGATCGCTCCCCCATTACTCAAAAAGAGCATATTCGCCTCCATCGGCTTCTTCGGCCTTCTCATCCTGGCCAGGGGCATCCTCAAGCTCTGGTGACAGTTCCTTTTGTGACAGTTCCTAAAGGAACTGTCACCTCATTAACGGGGATTTCGTTTGAGCTCGCGATAGCGGGACTTCAGCGGCCGGGTCATGGATTCATAGAGAGCCCGGTACTGAATGCGGGTCTGCAGGTCTTCGAGGTAGCGGGCAACCCACGCGATGAGCCGCGCCGTGTCGTTCAAGGTATTTAAAACCCATCGTCTCATCACGTTGTTACGCCACACCTCGACGCTGAAGTTAGTAATCATCGTAATGAGGGCCGCGAATATATCGACCCCGAGGAGAACGCCACCTATCATGTAGAGCTGCGCTATTCGTAACACGATAAGCCTCTTCCGTTTTTTACGTCGGCTGCTGACTCCGCCGTGGTATAAAATCGCTCAACTGCAGAGATGCGAGAGGAATGCGTGCATTCTCCGGCAGGCAGTCAAGCTCCGGTGTATAGAGCTTGGAAGCGAGCTGCGGAAAGTTCCTTATCTCGTTCTTTACGCTCTTCAGAGACCCCATATTGATACCCATATGCATCAGGGGATGGGCTGTATTGTACACGAGTCGCTTTAATGTCGCCGATATCTTCGTGAACTCGGACACGGCCCACAGCCTTCCCGCCTGAAGCTCCAGGGGCGACATGTTTTTCGGTTTATAAACCACGGTGTTGTGATCGTAGTGCGCCCAGTCGTGAGAGATGAGACGCCCCTCTTCCTTGAACTTCCGGTACGTTTCCGTTCCGGGATAGGGTGTTAAAACATTCATCGAGGCCGACCCTATGTTGTTGTTTTGAAGAAATTCGACGGTTTCAGGGAAGACGTCCGTGGTATCGTTATCGAATCCGAAAATCATGGACGCATGAAAATATATTCCATAATCCTTTACCTTCTTAATCGCCTCTTCGACCTCATGGAGATCCTTGAGGGATTTCCGCATGGCCTGCATCTGTGATTTCGAAACGCTTTCGAGACCGAAGAAGAGGCCCATACACCCGCTTTCCGCCGCGAGTTTCATGAATTCGGTATCCTGCACGAACGATATGGACGCCTGCCCCCCCCACGTGATGCCGAGCGGTTTCAAAGCACTGAACAGCTCGCGTGCGTACTTCTTGTGCCCGATGATGTTGTCATCGAGGAACATGAAGTGCTTCCCGCCGGAATCCGTTATGTCCCTGACAACGTTCTCGACCGGTATGTGACGGATCTTGTTTCCGAAAAGATTGTGCACGCAGCAGAACTCGCAGTTATAAGGACACCCGCGCGTGGTCATGACCGGTACTATGCTGAACATCCTCTTTTTAACGTTGGTTCTGTGTTTGATATGAACGTATTTATCCAGTGAAGGAGAGGGACTGTGGTATTTCCTTTTCAGCTTCCCCTTCGTGAAATCCTCGAGGAGCCCCTCCCAGACGCCCTCAGCCTCTCCGACAACCACGGAATCCGCATGTTCCAGGGCTTCGTCCGGAAGAATGGTGGGGTGTACGCCTCCCAGGACGACCTTCTTTCCCCTCTTCCTGAACTCGTTCGCCAGGTGGTAAGACCTCGGTGCATTCGAGGTCATGCTGCTGATTCCCACAAGATCACACTCGGCATCGAGATGGACATCCTCTATCTCTTCCTCTACGAGCGTTACCTCGTGTTCCGGTGGTGTAAGCGCCTCGATAAGATTGAGCGCAAGCTGCGGCATCATGATACCGCGTGGCTTCCTGATATTCGGATTCTTGACAGGTGAAATCAGGAGTATCTTCATATACTCTCCTTTTTTTCGCTTTCTTAACTATGCTTAAAATACCCCGGAATTTGCGGGGGAGCTCAATTGGCAATCCTGCAATAGTAAAACTTTTGCGTCAACGGAAGGTGTCTCATTATCACGCTTTACAACACAAAAACGAGGCCCGTTCGGTAAGTTTCGATCGGCGAGTCTCTGTAAAGAACCTACAGCCTGAAGGAGGGACAGTTAAGCCGTCATCGGCTCATCCGTTTTGAGCCCATGAGCGCTTAGGTGTTGATGCTGTACGTTAATAACACAATAATGCGATCTTCAATTATGTCAATCCTTTGTTGTAACAGACCGCATTCCCAGGGAAAAAATATGAGCCCCGGTACCCCGGGGCTCCTGTTTACCTGGTTTAGAGCGCCTGCACGTTTACAGCCTGCAGACCGCGGGGTCCATCCTTTACCTCGAAGGACACTTCCTGGTCCTCTACGAGGGTTTTGAACCCATCAGCCTTGATCTCCGAATAATGCACAAACACATCATCGCCATCTTCCCTGCAGATAAAGCCATAGCCCTTCTGCTCGTTAAACCACTTTACTTTTCCTACTGACATAAAAATTAAATCTCCTGAAAAAATAGTATTCATCCTCATACAAGGACGAACAAAGCTACCCCGGTGCAGTGGTATTGTCAAGTATAATCTGAGAAATTCATATATTTCTTCATTACCGGTACAGCAACAGATTGACGTTCATCCGTATGGGCGGCTATTATTGTCCCATACCAATATCGGAGAATTGTAATGAAACTGAAGAAGAGAAAAGACGTGAAACCGAAACCCGTAGCCAAGGATGCGGAATCCTACAGCGGCGTCACCTACTACCCCCTCATAACGTCGAGGGCAGACGACGCTCTCAACTTTTCCATGCGGGTCTTCGAGATCAGCGCGGGCGGTTACTCGTCGAAACATAAACACTCCTACGAGCACGAGGTGTACGTACTGGATGGGGACGGGATCCTTTTCCATGAAGGGGAAGAATACAAGCTCGAGAAGGACGACTGCATTTACATAGAGCCCTACGAGTATCATCAGCTCAAAGCGGGAGACAGCGGGCTGCGCTTCGTCTGCGTGGTCCCGAACAGGGAGAAGAACCAGCCCGAATAAGGGAGGCGGCGCCGTTTTATTCCTGCGCATCGGTATTTGTCTTGAGAAAGAGGGCACCCGCGCCGCCGAGCAGTGAAACAGCCGCGGAGAGCACAAATGCATTCGAGTAGGACCCTGCGGCATCGGCGATCATACCGGCGATCAGGGGACCCGCCGACTGGCCGATTCCGAAGAAGAGCGTGACGAATCCGAGCGCCGCCGGTGCCAGGCGCCTGCCCACGATATCGCCGCACGCCGCGGCCATGACCGCGGGTATGGACCACGCGGTAAGCCCGAACAGCACCGCGGAGAGGGCCGCCGCGGGTCCCGCCGGTTTCAGAGCGAATATCCCCATGGCCAGTGCCTGAATGACGAAAACCAGCACGAGCGCCCATTTGCGCCCGATCCGGTCCGAAAGCATTCCCCAGAACACACCGCATCCCATGGAGCACCAGCCCATGAGCATATATAAATTTCCCGCCGCTTCCGCACTTCGCCCGAGCTCTCCCGTCATATACCTGAAAAAGAACGTGACGTATATGATATAGGCAAAACCGAAAGCCCCGTACACGCCGCCGAGATGCCATACCTCGGAAGACCGGTACACGGAAGACCAGTTGAGTTTCCCGCCCCCGGGTTTGCCCGTCCGGACGCCTCCCGTACCGGGCCTGTTCCTGATAAGAATACCGCCCAGCAGAGCGAGGAAGAGCGCAGCCGTCCCGAACACGTACCAGGACACGCGCCATCCGGTCTCCGGGAACCGGCTCGAGATCCAGGGCACAAGCGGTCCGGTCACCACGAGTCCGATGCTCGAGCCCGACACCCCGATACCGGTCGCGAGCCCGCGCATGCCCGGACCGAACCACGATGCAACCAGGCCCATGACGGGAACATTGCTCGCCCCGCTCCCCAGGCCCGTCACCGTCCTCCATACAAGGGCCGCCCAGAACGTACCGGCCGCTCCGGTCATAAGCATGCCCATGCCCACAACGGCCATTCCCGCTGTCACCACGACCCGCGCTCCGAACCTCGACGCGAGGGCGCCGCCCGTAATGGAGAGCAGGAGATAGCCGACAAGGTTGGCCGTAGCGAGGCCGCCCACGTTCGTGTGCGTCAGATCGAGCGCCTTCTGCATGTCCGGAAGAATGAGCCCGTAGCCGAAACGGGCAAGCCCGAGCGCTCCGAATACGATGAACGTTCCGATTCCAAGCACCGCCCATGCGTAGCGGGGTGTGTCCGTACGGGATATGCTCGTGTCCACCTTTTCCTCCTGGCCATCGGGCGAGTACGGCATTCGTAACCGGTCCATCATACACCGGGTTTGTGTTTCTGTATATTAAAGCATGCAAAAACCGGCTTTGTTCCTTTTCCGGGGTTGAAAAAACGAGTATACTGTCGTATCACGGTACGGATTCCCGGCCGGATTATGCAGAAGGGAGCGGATATGAATCTCGAGCTTTACTCCTGGGGTGGAGCCGGGGAAGTAACAGGCTCAAAGCACTTCCTTAAATCCGAAAATACGCTTATTCAGATCGACTGCGGGGCTTTTCAGGGCCGCAGGGAGGAGGCCGCCCGTAAAAACCGGGAGTGGCATTACGACGCCGCCGACGTGGACGGGGTGGTTCTCACTCACGCGCACTTCGACCACTGCGGCCTGGTTCCCCTTCTTCCCGAGAAAGGATTCAAGGGCAATGTATACACGACTTCCGCGAGCCGGGACCTGGCCAATCTCATCATGATGGACTCGGCCCACATACAGGCAAAGGACCTCGAGTACCTCAGGAAGAGGGCGGCAAAAAAGAAAGAGCGGTTCGAGGGAAAACCCCTGTACACGGAACGGGAGGTCATGCGCTGCCTCGAGCACTTCGTCACCCTATCCTATCACCGTTCTATCCCGATCGCGGACGGCGTCACCCTCACTCTGTACGACGCGGGGCATATACTCGGCTCGGCCCTTGGAGTGCTCGACATCCGTCACGGCAGCGGAGGCATCTCGGTCGGGTTCAGCGGCGACCTGGGGCGCAGGAACCTCCCCATTCTCAGGGACCCCGAGACCATACCGGACGTGGATTACCTCGTGATGGAATCCACCTACGGGAACCGGCTCCACGACCCGGTGGAGCAGGCGGCGGGAAAACTGGCGGACGTGGTATCGCGCACCGCGAAGCGCGGCGGGAAGGTCATCATTCCCGCGTTCGCCGTGGAGCGTACGCAGGAGATCGTCTATTTCCTTCACCTCCTCTCGGAGAAGGGGCGGATACCGAAAATACCCGTGTACGTGGACAGCCCCATGGCCGTGAACGCAACATCCATATTCCGCGTTCACCAGGAGTGCTACGACGAGGAGACGCGGCAGGCGTTCATCGACCATCACAAGAACCCCTTCGGGTTCAACGAGCTCACCTATGTGACCGCGACCGAGGAGTCCAAGAAGCTCAACAGGCTGAAGGGCCCGGCCGTCATCATATCCGCGGCCGGCATGTGCGAGTCGGGCCGCATCCTCCACCACCTGGCGAACAACATAGAAAATCCCGCCAACACCGTGCTCGTGGTCGGGTTCATGGCCGAAAACACGCTCGGCCGCAGGATAGTGGAGAAGGATCCCGAGGTGAAGATCTTCGGGGACGTCTACCCGCTGAAGGCGGAGGTCGAGGTGCTCAACGCCTTCTCGGCCCACGCCGATTACGAGGACATACTGGAGTACACGGGCAGGCTGGACAAAGGGAGGCTGAAGCGCATCTTTCTCGTGCACGGCGAGCCCGACGCCCAGTCACATCTGAAGGGCCTGCTCGAGGAGCGCGGCCATAAGGTCACAACCGTCCGGTACGGCGAGACCTATTCGCTGGACGCATAGACGAAGACTGCTTCGGGATCACGCCGTGTATACGCGCCGCGTACGATTTGTACCGGAATCGCTGCAGTACAGGCACCACTGCCGGGCTTGACGATAGAATAATCCGTCCGCCTTTCTTCAGTATGCCCGCCGCCACGAACACGCGTATCGCCGGTCTCAAGATCCGTTTCCCTCCGCGGGACCGCTGTATCGTAAGATATATGGAAAGGGAATATACCCATGGCTGTCTTCCTCCTCAGCTCCGGCCCTCGAGTATCCTGATGTCCCCGGACACCGTCTTGACCGAAACCTCATGCACGCCGTCTCCGACCGTTCCCTCGAACTGTTTCCTCGTCATCTTCGCTCCCTCGACCGTTACGGGAAAATCGCAGTCGATGTCCCCGGACACGGTGCCCGCGGAGAGGCCGAATGAAGCGCCCGCAGGGAGCAGCAGCACCGCGTCTCCTGACGTGGTTTTGAGGCTGACGTCGTTCTCGAAAGCCGAATACATAATCCGTATATCGCCCGACACGCTCTCCGCCCGTGCATCGCCCGTGAAGTCCTCGATCCGTATGGAACCGCTCGTTGCTGAGATCTCGGTTTCGCTGGTACGCACCGTCTCGCCCACGATATCCCCGGACGTCGTGTCCACGCTGAGATAATCCGCATCCACGTCCTCGATGTCTATTTCCCCTGACGTGGTTTTGACAGTAACCCGCGAGAAACGGCTCTCCTCCACCTCGATATCACCGGAGGCCGCGTGGAGATATACATCGGAAAAGTCTCCCTCCTCGAGGCTGATATCGCCCGATGCCGCCCTGGCATTCAGCTCATCCACACTTCCCGGAGGTATGTGCAGCTCGATATGCAGGTCCATGGATCCAAGCCCCAGGCTGACCTTCGGGTACTCGGTCCACACCTCCAGGGTGGATCCCGACTGCTGCATCATAATCCGGGGCAGCTCGTGCCGGGTGTTCCCGAATGCCTTCCCGGTAAACTTCACCGTTATGGTTTCGCCTCCTGCAGGCAGAACGACGACGTCGGCGCTCGCGGCCTTGACCGAGACCCGGTCGATTCCGCCGGAATCGAAGGTCTCGACTTCGTGTATGAGCGCCCTTTCACCGCTGAATTCCCGTTCGCGGGGCCCCTCTCCGAAGTAAACGGCAACAGCCGCGCCCAGGAAAACCACCACCACGGCCGAAAGGATGATCACGAGCAGTGAAATTTTCGTAAGCTTCATATCGCTATACCTCCTTCCTGATGACGCGCAGGTTGAATTTGAGGTACCTGACGGTCAGCAGAAAAAACCATTTCGAAAGTTTGACGAGACCGATGATTGAAAGGAGCCCGAGCGCGCACACGCCGATTCCCGCGAGCACGAAAAAAACCGGGCTCACTCCGCCAAACCCTATGAAAGCGGGCAGGAGGGGCCTGAAAATAACGGCTATCACCGCCCCCAAACCAGAAGCCGTGAGTCCTATTCCCGCGCCCCAGAGCCCGGCAAGCGCTCCCACGAGCCCGAAATAGGGCCCGATCACGAAGATCGCGTTGAAGAGGCCGAGTCCGAGCGTGGCAAGAACGGCCCGCGTTATGGACCCGAAAGTCCCCTTACGCTCCCCTTCCTTGAGCAGGACGTCCATACGGTATGCCCTGCCGATAACTCTCGGATTGCCGAGCGCGCGGGCGATATCCTCCTCGGATTTTCCCTCTGCGATCCCGGAATCGAAATGCTCCTCGTAATCCCTGATAATGTCCTCGACCTCGGAGGCGTGCAGCCGCCAGATCGTATTTTTAAGCGACTTCAGGAATTCTTCCCTGTTCATGGTTTCTCCTCCTTCAGGACGATACTGTTCACCCCCTCGAAGAAGCGTTTCCACTCCTCTAAAAGCGCCTTCCCGTACTCCCGCCCCTGGTCCGTGATGGAGTAGTACTTTCGAACCGGGCCTTCACCCGATTCCTTCAGGTAGGTGCTGAAATGCCCCTCCTTCGTGAGCCTGCGGAGCAGGGGATAGACCGTACCTTCGGCAATCTCGATCGTCCTCGATATACTGCTCACCAGTTCGTACCCGTAATAATCCCTCTTACCGAGCAGAACGAGCACGCAGAGCTCCAGGACCCCTTTCTTGAACTGTATGTTCATACCCATGCCGTTCCCCAGTAACCGAGTATTAATTACTACCACTTAATAGCCACTATTATACATAGTGTAGTAGTATGTGTCAAGTAAAATTTGAAATATCAGCGACAATTTCACAAATACAATTTTTTCCTGGAATGCCTTCCGCTCCCTCTTATACGGAAACGCAGGAGTAAATACCGCCGTCATGCCCGCGTCCTTTTTCACGCGGGAACGGCTTCAGAAAGCCGGCCATGTTCCAGGAGGGCCGGTCCTCGTCCCGGATGGGGAAGGGATGGGTTTCGACCCGGTATTTAATGCCCGCCCGGTTTAAAAGCCGCGCGATACGGCGAAGCTCGCTTCTATTGAGGAGCTCGGTCAGATCCATCGGGTCCGGCAGAACCGACCTGTTATACAGCCAGAGCACCCTTCCCCCGTCGAGCTCGCTCGTTATTGAATAAGTTTTTCCGCCCATGGCTTTTATGACGAAACCGGGGTGTTTTTATTGTGTTTTTTAACGACATTTCACCCGTAAGGAAAAATATTTGTTATAGCGTAAAATGTTTGACATTCCGAAAATTATTAGTATCCTTCTAAGTGGAGGCCGTATGGACACCGAAGTTCTGAGCTCCAACATGGAGGATTACCTGGAAGCGATCTACAAC
>CAYWUT010000028.1:0-28976 GCA_964460545.1 uncultured Spirochaetota bacterium
TAAACCCCGGCAAAAGCCCCCGTACAGAATACCACGGTATCAACGATTTGGGAGATCCAGGTGGATCCGTTGTTTCGTATCCACAGATGTTTCGGCGCCCTCTTTTTGAGCATCCCGTAGATGAACACATCGAGGTTCTGGGATATGAGGTAGGCGAGCATGGATACGGCGGTAATACGCCAGACCGGTGTGAAGAGCCTGTCCATGGCGGGATGGTAGAGGTCCCAATCCGCCGGTTCGAAGAGAAGGATGAACCGTGTGGCGATAAGAAAGAAAAGGGATACGAAGAAACCCATGAGTACTGCGCGTCTGCCCTCTTTTTCCCCGTAGTATTCGGTAATAATATCCGTGCCCAGGAATATGGAGGCATAGAGCACGTTTCCTCCCGTAGCGTCGAGGCCGAACAGCGTCATCCCCTTGAGAACGAATACGTTCATCATTACCATGTTGGAGGCAATGATTACGAGTATGCCCGTTTTGCCCCAGAGCGCGAATGCCCCGAGCAGGAGGGCGAGATCGATAACGATCCACAGGACGTATATAAATGAATTGAACATGGCCCGGTCACCGGATTTATGACTGTTTGAAGGTAATAGTAGTAAATTCGGGGCTCAGCATCAAATCGTTTGATTTTAAAAGGAATGCCGGGTCCGTGGACCGGGGACCATAAGCGAAAAAGTCTCCGTATGGCCCCCGGTAACGGTTCTCAGTTTAGAACTGCAGCCGTCCGCCGATATCAACGGTGATGTTGTCGTTTTTCAGGTTGTAGCCTCCGCGCCCGGTCAGCGCGAAAATGAGGAGCTTCACCTCGAGCCCGCCGAACAGCGTGGTATCGAAGCCCTCGGTCTTGGATTCTTCGGAAATATTGATCGCCGTCGTACCCTCGACCACGTCGCCGAAATAACCGGGAACTGCGGTAAGCGTGGCGTTTCCCCCGAGCTCGGTGGTTGCGCTTCCGAAGGTCTTGCTGAGCCTGAGTCCCCCGAAGAAGTTGAAGAAGAGTATCTGAAAGTTGCCCTGCGCCTCGCCGCCGAGCGTATGTCCCGTCCAGGTAGTCTCGAACCCGGCGGTGGTCGTCAGGTCGGCGATCTGGAACTGGTTGCCGAAGAGGGGGTCTTCGATATACACCGGCATGGTGTCCCTGCCGAGCATCTGAATCGTGCCTCCCGTGTACTCGTACAAGAGGCCGGCTGAGGCACCGATCTTGAAGAGGAATTTTCTCTTGTCATAAAGCTCCCGCCGCACCTTTACGCCGGCGATGGTGTTTTTCACATAGAGACCCGCATCCTTGCTCTCGAGCTCCGGGATACCGCCGAACTTGAGACCGACCTCCATTTTTTTGATCTTGAGCTTGCCGTGAACAGCGGCCGACGGCAGGGGAATGTACTGAATTTCCCCGAAATCGTACTCCAGGCTCGATCCGGCCGCGACATTCTCGGTGGGAATGAGAACGAAGCCGACACCCGCCCCGATTTCGAAGTGGGGAATCGTGGAAAAGCCCACCGGGTCGCCGAGAAAAGCCATGCTTCCGAGGTTGGGTCCGAATATATCACTCAATCCCTGAGCGATGACCACGAGGTCTCCCTGCGCGTCGAGAAAGGAGTACTGCGCGAACACAGCGGCTCCGGGAAGTATTATAAGCAGGGATAAAACGATCAAGAGAATGGTAAATCTCTTCATGGGACATCTCCTTTATAAGTAATTACCATGTTGTCTACAGGTATTAAATAATGTAACGCATATCCTGAAAAAATAAAGGTAATATTCCCCTGTCCGTTATATCCGGGTCCGTGTCGGCACCGCTTTCGCTTATGGGGTTTCCGCGGGTTTCAGCCGAGCCGGTCTTTCCGCTTTCCGAATCACCTTCTTGTAGGGGGCCGTCATTCTGCTTTTCATCACCAGGCCGAGCTTGCGCTGTATTGCGGGCAGTCCCGTGATCGCGTATGCCGCGGATACGAGAATCCGCCTGAGTATTTTCCTGTGCGGAAAATCATAGACGCCGGATCGTTTGTAGGCCCTGTGGTCCCCGCGGAAAATGATGCGAAGGCCTCCCCATATATCGTCCCGAAATATCTTCATGCCTCCGACACTGAGAAAGGTCCGGGGCCCGATATACCCCTCTTCGCTGAGCCTGACGAGCCGCCGGGCCAGGCCGTCGAGAGCGGCCTCCACCTCGGTGCTTCCCCCCTCGTCCGATACGAAACCGGCGAGGTTCGACTGCTGAAACTCGACCCACGCCTCATATACGAGCCGCATGTCCGGCAGCCTGCTGAAGGGGCCGGATATGAGAAATGCTATCTGCTTGCCCGTGAGGGAAGGGGTATGGGTGTTGAAAAAACTGCGGTCGAAGAACTGGCGCCACTTCCAGGAGAGCTGACGTGCCCTGATTCCGCCGGCAAAGACGATGATATCCGCGGATCTCAGGACGGTATTGTAGAAATCACTAAAGCCGTCTTTTCCGGTGTACGCGCAGCGGTACTCCGCGCCGCACCGCAGGCATCCCTGGCATCCGCCGGCTATATCGAGGTCATAGAGATCGTATACACTTATGTCTCCCTCGAGGCTGTTCTTGAACCGTTCCACCATTTGGGTCAGGTTCTGCTCGTTCAGGGTGTCGGTAAGGATCACGACCTTGCGGGGGCCGACCTGTGTTTTCCGCGTGGGAGCTTTGAGATCGAGGGGTGCGGTACGGCACTGAAGAGGCGAATAGACCTTTGTTCCCATACTGCCCGTTTCAATGGTTGTGAAGAAATCGCGGGCGAACAGCTCAAACCTCTTCCTCTCCTCGTCCTTTAAAAGGTCGTGCATATGCGCGGAGTAGGAACCCGTGAAACGCATTCCAAGGTCCTCGCTCACCGAATGGATGTAACGGTGTGCCGTTACGTCGAAGAAGTTGATGGATGTGCTGAGCGATGCCGCGTAAACGGCGGAGAAGCACTTTTCGTATTTTCGCTCGCCGATCAACTCGATGAAACGCTTGTACTGGGAGCAGACAAGCATGATGTACAGGGGAAACGCCCACAGCACGCCGTCGGACGACCGCACCCCGTCCATGACCTTTTCGAATCGAGCGCCGTTTTTCACCAGGCTGGCGATATTTCTCGCAACATGCTCCACCTGGAAACGGTGCTCCGGAAATAATTTTTCGAGATAGGTCACGTACTGCATGGTAACGCTTTCTTTTCCTTTCGGACTTCCGTTCAGTACCAGAATATTCATTTTGATGTCCTTTCTTTACAAAGTTATATTAACGTTGTTAAGTAACGGCTAAAAAAAATTACGGCTTTCCCCCTTTCGTATAGAAGCTGATGAAAAGCTCTTTCAAGTCTTCTTTGTTCATACCCTCTACAAGCTGGAGATTGCCGTACTGGACAAGTGAACAGAAACCGTGCAGCATGATCCATCCCATCATCGCGCCGTAGCGCGGGTCGTGGCCTACAAGGCCGCGCTCAGCGAGTTGTTCGAGCGCCCTGCGCGCCGTGTAATAGGTGAAGTAAATAACGGGATGCTCATCCTCGGAATAGGGTCCCTCGCCGACGGGAGTCTCAAAGAGAAGCCGGTAGAGGTTCGGCTGCTCTTCGGCAAAACCGATATATTCCTTTCCGAGCCGGTGCAGGATCTCCATGGGATCGAGGCCGGTGCCGATTGACCGTATCCGGCTGTTGAGAAGTTCCGCCGCCCGTATTTTCAACTGAAACAGGAGCTCCTCTTTATTCTCGAAGTAGTGGTAGATTGCGGTTGCACTCACTCCGACCCGGGCTGCCAGGTCGCGCATATTCAGCTTATGGTGACCCTCCGTGACGACGATATGCCTGGCCTGTTCCAGTATCTGATTCGGAAGGTCCGGGTTCGCGTTTCTCGTCATCGTATACCCCCGTAATAATGGTATAACAATGTTAAAATAACATGGTTAAGTTCCGTGTCAAGGTTTTTTTAAAAAAAATCCGCCTGTAATTCGGAGTATCGTTATTTCTGGAGTCGGGGTGAGAACCGGCTGAACTCCATGGTAAAAACGGCCCTCCCCTGGCTCATGGAACGAAGGTCGGTGGTATACCCGAACATTCTGGAGAGCGGCACGATAGCGTCGATCTTCTCAACGACCTGCCTGCTGTCGATTGAGTTTATCTGGCCTCCCCGGGCATTGAGATCGCCGATGATATCGCCGACGAACTCCTTCGGAGTCGTCACTTCAACGAACATGAAGGGCTCGAGAAGCACTCCACCGGCCCTTGAGCAGGCTTCATCGAATGCCTCGGATGAGGATGCCGTGTACCCGATTTCCGATGACGTCGATTGATTGAAGGATCCTCCTTCGAGCACGGCGCATACATCTATCATGGGATAACCCGCGGTGGGACCCATCTCCATGGCGTTGAAGACCCCTCTCCTGATACAGTCGATGAACCTGCCTGGAATTGTCTCCTCGCCCACCCTGTTCTCGAAGCTGTTTCCGCTTCCGCTTTCCAGTGCATGAACGGACAGGATTACGTGTCCCGTGTGTTCCTTTCCGGCGATCTGGCGATGGAACTGGACCTCGGCCTTACCGTCCTTTGTAATTGTTTCCCTGAGTGCGACCTGCGGTTTTCCCACATTGGCCTCGACATTGAATTCTTTTAAAAGCCTCGTGGTCAGCACATCGAGGTGTAGCTCGCCCATTCCCGAAATGATTATCTGGCCGGTTTCCTCGTCGGTCTTCACGCCGAAGGTCGGATCTTCACGGGAGAGCCGGTCGAGCGCGGATTCCAGACGCGCATGCCCTCCCGCGCTCTTCGGTTCAATCGCGATGGAAATGACGGGATCGGGAAAAACGGGCTTTTCAAGCAGTATCTGCTTCCCCTCGCTGCACAGCGTATCGCCCGTCTGTGTTACCTTGAGGCCCACGAGTACGCCTATATCGCCCGCCGAGAGGCTCTCCTCGTTCACCCGCCTGTTTGAGAACATCCTTATAATGCGGTTTACACGCTCGCGTTTCTTCTTGTCCCCGTTGAAAACCACCGCGCCCGTTTTTATGGAGCCCGAATAGACACGTACGTAGGTCAGAATACCGGCCTGGCGGTCGTTCTGAAGTTTGAAGGCGAGCGCCGCGAGGGGTTCCGATTCACTCGCGTTTCGCTTCGAGGGTTTTCCGGTTTTCGGATTCGTGCCGGATACGGGAGGCACCTCGAGCGGTGAGGGGAGGAACTCCACAATTGCATTCATCACCGGCTGTACTCCCGTGTTCTTCAGCGAAGAGCCGCAGAAAACGGGAACGCCTTTGTACCGCAGGGTTGCAAGCTTGATAAGACGGTTTATTTCATCCGCCTGCAGGTCTCCGGTTTCGAGGTATTTCTCCAGGAGCTCGTCGTCCTCCTCCGCGGTCTTCTCTAAAAGCTCGTGACGCAGGCCCCGGGCCGTTTCTTCTAGATCGCCCGGGACATCGCCGTATTCGAGGGTTGCCCCGTAGTCGTCCCCGCTCCATCTGATAGACCGCATTCCCACGATGTCGACGATTCCCTCGAACGCATCTTCCGCGCCGATCGGGATCTGGAGAACGAGGGGATTGGCCGCGAGTTTCGCCTCCATCATCCGCACGCTTCGGATGAAATCCGCACCGACCCTGTCCATCTTGTTTATATAGGCAATCCGGGGAATTTCATAGTGGTCGGCCTGATGCCAGACGGTTTCGCTCTGCGGTTCGACGCCGTTTACGGCATCGAATATGACAACGGCACCGTCGAGAACCCGGAGCGAGCGTTCCACTTCCGCCGTGAAATCAACGTGACCCGGCGTGTCGATGATATTGATGGTGCATCCCTCCCACGGACACGCGATAGTCGCGGCGGTAATCGTGATGCCCCGCTCCTGTTCCTGCTCCATCCAGTCCATGGTCGCCTGGCCGTCGTCGACCTCGCCGATTTTATGGGAGAGCCCGCTGTAGTAGAGAATGCGCTCAGTGGTCGTGGTTTTCCCTGCATCGATGTGCGCAATGATTCCAATATTCCTGATCTTGTCGATTGATTCTTTCGGCATGTCACACTCCGGCTGTCAACCTTTCGTGGAGACGATCGTAGAGGCCGGACTTTCCAGTATAGAGGATTTCTTCTATAACCCGTTCAATTTCCGGATTAATCCCCTTAATATAACCGAGTTTTTTTCTGAATACAATGGATTTGACGTTTCTCGTCTGCTCGATCCTGGAGGCCGCCCTTCTGTACCTGGTGGACTGCACCGGATTCTCGAGCAGCTCGAAGAGATGGGATATATTGAAGAGGCATTCTCCAATCTGCGCCGAAGTGTCGCCCGGTTTAATCATGCGTGGAATGCGCATCTTTAGGCCCCTCTCGTGTATGAGCCGGACAAGATGATTCCTGACCCGTCTGTACCTGTTCTGCAGCTCTTCATCGTCGTTGTGTATACGGGCCGCGTCCGGCCAGCGATCGCCGAGGAAGAAGTCCTGAACCGGATTGAAGCCTGAAAACAGCACCCATCCCGCTCCGGCCCCGTACGCCTCCTCCACGAGGGAGGCGAGCCCGTCTTTATCATCGTTTACGGATGGAATGACGGGCGTAATCGCCACGCCGCAGGGGATTCCCCTTCCGTTCAGTTCCGAAAGGGCCTCGAGCCGTTTGTACGGAGGGGGCGAGGTTCCTTCGAGCGATCTCGACAATTCGGGGCTGAGGGTGAGAATGGTAAAGGTTACCCTTATGGAATTATTTAACGCCAATTTTTCCAGTATCCCCGCGTCTTGAAGAACATAGGGGGATTTCGTCATTATGTTGACCGTGTAGCCGTGTTTCGAGAGGATTTCCAGTATTTCAGTCGCTGTTTCGTTTTGTACGGGGTCGGGATGGTAAATATCCGCGAGGAGGCCGAGCCCGACGCACACTTTTTTCTGCGGAAGCCCCGGAATGGAGCGCACGCCCTTGAATCCGGTTTTTCGCGTATTGCAGTAGCAGCAGCGGTAGGGGCAGTCCGGAGTGAGGTCGATAAAGTACCTGCACCAGTTCCAGGAGTCGATGTGTTTAAGGCTCATAATGAGCGGGGTGGTTTTTACCATCCGTTTTTGCACTGTTTTCCTCCACAAATCCTGCCGTTTCATTTATAATTTTCGATGTATGAATGGGTAACTTGAGAAAAAGAGGTAAGGGGGGCTTTCATGGACGGTCCGAGTACGGTACTTTACGGCATTCCCGTGCATACGATGGACGGGAAAACGGCCGGAGCAGATGAGGCAGCATGTGATTCGGCCGTCATCTGCGGCGGGAGGATTTTATTCGCCGGCCCGGCCGAGGAAGCCTTCAAACGATATCCCAATGGAGAAAGGGTGAAGCTCGAGGGAGGGTGCCTCCTGCCGGGATTCATCGACGCCCACCTGCACCTGCGGGAATTTTCGCTCCTGTACTGCGATCTTGACCTGACCGCGGCGGAAACCAGGGAGGAGATACTGGCCGCGGTGGAGAAAGCGGCGGGGAAGAAGAAGAATGATGATTTCATAGTGGGCGGGGGTGCCGATTTCGGGCTGCTCAGGACGGTCGGGCGGGAGGAGCTTGACGGGGTAACGGGCGCGCACCCCCTTGTCGTGCACAGCCGCGACCTTCACTCCGTACTCGTCAATTCTGCGGCGCTGTCCGCCGGGTCCATAGATGAGGGGAGAAGCGATCCCATGGGGGGATCCATAGAACGGGACGCTAAGGGAGTACCGACCGGTATACTCCGGGAGAGGGCCGTGGATATCATAAGGCGCGTAATACCCGAGAGGAAAAGCTCACAGGTTCGGGACGCCGTGGAACACGGAATGGAGCGGCTCCTGCAGAACGGCATTACCTGCTTCTGTGACTGTTCCGTTTTCGAGGAGGAGACACTGCTCTCCATCCTCTCGCGCCTGACGGGCGGGTCCGGTGCAAAAAATATGAATATACGGGCCGTGTGCATGTTCAGCGATCGTGACGCCACGCGCCTCGGGAACCTGGGCTTCAGGTCCGGGTTCGGAGACGAATTCATACGGGTGGGAGGCTGCAAGATCATCATCGACGGGTCCCTCGGGTCCGGCACCGGTTATATGCGCAAACCCTACCGGGGAGGGGAGAGTCGCGGTCTTCTCCTCACGAACGAGGATGAGCTGTACGAGATCGTCAAGCGGTCCTACACACACTACATCCATGCCGCGGTACATGCGATAGGGGACGCCGCGAACGAGATTGCGCTGAACGTGATGGAACGCCTGAACCGGGAGCGGGGAGTGCCGAAACTGGTTAAACGAATCGAGCACGCCCAGTCCCTCGAAGACGAGGACATAGCCCGATTCGCTCCGAACAACGTGGCGGCGGTGGTAAATCCTTCCCATATACCCCTGGACCGTGACCGTGCGGTTAAATACCTCGGGTCGGACGCACGTCTTCTCTACCGCCTGCGAAGCCTGGCGGAATCCGGCGCGGTACTGGCCTTCGCCTCGGACGCCCCGGCAGGCTCGATAAACCCCCTCTACGGCATATACCTCGCGGTAGAGCGAAAGGGCTACGGCGACGGGCCCGAGCTTCGCTTTTTTCCCAGGGAGAGAATTTCGACCGAACAGGCCGTGTACGCCGCCACCATGGGAGGCGCAAAGGCCCTGGGTATGGAGGAGGAGGTCGGCTCCATCGAACCCGGAAAGCGTGCCGATCTCGTGCATCTCTCGGAGGACATTTTTTCGATCGAAACGGACCGTCTGCGGGACGTTGCGGTGCTGAAAACCTTCGTGGGCGGTAATCCCGTGTACGAACGCCCCTAATTAAGGGGACATGTATTTTAATTATTTTCAATAATTATGGATTTCTTGAAATGAGACATTCGCCTTATTATCTTGCCTTCAGAGAGGTAACTGCCCCTTTCCTCACAGGCCGGCCACTCAATTCACGTATACAAGGAAAACCGGATGGCAACGATCAGGGCTTTCAGGGCTCTCAGGCCGCGGCCTCAAAACGTCTCCGGTGTGGCAAGCGTTCCCTATGACGTGGTGGACGGGGAGGAGGCCCTCGGTCTTTCACGTGACAACCCGAACAGCTTTCTGCACGTCATAAGGGCCGAGATCGATCTTCCGCCGGGAACGAATCCCTATTCTGAGGAGGTCTACGAGAGCTCCGCGCTGAATCTACGTGCGTTCATCGATAAAGGTATTCTGGTTGAGGAGGAAACTCCGTGTATCTATATATACCGTCTCATCATGGACGGACGGGAACAGTACGGAATAACCGCGTGCTGCTCGGTGGATGAGTACGACGCCGGGCTCATAAAGAAACACGAGCTCACGCGTCCCGAGAAGGTTGACGACCGCTACCGGCATATGGCGGCCCTCTCCGTTCACGCCGGACCGGTGCTCATGACCTACAGGGGTACCGGGGAAATAGACGGTCTGGTGTCCCGAGAGGTCTCTCGGGAACCGCTCTTCGATTTTACAGCACCGGACGGCGTCATCCACACGATCTGGCGGGTTGCGGATTACGATGATTTCTCGGATGCGTTCGGCAAAGTTGACTCCCTCTACATAGCGGACGGTCACCATCGAAGCGCCGTTGCGAGCAGGATACGGGAGGAGATTCGCCGGGAGCGCGGAATCGATAACGGGGAGGATGACTCCGATGAGGAGTACAACTTTTTCCTCGCCGTGCTCTTTCCGGCCGATCAGATGCGCATATTCGGGTACAACAGGTATGTGAGCGATCTGCCACCCACTGCCTCCGGCCTGCTGGAAAAACTTTCCGGACCCTTCAGTATTGGGCGGGGGGACGGCCGTGAACCGCGGGCAAAGGGATTTTTCGGCATGTACCTGGAGGGGAGCTGGTACGAGCTGCAGTACAACGGGAAACGGGAGAACGGCAACCCGGTGGAGGATCTGGATCTTTCCCTGTTCGGACGCGAGGTCTTCCGGCCCGTTTTCGGTATCGAACGCCAGGAGACCGACCAAAGGATCGATTTCTACGGGGGGCCCTCCAGCGCCCGGAAGATAGAGGAGCGCGTGGACAGGGACGGGGGAGTCGGATTCACCTTTCACCCGGTCGGGGTGTCCGAGATCATCCGGATTGCAGACAGCGGGGGCGTCATGCCGCCGAAATCGACCTGGTTCGCGCCCAAGGTCAGGTCCGGCCTCCTGACTCATCGGTTTTAGATTATGTTGTCTTTGTCTTTTTCATCTCTATTATAATCGTATTTCGACTCAGTATAATGTCCAGGAAAATATCATTGACAAAAAAAACCACAACTGGTAGATTTACTCAACTTATTCGTTAAAGGAGCTTTTTGAAGTGCCCAATGGAAGAGTGAAGTGGTTCAATGACAGAAAGGGTTACGGGTTCATCAACATGGAAGATGGGAGTGATGTATTCGTACATTACTCGGATATCGAAATGGATGGTTTCAAGACGTTGTCTGAAGACCAGGAAGTTTCGTTTGAGATAAAGGAGGGTCCCAAAGGACCGCAGGCTATACACGTTAAGTCTGCCGATAGTGAGTTGTAATGCAGATCGGCCTCTCTCGCTCGTTTTAAATCCTTTTCAGCATATCCAGGTAGATTACCGGGTGAACCGGTACGTGTCGTAGAGAGCGTACGGTTCTCCCCCGGCTTAAAATCATCTCGTTCATCCTCTATCCGGCAGCCGGTCCCGGACTTAAACCGGGCGGCTGGAAACACGCGAAAGGTGCGTACATCGTTTATTCGGGGAAGGAAAAGTGAAAAAACGAATTCTCACGGGCGACAGGCCCACGGGCAGGATGCATCTCGGCCATTATGTCGGAACACTCGCCAACAGGGTAAGGCTGCAGGACGAGTACGAGTGCTTCTTCATCATAGCGGATCTCCACACGCTCACCACCAGGCCCCAGAAAGAGCATATCGAATCCATCAAGGACAATATAAGGGAGATGGTGCTCGACTATCTCTCGGTCGGTATAGACCCGGCCCGTTCCTGCGTGTACCTGCAGTCCGCAGTCCACGAGGTTTATGAGCTGAACCTCTTCTTTGAAATGCTCGTCAACGTGCCGAGGCTTCAGAGAATGCCGAGCCTCAAGGACATGGCAAAGAACGCTCATCTCAATGAGATGCCGTACGGACTCCTGGGATATCCCGTGCTGCAAGCCGCGGATATTCTCCTCCCGAGGGCCCATCTCGTTCCGGTGGGCAAGGACAATGAGGCGCATGTGGAGATAACGAGGGAAATTGCGCGGCGTTTCAACGGTTACTACGGAGAGGTTTTTCCCATACCCGATGTCATGATCGGCGATGTCCCCATTCTGATCGGGACGGACGGCGGTACCAAGATGTCGAAGTCCCTCAACAATACCATATTCCTCGCGGACGACGAAAAGACGGTAAAAAACAAGGTATTCGGCATGTACACGGATCCGAAGCGAATATCAGCGGATATTCCGGGTACGGTTGAGGGGAATCCCGTATTTATCTATCACGACGCGTTCAACGACAACACGGCGGAAGTGGAAGACCTGAAGGAGCGCTACCGGAAGGGAAAGGTCGGGGACGTGGAAGTGAAAGAAAAGCTCACGAACGCACTCAACCGGTTTCTTTCTCCCATTCGTGAGAGGCGCGCCGGGTACGAGGCGAAGAAGGGGTTCGTCGAGGAAGTTATTTATTCGGGTACCATGAGAATGCGGGAGGAGGCCCGCCAGACCCTCGAAGTGGTAAAGAAAGCCATGGGTCTTACCGGGGTCTGGAATCGCGTCAGACGAAAGGCCGAGGAGTACAGGAAAAAGGACGCGTAGAAGGATTTCTCTTTCATATTCACTCAGGTTTTATTATTATTGAATGGTAGGGTGCTTCTCTCCGGATACCTTCGATGTGCCCGGTTATCCATGAAAAGAGATCGAGAAGGTTCTTGTCAGAACCGGGACTTGGAGGTTCGACCCTGTGAAGCTCGATTCCGAGAGAGAGGGGGTGATTGCTGATGGCGGTTGTTAAAGTCGAAGAAGGCGAAAGCATTGATCGCGCGCTCAAGCGTTTCAAGCGTGAATGCGAACGTGACGGTATTCTGCGGGAGTGGAAGAAGAGGGCTTACTACGAGAAGCCGGCGGAGCAGAGAAAGAACAAGAAGAAGGCCGCGGAACGGAGGAGACTCAAGAAACTCAGAAAGCTGCAGATAAGAGCACGTAGAAGACGCTGATATTAATAGAATGTAAAAAATTCCCCTTATTTCACCATAAGGGGATTTTTTATTTCCATGCCTAACGATATGGCAAAATGCGGGTTATTACGGTACTATACGATTACGTAATGTCATGAAAAAAAGAACTGTTCTTATCATGGGCCTGGGCCTGCACGGCGGCGGCGTCGGAGCGGCGAATTACTTCACGTCGAAGGGGTCGCGCGTCATCGTAACCGACTTGAAACGCGAGGACGATCTCAGGGAGAGTATTGAGAAGCTCAAGAACCGCAAACTCGTGAAACTGGTACTCGGGGAGCACCGCTATCGTGATTTCGGTGAAGCGGACCTCATTATTAAAAACCCCGGCGTACCGAAGGATTCCCCCTTTATCAGCTATGCACTCGAGAGGGGTATCCGGGTGGATACCGATATAGGCGTGTTCATTGACGAGATACGCGGACTGACGGGCAACGTCGTGGGGATCACCGGCACGAAGGGCAAGTCCACGACCGCGGCCCTCATCCACCGGGTTATCGGTTCCAGGCTCGACGCGCTGCTTGCGGGAAACATAACCGTTTCGGTTTTCGAAATCCTCGATAACGTCAAGAAAGACACCTGGGTCGTGCTCGAGCTCTCGAGTTTCCAGCTCGGTGACATACGGGGCAAACGCTTCAGCCCGCGCATCGGTGTGTTCACGAACTTCATGGAGGATCATCTCGACTATTACCCTGACATGGAATCCTACTTCAGGGACAAAGAGACGCTCTACGCCTTTCAGGGACCGGGAGACATTTTCGTAATCAACAGGGAAGACGACGTTTTCGGGCGGGTCGGCGGTGTGAAAGGGGAGCGGATCACCTTCGGCCTGTCCGCTCGTTTTGACGGACCGGGTACCTATGTAAAGGGAGACACCGTCTATTTCCGCAGTAAGGTGGAAATGCCCGTAATCGAGGTGAAGAATATTTTACTCAGGGGCGGGCACAATCTTTTCAACGTTCTCGGGGCCGCGGCAGCAGCCTGCGGCGCGGGATTCGATCCCGGGGATGTCGGGCGGAGCATCGCCGATTTCAAGGGCCTCAGGCACCGCCTTGAATTTATCGCGGAACGGAAAGGCGTTCGTTACTACAACGACTCGGCCGCAACCACCCCCCTGTCCGCGGTGAGGGGGATCGAGAGTTTCATTGAACCGGTCGTGCTCATCGCGGGAGGCTCGGACAAGGGCCTCGCTGCGCGGGACCTTGCGGAGGCGGTGAATAGAAAGGTCGGGAAACTTATACTCCTCGAGGGCACGGGTACGAAACGTCTTTTGGAAGAGGGACTGGATATTCCCTATACGGTTTGTTCGGGAATTGAGGACGCCGTGCATCTCGCGTCCCGGCAGGCCGATTCCGGGGATACGGTCCTGCTCTCGCCCGGATTCGCCAGTTTCGGGATGTTTAAAAACGAGTTTCACAGGGGCGATACGTTCAGGGAAGCCGTGTTGAACCTCTGAATGGATCAAAGGGAACCGAAAGGGACATGTCTATGCACAGGAACAAAGGTGAGGAGGCTCTCTTCGAAGAACTGCGGACGTGCGGACAGGAACACGTCCTGCGATTCTGGCCGGACCTCGATGAAGCCGGTAAGGACACGCTCGTATCGGATATCCGCTCACTCGATTTCGATTTAATACGCCGGGTGCAGTCCCTGCTCCGTTCAGGGGACATACGCAAACGCACCGTCTTTCCGCCCCCTGTTATCCCTCTTGCGGTCGATTCAAAGGCACGCGCACGGGCTGAGGAGGCTGAAGCCGCGGGGGAGGGACTCATCGCGGGGGGGAAGACCGCCGTGTTCACGGCGGCCGGCGGCCAGAGCTCCCGGCTCGGCCTTGAAGGGCCGAAGGGCGTCTATCCGGTTACTCCGGTAAGGAAGAAGAGCCTCTTCCAGGTCCATGCGGAGAAAATACTCGGGCTTCAGAAGAGGTATGGTGTTTCCATCCCGTGGATGATCATGACCAGCCGTACGAACCACGGACAGACGCTGCGGTACTTCGAGGAAAACGGGTATTTCGGACTGGAGCCCGGTTTCGTGCGGTTTATCGAGCAGTCCATGAACCCGGCCTTTGACAACGAGGGCCGGTTGTTCCTGAGGGAAAAGAACGGGCTTTTCATGAGCCCGAACGGCCATGGCGGTACGATGCAGGCGCTCGGTTCTCCCCGGATCTCCGCATGGCTCGGGGAGATCGGCGTTGAGCAGGTCTTCTATTTCCAGGTGGACAACGTGCTGGTGAACGTCCTCGATCCCCTGTTCATGGGTTATCATGCGCTGGAAAACTGTGATATGTCGTCGAAGTACGTTCGAATACGGGAGGCGGGTGAGAAGCTGGGAATTTTCGTCCTTGAGGACGGAAAGATGGCGGTCGTGGAGTATACCGAGCTCGATACGATGAATATCCCGGAACCCCACCGCAGGGAGGACCTCTTTGCCGGAAATATCGCCATACACGCGATCAGCAGAGCATTCGCCGGTAAAATGGCCCGCGCGGGCGAGCTTCCCCTCCATCTGGCGCGCAAGGCGATCCCCCATGTCGATGAGAACGGAATGGTTGCAAGGCCGGCTGCTCAGAACGGCTACAAGGTGGAGACATTCATATTCGACGCGCTCCTCAAAGTCCGGAACACGGTACTCGTGGAAACGGACCGGTTCGCGGAGTTTTCGCCTCTGAAGAATAAAACCGGACCGGAATCGCCGGAAACCGTTTACCGGGACCAGGTCCTTCTTTTCGCCGGCTGGCTTGATGATGCGGGTATAGAGGTGCAGCGGGATGGGGACGGCCTGCCCGTCCACGCGATTGAGGTTTCTCCGCTCTATGCCCTCGATAAAAATACGTTCATTCGAAAAACGAACCGGGATACTGCAATCCACGGAGAAACCTACTTTGGGTGACATCGTTATTGCTTCCAGGAACAGGGGAAAAATAGAGGAGATAAGGCATATTCTCGCCATGGACGGGCTGAATATGCGGGACCTTGTACAACTCCGGCATGGGGCGGATATCGAAGAGAGCGGAACAAGCTTCGAGGAAAACGCACTCATCAAGGCGCGGAGTGTATTCAGCGCGTACGGGATTCCCGTTATCGCAGACGACTCGGGTCTCGTCGTTCCCGGGCTCGGCGGACTCCCGGGCGTGCGCTCGGCCCGTTTCGCGGGGCCCGGTGCAACGGACGAACGTAACAACGAGCTGCTCCTGAAAGAACTGGAGGGCCTTTCCCGAAACGAGCGGGAGGCGCATTTCGTCTGTGTCGCGGTATTTTTACTCTCCCCGGGGGAATGGTATACGGCCGAGGGCCGCGTGGACGGCCGGATAACGGCGAGACCGGCGGGCACCGGAGGATTCGGGTACGATCCGCTCTTCTATCTGCCCGAATACGGAAAAACCATGGCGCAGATCTCCCCTGAGGAGAAGAACGCGATCAGCCACCGCGGCCGGGCATTCCGGAACATCAGGATATACGTGGAACGGTATGTGCATTAATTATAGAGGTACGTACACTACGCATCGTTCGTCAAAGGACAAACCGTCACTTTCCAGGAAGAAGAAAAGGCCGCTGTATTTTTAAATTCCGGTATAAAATCCCGGATTTTTTATGAATAAAACCATAAAACATTCCGTGAGTCTGTTAGGGTGAGCTTCGAGTTTCCATTTTTTCCCTTGTGCTGTTATTAAACATGATAATTTGGGTCTCATGAGCTTTGAGTTTTGAATTCATACCATGAGACAGTTATTCAACATGATAATCATTTCTATTTTATTCGAAAAAATACTGAAGTCCACCGGGACCGGAAATAGTGTGTCTTCAGTATGTGAAAGATCTATATCCCGCATATTTCTTGAAACTCGAAATTCGTTCTAATTATTAGTATTTTGTTATATTACTTACTGAAGTCCACCGGAACCTGAAATAGCGTGTCTTATATATGTGAAAGCTCATCATTTATATAGATTTCTTGAAACTAGAAATTCGCTCTGTTATCTTCAATGCATCACGGTACCGCACCTTCAGGAGACAACCATGGGAATCAACGCGATAGTGGGAATTGTCGTAGTAGGTCTGGCACTCAGCGGTATTTCCTTCCTCGTTTTCTGGTCCAGAAGATCCATTGAAATGATGCGGCGAAACGGCCATCGGACACTCAGGCAGGTTATCATAGAGCGAAGAACCGGGAAATCAAAATGAGCGGAGTTGAGCGGAACGAAGTCCATTCGGAGTTATCGAGAGATCTGAACCTCTTTCACATACTGATGATGGGACTCGGAATGATGATCGGCGCCGGTGTATTCCTCGGTGTCGGGAATTCCATCGGCATTGCCGGACCGGGAGGAGTTCTTCTCACCTTCGCCCTCAACGGCGTTATCGCGCTCCTGACCGCCATGTCATACGCGGAGCTCAGCTCCGCGATACCCAGGGCGGGAGGAGCGTATAATTTCGCCCGCGTGGGTTTCGGCAGGGGAACGAGCTTCGTGGCCGGGTGGATGGAGTGGTTCGCGTCTTCGGTCGCGGGAAGCGTTTACGCGCTCACCTTTGCCATCTACACCCTCCGCTATTTCGAGCAGCTCGGGATACTGGGATGGCTTCCGTTCTCCATGAACGCGGCGATCAAGATAACGGCGGTCGCCGCAGCCGTCTTTTTTTTCTATATCAATTACAGGGGGGCTTCGGAAACGGGCCGTATAGGAGCCTTCTTTACCGCGGGTCAGATACTCTTCCTGGCGATCATCGGGGTGGCCGGCGTAGTCGTTGCGGCCCGGGATCCGGCCAGGCTCGCCAATTTCAATCCCTTTCTTCCTCATGGGTGGTCGAAAATACTCATTACCATGGGGTTTACCTATGTGGCATTCGAGGGTTTCGAGGTCATAGCGCAGGCCGGAGATGAAACCATCGACCCGAAGAGCAACCTGCCCAAGGCAATGCTCTACTCCGTTTATATCGTGACCCTTCTCTATACCTTTATCGCGTTCGCGACCGTCGTTTCGGTCAAATCCGGCACCCCGGGCGTGGAAGGTCCGGTGTGGGAATGGATAGGATCTTTCAGGGAAAAGGGGTTCGGCGAAGCGGTCTCGCGTCTGCTCCCCATGGGGAACATCCTCCTTACCCTTGCCGTCATATTCGCCTCCACCTCCGCGCTCAATGCCACGATCTACTCCGCGACAAGGGCGTCCTACGCCCTCGGACGCGACAGCATGCTTCCACGTTTCTTTTCTAAAATATCCTCCAAACGCAGGACGCCCGTTATGGCGCTCCTGTTTACGGGATTGATCGTCCTGTGCGTCGCCACGTTCCTTCCCACGCTGCACGTCGCCTCGAGTGCCAGTATCATGTTCCTCTTCCTGTTTCTCATGGTGAACCTCTGCGTCATCAAGATAAGGTACAACATGGGTGACGAGCTCGATTACGGTTTCATCATGCCGCTCTTTCCCGTTTTTCCCATCCTCGCGGTCCTTATACAGGTGACGCTCGCTGTTTGGCTCATAAAGATGAGCCTCATTGCCTGGATCATCGCGCCTGCGTGGATTGCGGCCGGAGTCGCCATCTATTTTCTCTATTCAAGAAAACATGCAAAGGCCGGAGAACATGACGTCCACGTAATCGAGGAAGAGCGCGCGCCCGAGGGAGACGAGTTTCGTATAATGGTGACATGCGCGAACCCTCACTCCGCGCTCGGTCTTGTTCGCGCCACCTATGCCCTGAGCGGAGCGAAGAAGGCGCGTGTTGAGCTCCTCCACATGGTCACCGTTCCCGCGCAGGTCCCTCTTTCCGACGCGCATAAGTACGCGCTCGAGGGCAAGGAAGCCATGATAGAGGTTATGCTCTATCTGGCGCCGCTCTTTCCGGTAAGCACCGGAATCAGGTACTGCAGGAGCGTCGCGCGCGGAATCGTGAGTGCCGTGCGGGAAAAGCGCGTGGGCATGCTCATCATGGGGTATTCAAAGGGGAGAAAGACGCACGGGTTCAGGCTCGGTTCCACCCTCGATCCCGTTATCGAACGGGCCCCCTGCGACATAGTCATATTCAAGGATGCACCGCACGGTAAGTATAAAAACATACTCGTGCCGATTGCGGGCGGTCCGAACAGCGCCTTCGCTTTCGAAGTTGCGAGCATACTGCTCGAACGGGAGGGGGGAGTCATTACCCTCCTGACCGTGGATACGGGGAAGAAGACGCTCGATATCGACGGGTTTATAAGGGAGCATGGCGCTACGGCCCGTCTTTCTCCCGGCAAAATACAAAAAAAGTCAATTCGGGCGGATGATGTAACGGGGGCCATTGTAGAGGAATCGCGAGACCACGACCTCGTAGTGGTGGGAATAACGAACAAACCGCTCATGTACAGGGCCGTGCACAGCACTATTCCCGAGCGGGTGGCCGACGGAGTGAAGAAACCGCTCGTCATGGTAAAGGCGCCGGGCGGCGTGAGCTCGATGATCAAACGCGTCGTGTAAACGGCCTTGCCGCCCGCCGTATATTGAGCCATTATTGTAGGTAAGCAAAAAACGGGAAAGGCCCTTACGTGACTTTTTCCGAGTGCGGAGGGAACGGTTGGGACTGGCTGACAGAGATTATATGAAGGCCGATTATTCCCCTTCGAAAAAGGAAGAGAAGGAGCGAAAGCCCTCTCTTCGGAGCAGGATCGGTTTTTTCTTCTGGCGCCTGAAACGCGGTCTTACCGGACGGGGAGCGAAAAAACCGGATTTAAAATCCTGACTTCTAAAGGACTTTAATGGGCGGGAGAGAGGCTGTTCCGCCCGGAAAGGACGATCATGGCTGTTGTTCGAGTCCGGGGAACGGGCGAGGAAGCGGTCATTGACCCGGTTACGTCCATTCTCGTCGCGCTCCAGCGCAAGGGGATCGGAATAGAGACCGTCTGCGGAGGACGTGCGCAGTGTGGAAGATGCGTCGTGCGCATCGTGAGCGGCGGAGAAAAACTCTCGAAAAAGAAACCGCCTGAGGCGCATCGGTTGGAGATCCTGAAAGCCGGCGAAGACATGCGTCTTGCGTGTCAGACTTATACCGTCGGAGATGTTGAGATCGAAATAATTAACCGGCCCGTTTGATAGAGGCCGGTGATGCCCCGGTATGAGGGATAAATTTCTTGGGACCTCCCCCGGGGTCGATGTCGCATGTAGCGGGATTTTTTACTCTCCTCCTCATACGTAATTTTCATGAGACGTTATCTTCATGCAAATTTATTTTTCAGGAGCCGTCCTGTGACGGAATTGAATGAAGGGATTAACAGCACTATTGAGAGAAAGGGCCTCGGGCTCGGTATAGATGCCGGCGGGACCTATACCGATTCGGTGCTCTACGATTTCGGAACGGGC
Source organism: uncultured Spirochaetota bacterium (assembly GCA_964460545.1). Classification (GTDB taxonomy): domain Bacteria; phylum Spirochaetota; class B62-G9; order B62-G9; family DRHN01; genus CAYWUT01. The sequence continues at coordinate 19,468 of CAYWUT010000028.1, forward strand.
AAAGTGACGGCCTGGTTCAAGGCCCTGACAACACATGAAGATTATGCTTTAGGAATAGCGAACTGCCTTCGGGGCCTGCTCGAAAAGGTCGATGAGGATACCTTCAGTGAGGTTCTTCTCGTCTCTCTGTCTACCACGATCGCGACGAACGCGATCGTGGAGGGGAAAGGAGGGAGGCCGGGCATTATTCTCATCGGGTATGACCGGTATACCCTGAACCGGATTTTTCTCGAGCCCAGTGTCGTTATCGGGGGAGGGCACACCATAAACGGAGAGCGTACGGAACCGCTCGACGAGAAGGAGGCGGTCGGGGCGCTGGAAAAGCTCATCGCAAGCGGGGTCGATGCCATCGCCGTTTCAAGCGAGATCGGCGTGCGCAATCCGGAGTATGAGAAGGCGGTGAAGGCGCTGGCGGCACGGATGACCGATATCCCCGTTGTGTGCGGGAGCGAGCTTACCGGAGAGCTCAACTGCGTGAAGCGCGCGAATACCTGTTATCTGAATGCCCGGCTCCTTCCGCTCGTTTCCCATCTCCTTGCTTCGGTAAGGGATGTGCTCGCCCGGTTTCGTATTGAAGCGCCGCTCATGATTGTCAGGGGTGACGGAACCCTGATGAGTGAAGCGGTCGCCTCGGTCCGTCCCATAGAGATGGTGCTGTCCGGACCCGCGGCATCCATCATGGGGGGCGCGCACGGCCTGGACGCGCCGACCGGGTATGTCGTGGACATGGGTGGGACCACGACGGATGCGGCGCAGGTTGAAAACGGTTTCGCCCGGTTCAGGGAGGGGGGTATTTCGCTTCAGGGATTCAGGACCGCGGTGAAAACGGTTGACGTTCATACCTTCGGTCTCGGTGGGGACAGCTACGTGCAGATACACCGGGGAACGGGTGAGCCCGTCATCGGCCCCCGGCGGGTGGTTCCGCTGTGCGTTCTCGCCGCTCAGTACAGCGGCGTCGAGACCTTCCTCGAAGAGCTGGGAAAGGCTCGGGAGGCGGAGCTGGAGCTTGTGCAGCCGGCTGATTTCTTTCTCTTTCAGCGGCAGCCGTACTGGGAGGACATACATCCGCAGGAGAAATCGATCGCGAACGAGCTCAGAGAGAGGGGCCCATTGAGCAGGGTCGAGCTTGCCAACCGTGTGGAGTCGTCCGGAGTTTCCCTGCTCAGGACCGACAGACTGGAATCTTACGGGAGCATTATCAGATCGGCCCTTACGCCGACCGATGTTCTGCACGCGCTGGGGAGGCTGTCGATATGGGATACAAAAGCCGCCTGTCTGGGGCTGGACCTCTATGCCGAAAGAGCCGGGACGGAGTCCGGCGATTTCGGACGTAAAATTCTCGATGCCCTCTACCGCCTGCTTATTCGGGAGCTCCTTGGATTTTTCTGCGAACAGGAAGGGTTTACGGAAAACGTGGCCCTCGCAACTTCGGTTTCGGACCACCTCCTGGACCGGAATAGCAAAATTCGTATAGACGTCAGGGTTAGGCCACCGTTTGTCTTTATCGGCGCGCCGGCGCGGTCTTACGCGGACGGGCTTCGGGATTTACTGGACATCGATATCATTGTCCCCCAAAACAGCGAAGTCGCGGGTGCTGTCGGAGCCATAACGGGCGGTATCCGTCAGACCGTGTCTATCCTGATACGGCCGATCCATGACATCGAATTCGTCGCGTTCAGCGAGGAGGGCAGGACGCATTTTGAAACCCTCGCCGAAGCAAAGCACGAGAGCGTTCGGCTCGCGAAGCGTCTCGTTACGCGGAAGGCCGTACTCGCGGGCGCCCGTTCGTTCAACGTGGATGTCAGGGTGGATGACAAACGTCTGAATCTCGCCCGTGACGATGAAATCTATCTAGAAACCGTCATTACCGCGTCAGTGGAAGCCACGCCCGCCATGCGGGAGTAGCGGCGGCGTTCCCTTTTTCTGTTTTAAAAACCGGACGGCTTCAATATACTAAAGCTATGAAGCTCGGGCGTGCGATTCCTCTACTATTCTCCCTGCTTTTATTCAATCCTCTTTTCGGGGAGAATCCTCCCGACCTGGCTCAAATCAACGAACTGATCAGGAACGCCGATGAAACCGCGCTCAGGCGGGCCTGCGGCGACCGGGGACTCGATACGACCGGACGTCCCGCGGACCTCCGGAGAAGGATACTGGACTACGAGATGGGGAGGTACCTCCTCCCTTTCGAGGAAAAGAAGACGGAAGAGGGCAGGATCGTACTGAACCATGCTGATTATATAGAGTACAGGGAGGCTGAAAACGGGGACGAAATCGTCCTTCTGAGCGGAAACGTCGACGTCCTTTACGACAAGCGGAGAATAAAGGCGGATGATGTAAGGATAAACAACACGAGGGGCCTCGTGGTGGGAGAGGGCGACGTGTTCTTCACCGAAGAGGATGGCGAGCCCTACGTGGGCAGGAGCTTTTCATATGACACGAACGGGGACAGGGGATACTTTTACGAGGCAATGACTCCGCTGGGAAACCTCGTTTACAGGGGAGATGCCATACGGAAGATAAACGACGAGGAGAAGTATGTGGCTGAGGACGTGGTGCTCACGCCGTCGGCCATACGCTATCCCCACGCACGGGTTGAAGCCGACCGTTTCTACCTCTATGAAGGGGAGCGGGCGCTGGTGAAAAATGCATCGCTCTACTACGGGCAGACCGAGGTCGCCCGGCTTCCCTATTATTACAAGAACGTGAAGGAGAAAAAGCTTCAGTCCGCACTCCACTTCAGGGAACGGTCCGGCCTTGTCGTTCAGAACACCTATACGCAGGTCAAGACCGACGAGAAGCAGCTTATTCTCAAGGGAGATTTCTACGAGCGGCTCGGTCTCTATTCGGGAGTGGATTATAATACGAACGGGGAGCGGTGGGAATCCAGTACGGGCCTGTCCGCCGCCCTTTCCAACGACGTCTACTTCTACGATGCGGTTGAGGAGAACTGGAGCCCCCTCGGGCCCCCGGGATCCGCTGCCCCCGCGATTTCACGCTCTCCCAGGTTCGGAACCACGACGTACCAGAAGCTCAAATTCTCGAACGGCTACAAAAATACCACGGAGCTGGGTCTTACGTATATCTCGGACCCGTACTATAATTACGATTTCGAGCGGCGCAGGAGCGGTTTCGATATCTTCGATTTCATCGCGCAGGCCGAGTCGGACTATCCGCGCAAGGGGGACGGTTATTCATGGTACCTCGACAACCGGTTCACGCAGGGGAATCTCGGCGTAACGCTGGAAAACGACGTTCGTTTCGAGCCGCAGAGAAACACGGATGAGGAAATCGTTTCGCTTCCGGATTATTACGATTACCGGCTCTATACGGTGAAGGCTCCCGTCCTGGGGATACGTCACACCGCGGATGTATTTACCGGGTCGAGCTCACCCGTTATAGCCGACATGACGTACGCAAGCAAGCTGAACTACGCGCACCTGGTCTACTACAACGAGCTCGGCAGGTCCTCGAGTGAGCTGCACAAGGCCGATACGGAGGTATCGCTGACAAAGGATTACTACGCGGGCGACTACGTCCGGATTACCCCGCGTGCCGGAATAGGAGCTGAAGGGCAGCATCATATCGACGCGAACGACTCGGAGCTCGCTGACGACAGGCGGCGCAGCATGGTATACTCACGCACGGAAGAAGAGGTCCAGCTCGGACCGTCGAATGTGTATATCGAATTCGCGCATGATTTAAAATACAAGTGGATCGGGCCCGACGATCTCTACATATACAACAGGTACAGGGTGCATGACCTGGGCGCAAAGGCATACGCGGAGTTCTGGAAGGTTTCGGACGAGCTGAAGACGGCATACGACCTCCGCCCGGTATATGACTGGACAACGGGAAGGTACGAGACATACCGGTTCGAAAGGGAACGATTCGACCCGCTGAGGAATACCTTTATTTTCCAACCCGTTTCCCAGGTACGCTTCAAGGATGTGCTGATTTACGATATCGGGTTTTCGGAGTTCAAGACGAACGAGCTGGCTTTTTCCTATGTGAGCGATGATGTGTACGTGGGAGAGCACGCGCTGAACATCATGTGGGACCTCGCGTGGAAGCATAACTTTATAAATCCCATCGTCGATTCCCTGACCTCGACTTTCGGACTCGACGCGGACCTGCACCGTTTCTGGACGGCCTATTTCCGGGTGCATTCGAGGAACGACGATGTGTGGCGGTACCTTCCGAAAACGGCCCGGGAGCTCGGTACCGAACCGGTCAATCTCTTTGCGGATCTGGTTAAATCCCTGAACTTTTTCAGCGATGAGGACAGAAAGGCTTCGTATTTCAAGATGAAGAGCATATCTTTTGGATTTATCAGGGACCTTCGGGATTGGGAGATGCGGTTTGATTATACGGGAAACAGGGAGCTCTCCTACGACGGAACGAGGTACATCTGGGACAACACCTACTCGATCAGCATGGGGCTGAAGGACGTAAGCTCGGTGAACCTGCACACGGTTATCAGGGACTAGAGGTCATTGCGGGTAACGGGAAGCTGTCAATGGCCGATACCGGGTTTTTGAAATATGGCAACCGTTACGGTCCTCCCTCTTAAGCGGGAACCGGCGAAGGAAACGGCTCTTACATGAATGCATCCGTAATCATTCCAACCCACAACAGGGAAGAGATACTCCAGAGAGTACTGGGGTACTATGCGCGGCAGGTCGGGGCCGTTGATTTTGAGATCATCGTTGTGGATGACGGATCCACGGATGGTACCCGGTCCCTGTTCGAGGGCCTTCGGAAATCGGAAATCAAGAGAAAGCGTATATGCGAAGAGTACGGCGAGAGGATACGGGAGATAAGGAAGGGATGGTACAGGCCCGATCCCGGGGAGAATCTCGTGCTCTCTCCGGCCGAGCTCTATCTTACCTTTGTGCATATTGAAAAAGCGGGACGCTCGGTTGCGAGAAACGTCGGGGTCTGTTTCTCGGCCTATCCGCTCATCATATTTGCGGACGACGATATTTTCGTCGAGCCGGAGTTCGTGAAGAAACATGTGGAGTCGCACCATTTCGACGACAGACTCGTTGTGATGGGGAGGGTTCTTCACACGCAGGATCTTCAGAATCCGTTTTCGGCGGGGTGGAAGCTGAAGGACATCAATACCGCCTTTCTCTCCACGGGAAACGCTTCCGTGCTGAAGAAACACATCATCGATGCCGGTCTTTTTGACGAGACCTACACGGTGTACGGGTGGGAGGATTTCGATCTGGGTATACATTTGAGCGAGCTGGGCCTCGACTCGGTCAAAAAACGCATCAACGGCTATCACTACGCTCCCGCCCTCCGTTCCATCAGGCCCGCAGATGTGTACGAGAAGGAGAAGGAGCGGGGATTGAGCGCGGTTTATTTTTACAAAACCCATCCCCTCCGCTGGGTCGAACGGTTCACGCTCATACACAACGCCCCCGTCCGCGGCCTGGTGAAGTTTCTCGGACTGAACAACTGGTTCCTGTCAAGAAACCGGATTTCCCTGTTAAAGGGGCTTCTGCTTCTCATTATAAGGTACAAAGGCTATTTCGACGGAATCGAGGAGGGTTTGAAATTGGATCCGGAGAATGAAGCCGAAAAGAAAAAATCGGGTGGGCCGCATGGCCGAGCAAGCTGAGCGTGATCTCATTATTTTTTCCAACAGTCCCGGCGAAGTTTCCGGATGGGTCCGTCCCTTCGTCGACACGCTGGTGAGCAGCGGTAAGGCCGGTCTTTTCAGGACGTTCCTCATCATACATCCCTGCCAGTTCGGAACGGGACGCGAGCCCTTTGTCGCTGCGAGCTTTCCGGGAATCGATCATATCGTACCTCCGTCACGCTACCTCGCCTACCTCCTGACAGGGTCGTGGAGAAGAAGGTTCGGAGTCCGGGAGGAAGGCGTGATCATCTCTCTCGGGGGTGACCTCAGGCATCCCGTCATCTTCAACAGGAGGATGCGTCTGGGCTACCGGCTCTATGCCTACTCCGACAATCCCAATGTTCCGGGCAAAGAGGGGAATTACGAGAGAATATATGTTCGAAGCGGGACTATACGGGACCGGTATATCCGGAAAGGGGTGCAACCGGACCGTGTCGTCGTTACGGGGGATCTCGTGTACAGCTCGGTACACGCGCTGAAGAGCCGCGGGGAGGCGCGGCACCTGCTCGGCCTGTCTGAGGGCGATACGGCCCTCGCCGTTCTCCCCGGGAGCAGGGATTTCGAAATGCTCAACCTCCTGCCCGTCTTCCTCAAGGTGCTGAAGGACGCGGGCGAAAAGTTCGGTTTTCTCAAATATTTTCTCTTGAAATCACCCTATGTCTCGTATGACCTTATCCGCAGGGCCGTGGGCCCGGATTCCGGCATAGAGGGTGTCGAACGGATTTCCGGGGAGCTTCGCTGGGCCGACGCCGAGAAGGTGTGGTACGTGGACTTCGGCTCCCGGAGCATGAAGGTCCTGGAAGAGGGACTGGAATACTGGGGATCGGCTTTCGATCTCGCCCTTACCGTGGCCGGGACCAATACCATACAGCTCGCGTACAGGGGCGTGCCTCTTCTTGTGGTCACCCCGCTCAACAAGCCCGAGATCATACCTTTCAACGGAGTACTCGCGCTTCTCAAATGGATTCCCCTGATCGGTAAACCCGTTTTGAGACGCGCGTTTCTCCGGTACTCGCGCAGGTTCAAGTACAGCGCCCTTCCCAATATTTACGAGGACGAAGAGGTCGTGCCCGAGCTGTTCGGCGTTATCAGGACCGAGGATATAACGAACCGGCTGTTTCGCCTGATCGACTCGGACGAGCCGGCAGTGATTAAAAAACGGCTCGAGCGCTTCAGGCTGGAGAGTGACCCGGCTGAAACGATCGTCAGTTCCGTCTTTTCATAGAAAAGGTGAGCTATGCGTATTTTCATTATTGCGGGCGAGGTTTCCGCGGACGAACATGGAGCGTACCTGGCGCGTGTACTGAAGAAAGAGCGGCCGGAGTGCGAACTGTACGGTATCGGCGGAGAACGGATGGAAGAGGCGGGAGTCCGGGTAACGGGGAATCTTATTTCACTCAATGACTTCCAGTTCCGCTACTTTCCGCGTCTCTTTTCAAGGTCCGCTCTCAAGGGCCTCATAGCGGATTATGAGACATTCCTCCGGGAAAACAGATGCGACGCGGTGGTCATGATCGGCCTGGCCGAGGATGCGCATTACTTCACCCTCCGGGTCGCCGGTACGGCAACTTCCCTGGGTATACCGGTTGTCTACTATTTCTCGCCGCATGTATGGATATGGAGCGGGAGAAAGACGAGGAAAATTTCCGAATATTTCGACCTTGTCCTGACATTTTTCCCGCGAGAGGAGCGGGCCTACCGCGATGCCGGAGCTGAAACCGGCTATATCGGCCATCCCATGCTCGATGAGATTGGGGAAGGCGGTGATATGATTGAAGCGCGGAGCCGGTCCGGTGCGCGGCGGGCCGGGTTGCCGGGACGGGTTGTCTATTTTCCCGGAAGCAGGCCCGGGGAGATCAAACAGCACATGCCCATAGTAAGCGCACTCATAGCAGGGATGGAAGCAGAGGGCGAGTACGAGCATACGGTTTCCGCGCTTCCCGGACTGAGAGACGCAATCGACGGGTATCTCGCGGGATTGGGCCCGGACCGGGTGCGCGTGGTCGAGGGGAACGTGTACGATCTTATTAAGGGCGCGGACTTCATATTCGCATCCTCCGGTACGATCAGCCTGGAGATCGCGATTCTGGGAACACCGTTCGCCATATTCTACAGGCTACCCCGGTTAACCTATATCGTGGGAAGATGCTTTATCCGTTTCGACTACTTCGGCCTGCCCAACCTCATCATGGGAAGGCCGGTCGTTCCGGAATTCCTGCAGTCGAAGATCAATGTCGGCGAACTTGTACGTCTTGCGGTCCGTTCGATGGAAGACCCGGAATACAGGGAGAGCTGCAGGTCGAATTTTGACGCATTGAAGAAAGAGCTCGGCAGGCCCGGAGCCGTCCGCAGGGCTGCGCTGCGGATAATAGGACTGGCGGAAACCCATGCCGGCGAGGAGAACGGATAACCGATGAATCCGGGTCAGAAAGGCATACTGTTCGTGTCAAACGGCTACGGCGAGGACGATGTGGCCTCACGGATCGCGGCCGAGATCAGCCGGCTGCGACCCGGACTTCCGGTAAAGGGATTTCCCACGGTCGGAGAGGGGCATCATTACGCCCGCAGGGGTATTGCGCTTGCCGGAAAGGGCTTGAAGCTTCCGAGCGAGGGCTTTATTCGAAGTTTGCGGACCTTTGGAGCGGACCTCAGCCGCGGGTTCATTCATAAGACGATGGGCCTCGGGCTTTCCATACGCCGGGCCGCGGAAAATGCCGATTTTCTCGTCATAACGGGCGATCCCTACCTCCTCCTGTTCACAACCCTCTTTTCCCGTGTCCGGCGGGAGCGAAAGATCTTCATCGGCCTGCAGCAGTCCGAGTGGTACGGGAGCAGAAAACCCTTTAAGGAACACTACAGCTTCATCGAACGGCGGTGGGTTCGCCGTTTCTGCACGCTCGGGTTTGTACGTGATGAAAAAACCTCAAGCTTCCTCCGGGAAAAGGGCATGGAACATATTCTGACCAGGGGTAATCCGATGATGGACTGCTTCGATACCGGCGATGGGAATATCTTTCCCGAGGGCCGAACGGTCGTCGGAGTGCTTCCGGGCAGCAGGAAGGAGGCGTATGATAATTTCGGACGGATTATTCAGGTACTCTCCCGGCTCGAACGGATCGGGGGCGGGCGGTATGATTTTTTCTTCGCCGTGGCTCTTTCCCCGAACCTCGATAGAGAGGTGATTGCCGAACGCTACGGACTGGGGGTTTCCGAGCTCAACGGGACCGAAAGAGACATCGGGTTTCATGGTTTCACCACGGCCGACGGCGTGCGACTGCTCTTTTCCACCGGGCTTTTCGGTGCGATCATCGGCGGAGCCCATATCGTGCTCGGGCTGTCGGGAACGGGGAACGAGCAGGCTGCCGGTCTCGGCAAACCCGTGGCCGCCTTCCCGGGACCGGGACCCCAGATAACGGAGAAATTCCTCCGGGCCCAGAAGAGGCTTCTCGGCATTTCCCTCCTGCTCTGTCCCGCCGATCCCGAGGAAATCGCGAGCCGGATGTGCAGCGTACTCGGGGATGCCGAGCTTCTGAAAAGGATCGCTGAAAACGGCGGAACAAGAATGGCCGGGGTTGGAAGCGTTCCGAAGATTGCCGAAGACATCCTCCGACGTGTTGAAACAGGCCAGGGTCCATATGACGGAGTCAATCGACCCGGTTTTTCCGAAGGATAAGATTCCCGACGGTTTATGACGCGGGGTTGTTTCTTTCCATTTATAACCGCCACTCCATCCCTCCTCTTCCCGTTTACCCCTTCTGTCAGAGATACTGAAATTATCTTGACAAAATTGACCGCCCGGTATACAAAGGGGAGGTAAACCCCAGAAAGAAGGAGGTAGCACGATGAACAAAAGAATGAA
>CAYWUT010000028.1:29076-31704 GCA_964460545.1 uncultured Spirochaetota bacterium
AAAGGGGAGGTAAACCCCAGAAAGAAGGAGGTAGCACGATGAACAAAAGAATGAAGGTGCTCGCGGTGATGCTGACGATGGTTTTCATCGTTGTCATGCTGCCCGGAGTACTCATGGCAAAGGACGACAAACCCGGCAAGGGCATGTATTTCCGTCTCGTCACCCACGGCGGAAACGACCCGTTCTGGGCCGTCGTTCAGAAAGGCATGATGGATGCCGCCAAGGAACTCGGGTGCAAAGCGGATATCGACCTCTGCGGGAGCGATCTTCCGCTGCAGCAGAAGAGGTTTCAGGAAGCCGTTGCAGGAAGACCGGACGGAATCGCCCTCGTGGTTAACGACGACAAGATGTGGGACAAGCCGGTCGCGGACGCCATTGCAAAGGGCATCAACGTCATCGGCATGAACAACGACGACCAGATGGGGTCGGCGGGCAACGCGCGTATCTGCTACATCGGTCAGAACGAGCAGCGCGCGGGTCTCATGATCGGAAGGGCGGTTTTCGAGGCGGCGAAGAAAAAGGGTTGGAATATGAAGACCCTCAAGGTGGCCGCCGCCGTGGAGGTTCCGGGTGCGAACTACGGAGTCGTACGGAGCGCCGGAATCAAGGACGCGATGAAAGAGTACGGCATTCCCGGCGATATAGAGATCATCGACGCCACCCTCGAAATGACGACCGCCGAATCCCGTATAACATCCTATCTCATCGGCCATCCGAAGACGCAGTGCCTCTTCGGGCTCGGCGGGATAGCGACGGACAGGCTGACCTCGGGCATGAAAAACTCGGGAAAGGAGCCCGGTGAAATAATGGCAGGCGGATTCGATGCGGCGCCCGGAACCATACAGGGATTGAAGACCGGTTACATGGTCGCCTCCATCGATCAGCAGCAGTACCTGCAGGGATATTTCTCCGTGTATGTTCTCTATCTGATGAAGAATTACGGGTTCGCACCGCAGATAGACACGGGGGGGTATCTTATTACAAAGGACAACATCGGCCTCATCGAGCAGCTCTCACCGAAACAGATCAGGTAGCGTTTTGGAATAAGAAACCCTGCATTGAACCGGGCTCTGCTCGATTTGAACAGAGTCCGGCTTTTTTGCCTGTAGGACCCGAGGCTGCTCGAGCCCATGGGACTGAGCAGCCTATAACAATTATCCGGGGACGGCACAGTGAAGAACCTTCTTTCCCGTTTTCTCAGGTATCCTGTTTCCTATACACTTATCGTTTTCATCATTCTTCTCGTCATATTCGGCATCTTTTCGATGGACCAGAGCTTTTTTAAAAAGGAGAACCTGCTTGCCCTGGGGAGGCTTGCACCCGACCTGGGGATCGTATCGCTCGGCGTGGGCATGCTCATGATAGCGGGGGAATTCGATCTTTCGGTCGCCTCGACCATACCGATGAGCTCCTTCGTTTTCGCCAAGCTGCTCGGATGGGGATCACCCCTCATCCTCATCATGATTGCGACGCTCGCGACCGGTATCGTGATCGGACTTTTCAACGGAATACTGGTTACGAGATGGGAGATACCCTCGTTCATCATAACACTCGGGACCATGATGTTTTGGAGAGGGGTGGTCTACACGCTCTCTCGGATGATGCCGATCGGTATCAGGGCGTGGCTCGATTACGGAACGTGGATAGATAAAGTATTCATCTGGAGGCTGTCCGGGGTTTTTCCCGTACAGGTTCTCTGGTTCGTTTTCTTCGCCGTTGTCCTCGGGGTCGTGCTCCACTTCCACAGGTTCGGCAACTGGATATTCGTTACCGGCGACAACAAGACCGCGGCCCATGCCATGGGTATAGATACGAATAAAGTCAAGATCATCTGCTATGTCATCGTCGGGTTTCTGTGCTCCTTCATGGGTATGATCCAGAACCTGCGAATCGAATCATTTGCGGCGAATCAGGGCGTCGGTTTCGAGCTCAAGGCGATCGCCTCCTGCGTGGTGGGGGGCACCTCCCTTTTGGGCGGGATAGGGAGCCTGCCCGGTATTTTTCTCGGGACATTGACCATACAGATAATCGAGAACGGACTCATACTGATGGGTGCGCCGCCCTTCGGTATCAGCGCGTTCATAGGTGCGGCCATCATTCTCTTCGCAATACTCAATATTTCGATCGCACGCACGGGCGACTGATAACTGTTCGGCGGGAGCCCCGGTAATTAAACCGGTGTAAAGGAGATTACAATGGGTGATACAAAATCAGGAGCCGGAAACGAAACTCCGCTCGTTCGCATGGTCGATATTCACAAGTGGTTCGGCAAGGTGTGCGCACTTCGCGGGATCAATTTCGAGGTGCAGCATAATGAGATTGTGGGACTCGTCGGAGACAACGGTGCGGGAAAATCCACGCTCATCAAGATACTGTCGGGGTATCACGGTGCGGACAGGGGTGAGATATACTTCGAGGGCAAGAAGATAAACATGAGCAATCCCAAAGACGCAAAAAAGCTGGGTATCGAGACCGTTTACCAGGAACAGGCTCTTTCTCTGCATGTATCCATCGCCCGTAACGTCTTTATGGGAAGGGAGCTGACCAGGACGCTCGGATTCATGGACCGCAAGCGTATGGATAAAGAGAGTATGGATGCGAACACGAAGCTCGGGCTTCGGATTAAGG
>CAYWUT010000029.1:0-31646 GCA_964460545.1 uncultured Spirochaetota bacterium
TAGAGACGCACCCGGAAACAGTGAGGTAAACCTTATGTGTAACAAGATATTACGAACGTCATTATTCTTAATACTGCTCTGCCCCGTTATCGGTCCGGTTTCGAACGGATTTGCCGAGGTTATTAACGGTATTGCCTGCAAGGTGGGTTCCGATATCATCACGATCAATGAATTCAACAGGGAATACGAGCGTGCGGCCCAGCGCGCGGGCATAGTGGGTGTGGACAAGCCTTCGAAAAAAGAAATCATGGAATTGCTTGTCAACAATCTTCTCATCATGAACGAAGCTGAGAAACGCGGCATCGTGGTTATGGAGGAAGAGATAGACGCCATTATCGAGGATATCAAGAAACAGGAAGATATGAGTGAAGAGGAATTCATGGAACAGCTCGAGCTCGAAAAGCTTACGCTGGCCGAGCTCCGCGATCAGTATACACGCGAGCTTATAAGGACCCGGTTTATCAACTCCCTCATTTCCACGAGAATAAATATAGTGGATGAGGCGGAGATAGTTCGTTTCTATGATGATCCTGCCAATAAAAAACACTTCGTCATACCCGCTATCGTGAAACTTTCCCAGATCTATATTCAGGTATCCGAGGGAGTATCGTACCAGGAAGCCGTTACCGTCAAGAACAGGGCCCGGGAAGTGTATGAAGAAGCAAAGAGCGGAAAAAGTTTCGAGGAGCTCGTGATGATCCACTCCGAAGCCGAAAGCAAGGAGGAGAACAGGGGCTTTTTGGGTTCCTTTACGAAGGAGCAGCTCGCGAGTTTCATGAAGGGGGACGACATCAACATGATCTTCTCTCTTGAAAAGGGTGATATTGTGCCTCCCCTCCGGTTTCAGGACGGTTACTACATTCTCAAGATAGAAGATAAAACCGAACAGAGCGTGATGGACTTCGAGGAAGCCCGTGAGAATATCAGGGGTTTCCTTTTACGGCAGAGGGGCGAGGAGGAATTCAAATCCTGGATTTCCGAAGCCCGGGCCGCAACCAAGATCCTGTATATGATCGCGATGGAGTAAGAGTTGGGTTTACGAAGGAACGCACGAATACTCGTGCTCCAGGCTCTTTACCAGATCGATATTCACCCGAGGACGGTCGATGAGGTCCTCTCCTTCGACTGGCTCGATGTTGACTATAACGATGAGACCTATGATTTCGCCAGAACGCTCGTGACCGGAACCCTAAAATACTGCGATCTTATTGACGAACGTATCAAGAATCAGCTGGAACACTGGGACCTTGACAGGCTCTCATACGTCGACCGGGCGATACTCAGGTTTTCGACCTATTCCCTCCTCTATCAGGAAGACGTGCCTGATACCGTTATCATTAACGAGGCGATCGATATCGCCAAGATATACGGTTCCGATGATTCCTACCGTTTTGTGAACGGAGTGCTCGATGGAATCCGAAAAGAAAAACAGAAGAAGGGAAAGGGCGCGGAATAAAATCTTCGCTTTTTTTCGAACATACGGGAAAACGGCCGGTATCATACTCGTCTGCGTACTCCTGGCCGCAAGCCTGTCCCTCTATATCATTCTGCAGAAAAGGGACGGTTTTCCCGCGCCCCGTAGAACCGGAAAATCCGGAAGCAGCGACAGGTTGCTTCAGGAGGCTATTTATCACTACCGGCTCGAGCAGGACGATCGCGCGCTTCTCATTTTTGAGAATATCCTTCAGAACACGAATAATAAAAAAATCGCGAGCCTTTCGGCACTCTATTGCGGAAATATCCACTTCCGCAGAGCGGATTATCTATCCGCACTTTCCTGCTACGATCGGGCGTCAGAACTGAGGAGGAAGAATATTCATGCTCTTCATAACGCGGCGGTTTCATCACTGAAAACCGGGGACTGGCGCAGGGCCGTTGATCTTTCGTATGATGCTCTCGATATCGACGGGAATTTCAAACCGACCCTTCTCCTGCTCGGTAATATTCATTACGGAACCGGAAACTTTGACGAGGCGGAAAAGCTTTACGCTGCATGCGGTGAAGACGGCCTGGCCCGGTACAACCATGCGCAGCTCTCCGCGCGTATGGGGGGAACCGAAGCAGGTGAACTGTTCTCCTCGTTATCCCGTGACAGGGGCGGCGACGCACTCGGCGGTATAGCGTTCTATCAGCTCGGCATGCTCGGGGAGGCCGAGCGTCCCTTGGAATATCATCTGAAATCCCTGGACTATTTCCCCGGTTCTCTCTCTCTCCGCATGAATGCCGCGGTACTCCTTTTAAGGGAGGGCGCGTATATACGGGCCGCCGATATTCTCAATACGGTTCATCCGCCCTTCGGCGAAGAAGACCGGTATGGTCTCATCCTTTCATTTGCACTCTACAGGTCGGGCCGTTTTCATGAATTGCTGCAGCTTGCTCAGCGGTACTCGAAACGATCCGGCAGCTCCCGTTTTATCGGTATTTTGGGTGACACGTATCTCAAAATAGGCGACAATGCACGGGCTGAAACCGCCTATCTCGAGGTGATCGAGCGGACAACGGAGCCTTATGGAGTCCAGTCGGTTTATGAAAATTTGACAAAAATCTATATGGAGCGGGGCGACCTGCTCCGGGCCGCTGAGATATGTGGTAGGTATGAGGAAGCGTACCCGGGCGATCTCGGGCCCCTGCTGTGCCGGGCGGAGATGGATTTCCGTACCGGTAATACTGAAGGAGGGAGGGAGGCCCTTGTGATCGCCGGGAAGGAAGCGGCTGAAACCCGGGATATCATTCGAATAGCGCGGCTGTACAGAAACCACGGAATGCATAACAATGCCCTTGCCCTCTACCACTCCCGCCTCGATTCCGTTCCAGGCGATTCCGCTATTCAGTACGGCATCGCCTCGCTTTACATGGAAACGGGTCACAAGGAACGGGCGTGCGGTATCCTCCTGCGAGTCAGGGACGATGCGGGCGACCTTTCTCTCTATTATGACGCATCGCTCCTCCTCGCACTCAATGAAAACGAAGCCGAAGCACAGGCGCTGTATCACGCACTTATAAATGATTTTCCGTACCGCTATGAAGCTTTTTATAACCTGGCCCTTTCCCTCATGTACGCCGGCCGGTTTGATGCTGCACTGGAGGTTGTGCTCCAGTGCTTTGAGGAGGTTCCCCGGCTTCCGGACGATGTCCGCTCCGTGCTCTATACGGCAGAGGGTATATGCCGTTTCAGGCTCGGCGACGGCCCCGGGGCGGTGGGCTCATTCAGAGCGGCGCTCGATTCCGATCCGGAAAATACACCTGCTCGGCTGAACTTCGAAATCGTTCGCAGTTATCTCGAAACGTCTTGAGCCGTTTACTATATTCATGCTTTGATGTTGTACGGGTTTTTTATATCTGGTATATTTATGGAGACCGGTATACATGGCTTAGACAACCCCCCGACAGTGTCGATACACTAGTAAAGGTGGATGCGTAAAGGAAAAACACAGGCAGGTGATTATATTTTCTTAAAAAGCCTGTTATAACGGTTAAGCACACCATTAAATGAAGAAAACCATAATAAATACCGTATCCCGTTCATGAAAGTTAATACGACAAAAAAAATCAACCTTGTCGCGGAGAGCAGGAACCTTATAAAGGTGCGCAACTTCGTCGTGAAGTGGTGCCGGAAGATGGGTCTCTTCCCCAAGCAGGTGAGCGAAGTCAAACTCGCGGTCGACGAGGCGTGTTCGAACATCATCAGACATGCCTATGAGGGCCGCAGGGGAAATTTTCAGATCGTCATAACCAAGCTTGAAAGCTCTGTTCAGCTCGAGATCATCGACCAGGGTGTCGAGTTCGACTGGTACTCGGTACTGGAGCCCGACCTCTACCAGTACGTGGAAACGAGGCGGAAGGGTGGTCTCGGCATATGGCTTATCAAGAAGCTGATCGACGAGGTCGAGTACCACCGGGTGGACGACTCCAATGTACTCACCATGAAGGTGTACCTCACGGAGGGAATCGCCCCGGTCAAGGGCGCTGCCGGAAAATTTTCGATACGTTTCAGGTTTGCCGTTTATGCGATCGTGTTCATATCCGTGCTCATCCTTGTCGTATTCAATGTCGGTACCCGGTACCAGGCGAGAACGGTCCGTGAGAAATTCATCGATCGATACCAGTCGGTCTCTCTGCAGCTCGCGGCCGCCTCAGCCGATATGATACTTCGCGGTGACAATCTGGGACTCGTCAACCTGATTTCATCCGTTATGGAGAGCTCTTCTCCGCTCGAGTATGCGCTCGTCATCGATGCGGACGGAATGGTGCTTGCCCATTCGGATACAAAGAACATTTTTTCGAAATATACGAGACCGAGAGGAGTACGACAGCTCGGAGCGAGGGATGACGTCGCCCAATTTACCTACAGGGGAAGGGGCGGCAGGGAGTTCAACGATTTTACCGCGGTGATCAAGTACAACAAATCCAAACTGGGTGAGGTGCATATCGGAATTCCGGAGGACAAATTTGTCGAGGTGAACGACCTCGTCACACAGCGCCTTCGGGTTGCGTTCATTGCGCTCTTTTTCTGGAGTACGACTATTATAGGCGTTTTCCTGCTGGGCTCCACCTTCATATCCCCGATACGAAAGCTCGCCGACGAAATCGCCACGATCAGCGTCGCAGGGCAGGCGCGCGAGCTCCGCCTGTCCACAAAAAATCCCGAGGTGGGCAGAATCGGTGAAGCTTTCAACGAGATCATGCGCAACCTCCGCATTACCCAGGGTCAGCTTACCGACCAGACGAGACTGAGGCGCGAGCTCCAGCTCGCCCAGGAGATACAGAACGCCCTTCTGCCGAAGCAGGTCCCGACACTCGCGGGATTCGATATCGACGCCGCTTACCGTGCGGCGCTGGAGGTCGGAGGCGATTACTATGATTTTTTTGATGTGGACGCGCACTCGATCGGAATCGTTGTTGCGGACGTTTCGGGCAAGGGCATCGGATCTTCAATGGTCATGACCATGATCAGGACCTCCATGAGGCTCGAAGCGCGCGGCAACAAGCGGGCCTCTTACGTTCTGCACAAGGTAAACAAGGTTGCGATGGGGGATATCAAGAAGGGCATGTACGTGACCATGTTCTACGTGATACTCGACGCGAAGAAACGGCAGGTTAACTACTCGAGCGCGGGCCATAATCCGATGATCATATACAGGGCGGAATCGGACTCCGTCAGCTTTCTCAACCCCGGAGGCATCGCGGTCGGAATAGACCTCGGAGATCCCGAGGAGTTCAAGAAGCGCATTACATCGGAGAAGCTCAGGCTCCGCAAGGGAGACCTTCTCTTTATATATACCGACGGTATTACCGAGGCCATGAACGAGAAGCGGGAGCAGTACGGCGAGAGCAGGCTCATCGATTTCATAAAGAAGTACTGCCACCTCCCGGCCTCGCAATTCAAATCGAAGCTGAATGACGATGTCGAGACATTTACAAAGGGGTATCCGCAGAACGACGATATCACCTTCGTGGTCATCAAGCTCGAGATGAGCCAGGCGGAGATAGAGTACTCGAGGAGAATGCACCTCTTCCAGATGCTCGACGACGGCGTGGAGCTCAAGGAAGCGCTCAAGGAGACGGG
Organism: uncultured Spirochaetota bacterium; assembly: GCA_964460545.1. Taxonomy (GTDB): domain Bacteria; phylum Spirochaetota; class B62-G9; order B62-G9; family DRHN01; genus CAYWUT01. The sequence continues at coordinate 5,567 of CAYWUT010000029.1, forward strand.
ATTTGAGGAGGAGGAATATCTCGAGCTGAGGGCGAAGCGGGATGCGGAGGGCGACGACGGCCTCAAGGTCGAGGACTCCGAAGCCCTAAGTGAAATTGTATTGAAGCACGCAACCCATGAGCAGGTGAAAATGCTCGTGCAGATCGTCCGTCAGAACCCCGAGTACGGCGTAACGAGGCTCACCGGTTTGCTGAACAGCGAGGAGTATGGATCGCAGCAGACCAAGGAGAGTGTTGTCAAGAGGGAACTTATTCGAATGAAGCTGGATACTCGGGAAAAGCGGGAGGCGTTCTCGCGTCGTGAAATGCCGACTTGGGCTTCCTACCGATAATACATTAATAATTACAATTTCTTCATTGTTTTTGATGTCACTTGACATTAATTTAATTGTTTGAAAGAATTGAGCCTCCGGTTTCAGTTTCGACACGCTGAAGCCGATTATAGAAACTAGAACCGGAGCCACATCCATGTAATAAGTGATGCCTGTTGTCACAGGAGGGTTAAATGCCTGACATTCAGGTCGATGTTACCTATTCGGGAAAAAATGATGAAATCGCCGTCATTGAAGCACGCGGTTTTATCGATACCACGACCGCTCCCGATCTCGAAAAGAAGCTCGAGGAACAGCTCGCACTCAACAAGTACAAGATCGTCGTTGATCTGAAGAATATCGACTATGTAAGCAGTGCGGGGTGGGGTGTTTTCGTGAGCGAGATACGTGAAATACGGGAGAACAGCGGTGATCTCGTACTCTCCAACATGTCCCCCGACGTGTACGACGTTTATGAGCTGATGGAGTTTTCATCCATACTGAAATCCTTTGACAGCCTCGAGGAGGCCGTGGCCGGTTTTACGGGAGAACAGGTTCAGAAGGAAGCGGCCGGAGCGCCCAGAGCGATTCCCGAAAGTCCGAAACCCCCCGCGGGTCCGGCCGGAGCCCCGGCACAGGCGGCCGAAACGCCTCCGTCCCCCGGAACCCCGGAATCGACGGTCGAAGATCCCTTCAGCAGGGCCGGTACCGATCTCGGCAGAAGAATCATACAGATTATCATCGATAACCCCTACTACGAGGTCAAGGAAATCATCAAGGCCCTCAAGCTTCCCCAGTACGGCGGCCGGAAAACAAAGGGAAAGCTGGTGAAGACGGAGCTTAAAACAATGAATCTCATGGACAAGCAGGTCAGGTTCGAGCTCGCAATAAAGGGAAGGCAGTAGTACGGAGCAGAACGTATTCAAGTCTCCATCCCCATTAATAGTGATAAAATCCGTCCCAAACCTTATCCCGGTAAACGATATTTTCTATTTTTTCGGTCCGGCGTATGACAGACAGACCCCGCCCGCCATATTATTATGGTAATAATGGGAGTTTGAGTATACATTGTAATAAATATAGCGAATGCCGGGTTCGAGTTTCAATGAATATATTATGAAGAGCTTTCACATACATAAGACACACTAGTGCCGGTTCCGGAGGACTTCAGTTATTTATGGAATAAAATAGAGATGATTATCATGTTTAATAACCGTTTCATGGAATAAAAGAAAAACTTAAAGCTCACGAGGCCCTAATTCGTGAAAACGGGTGAATTATATGGAAAAAACCGCGAATTATCTCTCGGCAGTGGAACGGACACTGAAGGAGCTCGTACAAGTCGATTCTCCGAACAAGATTCCGCAGCTCGTAGCCTCCTGTGTTTCCTCCACCCTTGACGATCAGATCCAATACGCCTTTGTGGACCGTAAGAACAATAAGATATTCGAATCGGCTCATATCAACAGCAATGTCAAGAACCTGCTTCCGTTTTTTCTGGACGACCGGTTCGCTGAAGAGCTCAAGAAACTCGACTGGAGCGTTATCGACCCGCGCGGCGTTCGGTTTCTCTTCAAGGAGGCATTGGGACAGGATGCGGATATTGACGCATCGTTTATCATCATACCCCGGAAAATAGGTGATTATATATCGCACTTCTCCGTGCTCTGGGGAGGCAGGGCGCTCGAGCACGTGGAAAAGGAGGAGATAGATTTTATCTCATCTATCTGCAGTACGGCCGAGATGCGGTTCCTGTCCGTGACAGCATCAGGGGTAGGAGGGGACAGGGGCTCGCGTGAACTGAGAAGGAAAGCTTTCGAGCTGAAGGAGATCGCGGGGATGGGGGTGGACCTCACGTCCCTCGGCAAGGAGGACTTCTTCGGTTCATTCCTTCTCAACGTCATGGGACGGGCCATGAGCAAGACGGCGGTGCTTTTTCTTTCCACTAATGAGAACAACACGGCCTATTCTCCGACCGCTTCGAGAGGCGTGCTCAAGAAGTACATAGAGAAGATCAGCTTCACGAACAAGATGGGCTTCATACAGGATCTTCAGCGCACGAAGGCTCCGCTAGCGATATCCGAAATTCAGAATAAAATTACCGAAGAGGAAATGAACAACCTGCTGAAGATAGAGGCATCGGTTCTGCTCCCACTCATTTCAAAAAACGGCGTCATCGGTATACTGACGCTGGGAGAGCGGATAAACCTGCAACCCTACACGGAGAAGCACTTCGATTCAATCAAGATTTTAAGCAATCAGATGGCCATGGCTGTGGAAAACTCCAAGATGTCCAACCTCAGGCACGCCTTCTCGCGGTATGTTTCCCACCAGCTTGTGGATGGAATTCTTTCGGACCCCGATGAGATCAAGCTCGGCGGGGAGAAGAGGAAAGTCACCACCCTCTTTGCCGACATTCGCGGGTTTACCACCATGTCCGAGAAGATGAAGCCCGAGGAGGTCGTGGACCTGCTCAACACCTACCTGTCGGGACTGACTGAAGTTGTTTTCAGGTTCGAGGGGACACTCGACAAGTACATCGGCGACTGCGTCATGGCCGTATTCGGAGCTCCGATTTCCCACTACAACGACGCGGAACGTGCAACCGTCGCCGCGATAGATATGATGAAATATGTCGACGATATTAATCTGGATAGGGCGCAGTCGGGTCTTCCGGAGGTGAAGATCGGGATCGGCATCAATACCGGGTACGCGATCTCGGGCAACATGGGTTCCATCGACAGAATGGATTATACGGTGATCGGGGACGTGGTGAATACCGCCTCACGGCTCGAGAGCATAGCGAGCAAGGGCCAGATACTGATCACACGGGAGGTGTATGAGGAGGTTAAATACGTCGTTGAGGCTGATTTCATCGATTCACTCGTTGTAAAGGGCAAGGAAAAACCCGTGGATGTGTTCGAGGTAAAGGATCTCATAGCCGGAAAGTATATCAGGGTCATGGAGCGGGTCGAACCCTACAAGGTAGGCCATTATCTCAGCATAGCGCGTGACGCCGAGATTATCGGCGAACGACTCGGTTTTTCCGGAGAGGATCTCGTTAAGCTGAGATCGGCAATCATGCTTGTCGATATCGGCAGAATCGGCCTGAGCGAGGAAATATTCAACAAGCAGGGTAAGCTGACCGAAGAGGAGTTCGGAATCGTGAAGAGCCATGTACTGAGAGGCGAGGAGTATGTAACCGTCAAGATAGGTCTCTTCAAGGAGGGGGTAGAGCTCGTCAAGCACCACCACGAACGTTTTGACGGCGCCGGTTATCCGGACGGTCTCAAAGGGGAGAACATTCCGCTTTGGGCCAGAATTGTCAGGCTCGTGGATTCTTATAACGCGATGGTTTCCATACGTCCCTATCGCGCTCCCATGAAACAGGAGCGCGCCATGGTGATACTCGAGGAGCAAAAAGGGAAAGAGTTCGATCCCGAGATCGTTGACCTGTACCTGGAGATACTGCGGGAAAGGATAAGGGAAAAGGAGGAACAAGTTCGGGCATGAGCGATCTAGCGAAGAAAATGACGGTTTCGAGCGACCTGGAAAAGAACATTATCTTTCAAAACCTCCAGAAATCCGGGCAAACCGTCAACATGGCGATCGCCGGAATCGAGTATCCCTGCACGGTCCAGAAGTATGACGGCAATGCGCTTACGGTCTTTGTGGAATCACCCGTAATCGGGGGCGGCGGAGAGTGCAGGACGAATTTCGTATTCAACAATAATTATCATTATTTCGACAGCATGATTGCTCCAAAGGATGAGTCGCACTTCATCATTTCCATCCCGGAAGTGATTTACAAGAATATACAGAGAAAACACGAACGCATGAACGTGCTGGGTTCCGTGTTTATGAAGTTCAAGATCATGATACAGTCGGAGAAACAGGAGTTTGAACACTCCTCGCTCCTCGATGAACGGGTCATCTTCCAGGAGGTGAAGAAACCGCGGCCTTCGGTCGAGAAGATTTTGACGGGTATAAAAAACCTGGTATCCGAATATTCACAAAAGTTCCAGGTCAAGGTATTCAAACCCAATGAAAAAACGATCTTCGAGGAGAAGCTCGTTCAGGAAACAAAAAAAATATTCCTCATCTATGATTCCTACGAGGACAGCATCGAGGAGCGCCGGTTTTACGAAGAGCAGATCCTCACCCTCGGCGGTGCGTACGAACACCTTATATCCCAGGGGAAACCGCGCCAGGCCGCCGAATCCATGCTCCTCGACCTCCTTCAGCAAAAGAGAAACGCGCGGATATACTCGGAGTGCATTATTCCGCTCATGCTCGAGGGCGAGGTGGTCGGTTACCTGCGTCTCATCAACGATACCGATTATCACAGGCCCATTAAACCTTCTCTCGCATACAGAACCGCTAAATACGCCGGTATTCTCGTTGAAGCTCTCGTGAAATATGATTATTTTACACTCGAAAGCGGAAAGACGTTTGATATCGAGGTTGTCGACATCGGCGTAGGCGGCCTGCTGTTCAAACTCGAGAAACCGCGGCTTATTCAGTATCTCATTCAGCAGACGATTCTGCAGATGTCCATCAAGTATCCCTCTCGGGTGATCGAGACGAGAGGCCTTATAATGAGAATCGACAGGAACAAGGGTGAATACGGAGTCAAATTCCAGGAGATAAATGAAGCGGATATGAAATTCATCGCGGAATCGGTTGAGACCAAAACAGTTCGGTGATGACTTCAGCCGGGATACAGGAGGTTTGGCTCTATGGCAGCCAAGAATGGTGCGGGAATGAACAGCGTGGTCGGCGAAGGATCGATATTCGAGGGGAGTTTTTATATCAACGGTTCGCTTCAGATTGACGGTAAGTTCGAAGGTGACGTGCGGACTGAAGACGAACTCGTGGTTGGAGCCACGGGCAAGGTAAAAACCGACATTTACGCCAAACGCGTGGTTGTCGGGGGGACCGTCATAGGCAACATACAGGCTGTGGAAGAGGTAATGCTCCTTTCCACGGGCAGGGTGCTGGGGAATATTTCGGCGCCCAGGGTGGACGTGGAAGAGGGGGTTGTCGTTCATGGAGAGATTTCAATTAGCTCGGGTCAGAAAAAGGATATAAAGAGTATTATTGAAGAGTCATTCAATTCCGGACCGAAACTCGGAGAAGTACTGAGGGAAAACGGGACAGGAGAGGATAAAAAGGTTCGAACGAAGGATGTGTGAGGTCAAGAACGCTACTGAAATCGAATATATAAGACAGGCCTGCAGAATAGTCGGAGAGCTGCTCCAGTATATTCGGGAATTCATCAAACCGGGGATTCAAACTTCCGAGCTCGATCAGAAGGCCGAGGAATTTATCAGAAGGCACGGTGCGGAACCCGCCTTTAAGAACTACAACGGATTTCCATCCTCCATCTGTGCGTCCGTCAATGAAGAGGTCATTCACGGAATTCCCGGCCCCAGGAAGCTTCTCGAGGGCGATGTACTGAGCGTGGATGTAGGGGTTCTTCGGGCGGGATACTACGGTGACGCGGCGGTCACCGTACCGGTCGGGCAGATATCAGCGGAAATACAGGAGCTCCTGGCTGCGACTGAGGCCTCGCTCTACGAGGGTATTGAAAAGGCCGTAGGCGGCAACCACGTTTCCGACATTTCACAGGCGGTTCAGGATCACGTGGAAAGCCGGGGTTTCTCGGTTGTGAGAGACTTCGTCGGACACGGTGTCGGGAAGAAGCTCCACGAGGAACCGCCTATTCCGAATTACAAAACGCCGGGGCGGGGCCCTCTTCTGAGATCGGGGATGACTCTCGCCATCGAACCGATGGTCAATATGGGCGGTTATGAGGTCGATATACAGGACGATAACTGGACCGTGGTTACCAGGGATGGAAAGCCCTCCGCCCATTTCGAACACACGATACTCGTCCTTGATGGAGAGCCCGATATCCTTACACTCGCGTGATACGGAAGTGCACCATTCGATCCCCCGTTTTTCGTTAAACCGTTTTACTGCATCTATAAACCCTCATTGATACCGGGAGGAGAATGAAATCATGGGTACCAGGGAAATCAGCATAGTCGAGGCGCCCGGCCACGTTGGCGAATGTGTCGCTGTCAAGGGCTGGATCAGGCATATTCGGTCGAGCGGTTCCATATATTTCATCGATGTGCGGGACGGAACCGGCGTTATCCAGGGAGTGGTGGTGCAGAGTGAAGTGGCGCCCGAGGTCGCTGAGGCCTGTTCACAATTGAAGATTGAATCCTCACTCATGGTCGTCGGTACGCTCAAGGAGGAACGGAGGGCACCGAACGGTTGTGAGCTCACGGTTCATGATATCCGGGTCGTACAAATCCCGCCGGATGAGTATCCCCTCTCGAAAAAGGCGCACGGTACCGATTTCCTCATGGAAAACCGGCATCTCTGGATTCGGTCGAGCAGACAGCTTCATATTCTCAGGGTACGAAGCGAGCTTATCAGGCACTTGAGGGCATATTTTTATGATAACGGTTATGTCCTCGTCGATACGCCGATACTGACCGGTTCCATAGGTGAAGACGCGGGGAACCTCTTCAGTACCCGTTACTTCGACCTGGAGGATGCGTATCTCGCGCAGACGGGACAGCTCTACCTCGAGGCGGCTGCAAGCGCCTTCGGCAGGGTATTCAATCTCGGCCCCACTTTCAGGGCGGAAAAATCCAAGACACGCAGGCACCTTACCGAGTTCTGGATGCTCGAGGCGGAAGTCGCCTATTTCGACACGAACGACAACATGGGTCTTCAGGAGGATCTGATATCCACGGTGGTGGGAAATGTGGTCCGTACGTGTGAGGGGGAATTGGCGGCCCTGGGCAGGGATACCGCTCCGCTCCTCAAGGTGGAACCTCCCTTTCCCCGTATCTCCTACGATGAAGCGGTCGAAATGCTCAAGGAAAAGGGGTACTCGATTTCCTGGGGTGACGATATCGGAGGAGACGAGGAAACAGAGCTCTCTACGAGCTTTGAAAAACCCGTATTCATCTATAATTATCCGACCCGGGTAAAACCCTTTTATATGAAACCGAACGATGACGGGAGAACGGTACTCAACGACGATCTTCTTGCTCCCGAGGGATATGGGGAGATAATCGGCGGCTCACAGAGAAATGAAGACTACGGGTCGCTCCTTCAAAGAATTGAGGAAGACGGTCTCAATCCCGAGAATTACCGGTGGTATCTCGATATCCGGAAGTTTGGAAGCGTTGTTCACTCCGGATTCGGCCTCGGCGTGGAAAGACTGCTGAGCTGGATCTGCCTGCTGCCCCATGTACGCGAGGCGATACCTTTTCCCAGGCTCATAAACCGGCTCTATCCATGAAGCCGAATATATCCCTGACGCCGTCATAGAGGCATTTTCCTTTATGCGATACCTGCTCCTGCTTGTTCTTCTTATCATACCCGTTAGGGTCTTCTCAGCGGATTACACGGTACAACACCGGGAGGGCAGGGTATTTTTCGAGAGAAGCGGAGTGCTCTACGAGCCGAGAAATCGGGAGAGGGTGGAGGAGGGAGCGATTGTCAGGACCTATGCGTCCAGCGGGATCGTACTCAGGAAACAGGATTATTTTTACAGCATCCACCCCTCCAGCAGGGTAGAGCTCCATGCGGAGCCCCTCCTTTCTTTTGGAAAGGTCTCGGCGTCGCCGACCGGTGATTTCATCAATGTCCGTTTTTACGTTTCACCGCATCCGGCGCAGGGAACCACCATGGAGGTCGTGGTCCGTCCCGGGGAAAAATGCAGCGTCCGGTCCCGCCTCATCGATCCGTTCGGGAACACCCGGGAAATAAAGATGTATCCCCTTGAAGGAGTGAAGTACAGGGCGCTCACCGGGTTCGACGTGGAGGCCAGACCGGACAGGTACCGGCTCCATATTGATATATACAGGGACAACGGGGGCTGGACGCGTATAGTCCACCCCCTCTATCTGAAGAAAACCTCCTTTGAAACGGGCCGTGTCAACCTGAACGTGAAAACCGGCAAACTTCTCGAACCGTCTGAGGAGAAGAACAGGGAAAGGGAAGAGCTCTGGGAAATACTCACCCGTCCCAGTGATGCGCAGTTCTGGGATGGGGCTTTTATGACCCCGCTCCCCGATCCCGTTATTGTCTCGGGTTTCGGAAGGCAGAGGGCGTATTATATTGACGGTGATTTTGCCTTTGTCAGGCATCACCGTGGGGTGGATTACAGGGCGGGAAAGGGGCAGGTCGTGGTTGCGCCGGGCCGCGGTGCCGTTGCCTTTTCGGGAAAGAGGATTACAACCGGCAATACCGTTGTGCTCGACCACGGACAGGGGGTTTTTTCACTCTTTTTTCATCTTGATTCAATGGAAGTCAGGGCTGGAGAATCCGTAAAGAGAGGCGAGCTCATCGGAGGAGCGGGAAATACGGGTATATCCGCGGGCGTACATCTGCACTGGAGTGTTGTGGTAAACGGGGTATACGTGGACCCTGAAGAGTGGCTGAGGTATTCATTCTGAGAAAGGAGGCCGCCGGGATGAACGATGCAGGATACGATTTACCCCGGAAGGATGGGGAGGATTACGGTATTCGGGTAGACGCCGCATCGGCGTTTCTGAAGGATAAGATCGGTTCGGCGGAGGTGGGGCTCATCCTCGGTTCGGGACTCGGAGAGATCGCAGGGGATATGGACGGGGAAAAGCGAATTGCATATCGGGATATTCCGGGATTCCCGCGTTCCACCATTCCGGGGCACAGGGGCGAGCTGATCGCCGGGGAGAAATGCGGAAAGCGAACCATTATCATGAGCGGAAGGTTCCACTACTATCAGGGGTATTCCTTGAGGGAAACGACCCTGCCTGTAAGAGTGCTGAGACGCCTCGGTGTAGAGTCGCTGATCATAACCAATTCGAGCGGCGGTATCAACGAGCGTTTTAAAAACGGTGATATCATGCTTATATCCGACCATATCAACCTGATACCCGATAACCCGCTCAGGGGTCCGGTTACAGGCGGAGGCTCTCCCTTCGTCGAGCTGTCAGATGCGTATGACGGGCTGCTCAGGGATAGAATCAAGCGGATCGCCCGGGAGAATCCCTCCATCGGCGAGCTTCGCGAGGGAGTGTATATTGCGGTTCCCGGCCCGAGCTATGAGACCGCGGCGGAGATTAAGTTTTACCGGACGGCGGGGGCCGATGCCGTGGGAATGTCCACGGTGCCTGAAGTAATCGTCGCGAAGGAGGAGGGTATGCACGTAATCGGGATCAGCGCCATTTCAAATCTGGCGACGGGAATGCGAAAAAACGATCTTACCCATGACGAGGTATTAAAGAGTACGCGCGCGATGAGCGGGAGGCTCATTCTGCTCATCGAGGAGATACTCGGGAATGTCCTTTAGCGAACAAGACGGGCAGCGCGAGAATCCCGGGCTATCCGGAGAGAAAAGTCTTCCCCTTACCGATCAGGTACGCAGGCGCATACAGGAGGAAATTCGCCGGGCAGGGGGTAATGAGGTCCTGTTTTTCGGCTGGACCGACGGGGGAGCCGTCAGCCGGATTCAGGTCGTTGCCCGAGGGAACGAAGAGAGCGTGGGGCTGCCGCTTGCCAGGAGCTACGGGCCCGATGTCGTTATACATAACCATCCGGACGGTGTCTTAATCCCTTCGAACCAGGATGTGCGCATATCTTCCATGATCGCGGACTGGGGAGTCGGATTTTTTATCGTCAATAACGATGTTTCGGAATCGTACACCGTAGTCGAGCCGGTCGGAAGGAAGATACGGCCGCTCGATTCGTTTGAAATGATGAAGCTCGTGTCCGCAGGTTCGCCACTGAGCGAAACCGTGTCAGGGTTCGAGGAAAGGGAAGAGCAGCGCCAGATGGTTGCATACGTCTGCGACGCGCTGAACGACGGCTCCGTTGCCCTCATCGAAGCCGGAACCGGCATTGGAAAGTCGCTCGCCTATCTCATACCGGCGGTGCACTGGGCCGTATTAAACGGCGGCAAGGTGGTCGTTTCAACTCGGACGATAAACCTGCAGGAGCAGCTCCTCTTCAAGGACATTCCCCTTTTGAAACAGGCGCTCGGTCTCGATTTTTCATACACGCTCATGAAGGGGCGGGGCAATTATATCTGTCTTACCAGGCTCTACGAGGCGGGCGAGGACCTTTTTTCCATCATCGACGATGACGAGCGGGAACAGTACGAGGCTCTGGTTAAATGGGTCGATACCGCCGAGGAGGCGAGTTATTCGGAGCTCCCGTTCCTGCCGAAACCCTCTCTCTGGGAGAAGATCAATTCCCAGGCTGCGGCCTGTCTCGGTTCGGCATGCACCTACTTCAGCCGCTGTCCCGTGGGCAGGGCGCGGAGAGCGGCGGCCGGAGCGAACCTCATTGTTACGAACCATCACTACCTGCTCGCCGATGCGCAGCTCGCGTTATCAGGAGGAGCGCTGATTCCTCCCTACAAGAGGGTGATATTCGACGAGGCCCACAATCTCGAGGACTCCGCCACGTCATTTTTTACCCGGAACGTCACACTCTCTTCCGTTTTGCGGCTTCTCAACCGGCTGTACAGCGGAAACGGGAAGAAAGGATATCTCGTTTACCTTATTAAAAAGCGGCTGCCGGGAGCGGAAAACACGGTCTCGAAGGTCAGGAAGACCCTGCAGTCCCTCAGGAGCGCGGCATACGATTTTTTTAAGATGCTCGAGCACATTCTCGATTCCGCGGAGGGCTCCCGTGACTCCCAGGTGAGGGTACTCGAGCTGAACGAAGAGATGAAGGAGATGCCGCTCTGGAAGAGTACGGTTTCCGGCAGCATGCGGTCTTTTTACGGTCGCTGTTCGTCCGCGGCGAATGAGCTTCAGCAGGTACGGGAAAGGTACGGCGAAGCGGGTGATGAGCGGACCGTGAGGCAGGTGGACGGATTTATAAACCAGTTTCTCGAAATTACCAGGACAATCGATATCTTCCTCGGCGAAGACGATGCCTACGTGCGATGGATACAGAGGAAGAGAGAGGCGGGCATTTTTACAGCCCTGATAGAGGTCGGGGACCTGCTCAAGGAACGGGTTTTCAACAGGATGGAAACCTGTGTGCTGACGAGCGCGACGCTTACCGTGCAGAACAGCTTTCATTTTATTAAATCGAGGCTCGGTCTCCCCGACCCGGCCATCGAGGCGCACCTGGACTCTCCCTTCGATTACGACGCGCAGATGATGACACTCATACCCGCCGATATACCGCAACCCGATCATCCGGAATTTCCACTGTGTGCGGCACGGATCATGGACAGAGTGCTCGACAAGACCGGGGGGCGGGCGTTTATTCTCTTCACGTCCCATAAAACACTGAACGAGGTGCACGGGAAACTGCGGGAGAAGCTGGACGGAAGGTTCCTGCTGCTGAAACAGGGCGATGAATCGCGCCGAAACCTGCTGGAAACCTTTAAAACCGATGTGCACTCCGTTCTTTTCGGAACCGAGAGCTTCTGGGAGGGAGTGGACGCGCCGGGCAGCACGCTCGAGTGCGTGGTGATTACAAAACTGCCCTTCAAGGTACCCTCGGAGCCCATAATACGCGCGCGCCTCGAACGAATACAGGCGAGGGGAGAGAACCCCTTCCTGGAGTACTACGTGCCGCTTGCCGCGATCAAGATGAAGCAGGGTGTCGGACGTCTTATCCGGAACAGGACGGACCGCGGAATCGTGCTGATACTTGATAAACGAATTATTCTGAAGAGCTATGGCAGGATCTTCCTCGATACCATGCCGACCGGGAACGTTTTTCAGGGTCCGATGGATGAGATCGTGAATCGGATAGAAGCATTCCTGGCTATTACTCCTTGACAATTAAGGGAATATTCATATTATAGAACCTATGGTTTATTGTACGGTATTTCTTGATAATAATCACCTCTATTCACTCACAACCCGTGGCAGTAGTGATACGATTATTTAAAAACCATTAGACAAGTGTTTTTTATCTGTTAAGATTGATAAGTCACGTGTCTATTTTTCCTGGAGAGGTTTTTTACGGTGGGTAAATTCTACATCACGACCCCGATATATTACGTGAACGGCGAGCCGCATATCGGTCATGCTTATTCCACAATACTTGCCGACGTACTCTCGCGATATCACCGGCTTTTCGGTGACGACGTATTCTTTTCCACCGGTACGGACGAACATGGCCTCAAGGTCAAGGAGGCGGCTGAAAAGAGGGGGGTCCCTCCAAAGAAACACTGCGACGAGATGGTTGTTCGCTTTATTGACCTGTGGAAAAAGCTCGGTATCAGCTATTCCCGGTTCATCCGCACCACGGAACGGCGGCATCAGTTCGTAGTAAAGAGCCTTCTCACCTACCTCTACGAACGCGGAGACATCTACTTCGATACGTATACGGGATGGTACTGCGTTCCTGAGGAGCGTTTCTGGACGGAGAAAGACCTGGTGGAAGGCAAGTGTCCCTCGTGCGGACGGGAAGTTATTACTATAGAGGAGAAGAATTACTTTTTCAAGCTGTCCAAGTACAGGGACTGGCTTACGGAATATATAAGGAATCATCCCGATTTTATCAAACCGCGATCAAGAAAAAACGAGATACTGGGATTTCTGAAAAAGCCGGTCAACGACCTCTGTATCTCCAGGCCCAAGGCCAGGCTGGGCTGGGGAATCGAAATTCCATTCGACAAGCGATTCGTCACCTATGTGTGGTTCGACGCCCTTATAAACTACATCAGCACCATCGGCGTATACAGGGACAACATATCATTCCAGAAATGGTGGCCCGTGGACGTACATCTCGTGGGTAAGGATATTATTACGACCCATGCGGTATACTGGCCCATCATGCTCAAATCCGCCGGTTTCGAACTGCCCCGGACCATATACGGACACGGCTGGTGGCTTGTTGAAGACGAAAAAATGAGCAAGTCGGTGGGCAATGTGATTAATCCCCTCGATCTTATTGATAAATACGGCCATGAGTGTTTCCGATTCGTACTCATGCGTAATATGGCGCTCGGACAGGATGCCAATTTCTCGGAAAGAATCATGCTCGACACCATCAATTCGGACCTTGCAAATGATTACGGCAACCTGCTTTCACGCATCGTCAAGATGCTACAGAATTATTACAACGGCGTCGTACCCGAGCCGGCCAGGGTCGAAGAGCGGATGCGGAAGAAAGCCGAAAGCCTGCAGGAAAAGATAAGCGGCGTGATCGGGAAGATGGAGCTTACAAAGGCAATCGACGAGATCATGGGGTTTGTTCACTACATTAACAAGTATATTGACGACAAAGCCCCGTGGACCCTGCATAAGAACGGTAAGCTTCCGGAGCTCGGGACCGCGCTCTATACGGCCTGTGAGGCTTTTCGTATCGCTTCGGTTTATCTCGCGCCGATTATCGTGGATAAGGCGGAGAAAGCGCTGTCGGTATTCGGACTGCGCGTTATGCGGAAAACGGAAGAGCGCAATGTGGATATGAGTATACTGGAATGGGGAAAGCTCGAGCCCGGCGTTAAAGTAAAACCGACAGAGAACCTCTTCCCCAGGATAAAAAAGGATAAACCCGAAAAAGGGGTGGAAAAAGAAGAGATGGACACGAAAATTGATATTGAGCTCCTCAAGAAGGTCGATCTCAGGGTCGGCAGGATCATAAGCGCCGAAAAGGTCGAAGGATCCAATAAACTTTTAAGGCTCAGTGTTGACCTGGGTAAGGAAAAGCGGACAATCATCGCAGGCATTTCCCAGTCGTATACGACGGAAGAACTCGAGAATAGACATATAATCGTGGTTGCCAACCTGAAGCCTGCGGTCATAATGGGCGAGGAGTCAAACGGGATGCTTCTCGCAGCTTCAAAGGGGAAGAAGCTTTCCCTACTGACCGTGGACCGTGAGATAGAGCCCGGCTCAGGGATAAGCTGATCTTTTTTCTCTTGACACTGAATTTGAGGGTGTGTATATAGGTATATCTGTCTAAACAGGTGTACAGGTCTGTGATCTTGTATGCGGCTCACAACTCTGATCATATTTCACAGATTTTTTGAATCGGTTGAAATCAAACGATCAGAAGGAGATAGCAATGGAAGAATTGCGATACAGTGAGGGGAAAGAGAACCTTACCCATAAGAAGCTGGAAAAGGTAGACCTCTCCGACGAGTACATAGCCGATATGGCACTGAAGATCGTGGAGTCTGCGAACAAGCGGGATTTGCTGGTGCGGCTCCTTGGAGCCGCCGCCTTTCTCTATCACTGCCCGAAGCACAAAGATATGTATAAAACACTCAATAGAAGGCTCACCGATGTGGATGTCGTAACGTACTCGAAATTCAAATCCACAGAGGTCGAAAAGGCCATGGGCGATGTCGGACTGAAGAAGCAGCGGCATTACGTGTGGCATGCCGAATCACGGGAGATATACTCCAACGAAGAGGGACTCTTTGTCGATGTCTTTCGCGATACCCTCGACTTCAGCCACGTAATCAATTTCAAGGGAAGGCTCGAGCTTGACAATCCCACGATAACGGTAGAGGACCTCCTCCTTGAAAAACTCCAGATACACGATATAACGGAAAAGGATTTCAAGGATGTCGTCGTCCTACTGCTGGAACATGATTTCGGCGGCGCGGACAGTACCGAGGAGATCGACGCCGCTTATATTGCAGGTGTTCTCTCCGATGATTGGGGCTTCTACTACGATGCAGTAAATAATTTACAAAAGATCAGCGATTTTGCCGACGGACTCGACCTCCTGAGCCGGGAACAAAAACAGGAATCAAAGAAGCGCATTGCCCGGATGCAGTCAATCATAGAAGAAGCCCCCAAATCCGGAAAGTGGAATAGAAGGGCAAAGAAGGGCACGAAGAAACCGTGGTATAAGGAAGTTGGTGAAATACAGCAGGGTGTACAGTAGAGAGATGCCTGGCGGCATACTGCATTCGTGCTTTTAAAGCGGTTATTGTTCAACAGATCATTATCTCTTTAACGAATTCAAACCTCTCCACACAACTGTATATCCCGATTCACGGAAGGAAGATATCCTTCCTCTTCATCATCAGTCGTATAAGGAGGCGGTTTTGTTCGGGAAGAAGAAGGATAAAGGGGAAAAGAAAAGCAAGCATAAGTACGATTACACACGTGTTTTTTTTGCCACGGACGTGCATGGATCCTCTAGAACGTTCAGGAAGTTCGTCAATGCGGGTTCGATCTACAGTGCCAACACCCTGATCCTCGGCGGCGACGTTACCGGAAAGCTCCTCGTTCCCATAATTCAGGACACCGCTACAACCTATCATGCCACTGTCAGCGGCGTAAGAAGGGACGTAAGCTCCGAGGAAGAGCTTAAAAACCTTCAGACCATGATCGCCGACCTCGGTTTCTACCATGAGATAATGAAGATAGAGACCTATCAGGAGCTGAAGGACGACTGTGATTCCGTGGAGGATATTTTCAAGCGGAAGGCACGCGAACGGCTGCTGGACTGGATCAGGATCGCGGATGAAAAACTGCAGGACAAGCCGTACAAGCTTTACATGACCGGGGGAAACGACGACGACCAGTGGGTGGTGCACGCCATAGAGGAGAACCAGACCGAGAACGTCATTAATCCCGAGGGGCACGCGGTCATGGTAAGCGATATTCATTCGATGGTCAGCTTCGGCTACAGCAATCCGACACCCTGGGACACACCGCGTGAGGAGGGGGAAGACAAGCTCCATGAGCTCATCGAAGGGGTCGTGGAGGGAATTGAGGATTTCACGAACGTAATCTTTAATTTCCACGCTCCACCCAAGGACTGCACGCTCGACCTTGCGCCGCTCCTCGATACTTCCACCGACCCGCCGACACCCGTGGTTCGGGCGGGACAGTCCGTCATGGTCGGAGTCGGAAGCTCAGCGGTCAGGGAGGCGGTTGAAAAGTATCAGCCCCTGCTCGTGCTCTGCGGCCATATACACGAATCACGCGGGGTTGCAAAAATCGGGAGGACCACGGTCGTCAATCCCGGAAGCGAATACGGGGAGGGAATACTTCGCGGCGCCATTATCAATATACAGGACGGGAACGTTTTGAGCTATCAGATGACCTCGGGATGAGGCGGGCGGTCTATTGTCAATAATATTCATGATTCGGGTCATGGGAAAAAATACTTGAAAAAACATTCTATACCCGAATAATGAAATGATTATCGGATATCTTCCAATTCGTTCAGAAAATGCAGAATGGAATCCCTGAATCTGATAAAAAGAATATTAAATATTTATAATATATAATAAGTGTTTTTTAAGAATGAGATAATCAATCTCGGTTCATCGTAGTTTCAATATGCTTAACGGAATCGTCAGGGAGGAGGTGAAGATTCGCAGAGCATCATGTACGATATGCTTTAATCGGTAAAATTTTTCAAAGGAGGCATTAATGGCAACGCAGGAAGTTTTTACTCGCAAGTCGTCCGGATTGATCAGGGTCATGTCGCCCTTCTCGGCGTTTGTTTACAACGTGCTGACAATGGGCCTCATATTTCCCTGGGTCTTTGCCCATGCACCCGGTGGATTTCCGGGCAGCAGCCTGTGGCTGGGTATCCTGATCTGTACCTTTTTTCAGACGTTCGTGTCGTTTTCCATTGTATTTCTTGCATCGGCCATGCCCAGAAGCGGCGGAGATTATATCTTTCAGAGCCGCATACTCGGCGGTGCATTCGGTTATACGTCCGTAATGAGCGGTTTCGTCATCTGGATCCTTCAGTGGGTCGCTCTTTCCGGATGGCTCTTTTCCGCACTCGGCCTTGCCCCGATGTTCTACACGCTCGGCGTCAAACTCAATTCCATGGCGCTTCTCAAGTTCGGTCTTTTCTGTAACTCCGCATGGGGGACGATTATCATCTCGATTCTGCTCGCGGCTTTCACCGCTGTATTCCTCGTATCGGGATTTAAGAATTATGTCGTTGTCCAGTGGTTCCTTTTCGGCGCGGTACTCCTCGCTTTCGTTATCGTGCTGATCGTGCTGGCGGTAATGAAGACCGAAGCATTCGCGGCCAAATTCAACCAGTTCATGACACAGTTCGGAGCCATGCAGGGAGAAACTGCGGCGGCCGACACCTATCAGGCGGTTATCGATGAGGTGAAGGCCACGGGCTTCAATACAATGCCCAAATTCAGTTTCTGGGCCACGCTGGCAGTGGCGCCCATCGCGTGGATGAGCATACAGTGGGCCACCTATTCCGTGGAGCAGGGTTCCGAGATAAAGGGAGGCGACTCCTTCAAGAACCAGTTCTGGATTCTCGTGGGTGCTCTCTGGTTCGTCGGAATACTGCTCATGCTCCAGGGTGCCTTCTTCCAGAAAGCGGTCGGTAAGGAGTGGCTTACGGCCATGAGTGCCGAGTTTTACGCCTTTGTGGAACCGGAGACCTATTCACTCGGTGTTATTCAGTCCTATCCGAGCGTGCTCGTCATGACGGTCTCGAATCCGATTATAATCATCCTGATCGGTATCGGTTATATGGCGAACTCCTTCCAGGTGACCTGTAACTGCTATATTGGAATGACGAGAGACATGGTCGCCATGGCGCTCGACAGGACGCTTCCGGAGTGGATCTCCAGGGTGCATCCGAGGCTCCACACACCGGTAAACGCGCATCTCGCTTACTTCATTGGAGCGTTTTTCTGGATATTCGCGTACAATCTCGTTCCGGTATGGGGTACCTGGACACTGGGTGTATCGTTCGCCTGCGGGTACGTGTTCGTTTTCTCAGCGTTGTCCGCGGCGCTTTTCCCATACAGGGCTCCATCCATATTCCAGGCTTCACCGGGATCCAAGTACGGGAAACTGGTAGTGCTGACCGGTATTATCGGGTTCCTGTTCTGCGGTGTTATGGTCATGGCATTTATTTTCGTCCCGAACCTTGGGCTCAGCTTTATCGCTCCCGGAGGCTGGAAACCGGCGCTGCTTATAATACTCGTGATACTTGCCTCTCTCTTCTGGTACCTCGGCTCAAAGAGCTACCACGCAAAGCGGGGTATCGATATCAAACTCGCGTTCAAGGAAATCCCGCCTGAGTAAGATTGCTGTATATTCGAAATTAATGGCCCCGCTTTCTAAGCGGGGCCTTTTTATCAGGGCCCAACGGTAAGCCCCGTCGGGCGTCCTTTCGGGCGCAGTCTCAGACCATAATTTTCTTACCTGATTTCTATACAGGAGTTTAAAAAAGATTGACAAACCATTTACATTTATTAGTCTAATTGTATCCGCTGCGGGAGTTGCTGATGGCTTTTCTCGATGAAGAAAACGAGTTCGATTTATATGACGATGTCGAGGATGATGATCGTGAGGAGGAGAGCTATATCAACAAGACATTCGTGTGCGAAGACTGTGATTTTCGCTGGCAGGAGAAGATCTATCCCGACAGAAACGACTACCCTGATTATGAGGACGAGCTTGGCGGAGCTCATGTCTGCCCGATGTGCGGATCGATGAATGTTTCATTCTACTAATTGAGGCCGCCTTTGTAAGGCCGCCTTCCGTCTTTTATCCGGCTGAACCGTCTTTATACGTACCATTTCTATCTCCGGCAGAAAGCATGCTTTCTTTCCGAATAATATCAACCGGTACCTTCCGCGAGGAAGGAGGATCGGCTCCGCTGGAACTTGCGCTTCGCTTTTAATCCCCAATCAGGTATGTGCGTATTAACTTAGGGCGAATCATTTTATTCCGTTGGGCAGTTATTAAACATGGTAATTATCTTTATATTGTTATATTAATTACTGAAGGAAGAGGATGAGGGGGGCACTATCTCGAAACAATCCGCGGCTTAGCCATTTCAATTTGCAGAGCATTTTAGACTTCATCTTCACCGGAAATAGAGTGTCTCGTTTTTATAAAAGTTCATCATAATATATTATTTCTTGAAACTCGAACCAAGCATTCGCTCAACTTAAAGGAGGGTGAATGTGGAATCCCAGGGAATCCGGACGGTTCGGGGCGGCGGCTGAATGGATCAGAAGAAGACTTTTTACATCGAAACCTACGGCTGTGAGATGAACAAGTCCGATTCAATCGATATCCGTCTCTCATTCGAGCGTGCCGGGTACCTCTGTTCCACTTCCTCCGCCGGGGCCGATGTCATTGTCATCAATACATGCTCGGTACGTGAAAATGCCGAGGAGCGCGTCAGGGGACGCCTCGGATATTTCAGGTCGCTTGTTCGTGAAAGGCCCGCGGTCATCGTATTCGCGGGGTGCATGGCGCAGGAGCATGGGGAAGTAATAATGAAGTTTTTCCCTGAGATCAAGGTGGTCGCCGGAACCTGCCATTTCATGGATATTCCCGGTATGGTGGAGGAGTACGGCCTGACGGGCGAACCTGTGGTGGATGTTTCCCGGGACAACTACCGTTTTTCGTCTTTCAGGGGGAAGAGAGCGGAAGATTACAGGGCCTGGGTGACCATAATCAAGGGATGTACCAATTTCTGCTCCTACTGTATCGTTCCCTACCTGCGGGGTCCGGAGAAGAGCAAACCTTCTGAAGAGATAAAGTACGAAATAGAGGAACTCGTCTCCAGAGGCGTAGTCGAGATTACCCTGCTTGGACAGAACGTCAATGCCTATGGAAAAGACAGCGGTGATATAAAATTCATAGACCTGCTCGAGCTTATTAACGATATTAACGGGCTCAGGTGGATCCGGTTCCTCACGTCGCATCCGCGCGATTTCGATGTCGAGACCATCAGGAGGATGAGCGCGCTCGGGAAGGTCTGCAAACACTATCACGTGCCGGTTCAGAGCGGTTCGGACAGAATACTGGAGCTCATGAATCGGGGTTATACGGTAAAACATTATCTCGAACTCATAGATGCGATACGGCAGTACATACCCGGCGCATCCATAACTACCGACATCATCGTGGGCTATCCCTCCGAGACTGAGGAGGACTTTGCTCAGACGCTCGACATAGTAGAGAAAATCGGTTATGATGATGCATTCACCTACCGGTACTCAACAAGACCATACACCAGGTCGGCGGAGATGGACTCGGACCCGGAGGTCGGAAGCAGGAGGCTTTCAACCATCATCGAGATGCAGCGACGGATCAGTCACGCGAAAAACCTTGAATGGATCGGACGGGAAATAGAAGTCCTCGTCGAGCGGAAGAGCAGGAAGAGTCCGGCCGAATATCTCTGCAGAACGAGCACGAACCGGATGGTGGTTGTCCCGACCCGAAAGACTCCGGGTAAATTCCTGACCGTGCGGGTTGAGGGGATTTCCGGAAATACGCTCAGGGCGGCGGAGTGCGTAGGCAGCGGACACAGGATCAAAGGATGAGGTGCATTCAGCGCGGTATCGGTTACCTGGTGACGATTTTCCTTATTTTCGTTGTCGGCGCGACCGTTCTCAACAGTGAAGATGATGTTCGGACAATGCGCGACGAGTCGCGGAGTGATGATACATCACGGACATCGTACTTTCTTCTCCCCTATGCACTCTATTCAAGCTTTTTTCCCATGTCTGAAGAGTATCAAATCCCGGAAGAGAAAAAGGTGGAGGGTCTTATCAGGAGGGCGGAGGGGTATGAGAGGGAGAAAAATTACGAACAGGCCGTGAAATATTACTTCCTCGCAGCAAAAAGAGCGACAGGGTCGGCCGCTTCTCCGTATATCAGGTACAAGGGCTGTGCGCTCGAGGCGAATGGACCGTCCGCGATACTGTGTCTCACGCAGCTTATACAGGAGCACCCCGATTTTCCCCTGATAAACGGTGTGCGGTACGAGCTCGCCCGCCGCGCCTTTATGATGGGAGACTTCGATACGGCCCTGCCGGTGCTTGCGGAGATCGTCGAGAGTGAGGCCGATGAAATAACTTTTACTCCCTACGTTTATACCTTTATGGGGATCATTCACCACCGGAAAGGCGAGGAGGAAGAGGCACTCCGGAATTTCGAGCGTTCTATCGGGCTGCACAGGTCCGTTGACGGCGGAAGCGGAGAACGGTTCATGCAGAATTATATTGAAACGGCAAAATCCCTTATCGATATGGAGGAATACGCGCAGGCGGAGTATCTGCTTGTACGGATATACGGGACGGCCGCATCCGCCGATTTTCAGTCGGAGTCTCTTTTCCTTCTCGCCCGTCTGTACGGGTTAAACGGCAGCGGCGCCCTCTCCGCATCGGCGCTCTATACGATTGTTCAGGATTATCCCTTCTCCCCGTTCGCTCCGGCCGCGAGAAACGAACTCGGAGATATAGAGAAGGCCGATGTTTTACGGATCTCCCCGGTGAACGATCCGTCGCTTCTGAATGGAAGCTACGTGTACGCATCCGAAACCCCGGTCCTCGAGGGCTTTGGAGTGCAGATCGGATCTTTTTCATCCGGGAAGAATGCGGACGGACTCGTTCAAAAATTAAAGAATGAAGGACTTCCCGCCCTCTCCGTCCAGTCCTCCCATGAGGATAAAAATATCTTCAGGGTTTACATCGGTTTCTTTCCCTCCCGCAGTGAAGCCGATGACATGAAGAAGAAGCTCAAGTCCATCGGATACGACGGATTCGTTGTACATGTTGATTAAAAGGGTGAGCTTCGAGCATTTATTGAATACCATGTAGCAGTTATTAAACATGATTATCATTATATATTTTATTCCATGGATTATTGAAGTCCACCGGAACCGGCAATAGTGTGCCTTAAGTAAGTGAAAGCTCACTAATATTGATTTATTAAAACTAACAGTTCGCTCTAAAATGGCAAAAACATCCCCGATGATGAAGCAGTATTACCGAATAAAGGAGAGGAACAAGGACGCTGTTCTTCTCTTTCGGCTCGGCGACTTTTACGAGATGTTCGAAGGCGACGCACTCGAGGCAAGCCGTATACTCGGTATAACCCTTACAAAACGGAACGGAATCCCGATGTGCGGCTTTCCTCACCATGCCGCGCACAATTACATATCGAAATTCCTTGAGAACGGCCGCAAAATCGCCGTTTGCGAACAGACCTCCGACCCCGCACGGACAAAAGGTATTGTAAGCCGAGAGGTTGTGGAGGTCATCTCTCCCGGTATCATAACGAATCCGGAATTTCTCCATAAGGACTCGAACGCTATTGCATCCATTGCGGGGCATTCCGGAGGTGAACCCGGTTTTGCGTGTGCCTGCCTCGATATCTCCACAGGTGAATTCGTATCGCGGTATTTTAAAAACGGGGACGCGGCCGACCATCTTATCGGTGAGTTCGACGACAACGGAGTACGGGAAGTACTCTATCCCTCATCCTGGAGGGAAGAGGGTTGCGCGTTTCAAATCATGATCGGCAAGATCGGGGAGATACGGCCCGATATAGTCATGCGGAGCTTCGAAGACCGCTTTTTTGATATCGATACCGCCGGAGAGGCGCTGAAGGAGATTTTTTCGCTAGAGAGTCTTTCCGCGTTTGAGTTCGGAAATCCGTTGGAAGCGGGTGCGTGCGGCGCGCTTCTCTCCTACCTGCGTGAAAATACACACGACCTTTCGCATGTTAAATGGCCCAGGGAGAAGAGGGGGGAGGATGCGCTCTTTATCGACAGCGCCACCAAGAGACACCTGGAATTGACTGAGAATACCGAGGGAGGCCGGAACGCGACCCTCCTGGCGGTTCTGGATCAAACGAAAACCGCCATGGGAGCACGCCTGCTGCGAAAATTTATAGGCAGCCCGTCAGTAAAGCGGGAAGAGATACAGGGGAGGCTCGATAAGGTCGAATGTCTGCTGGAAAATTCGACCCTTCACGGCACTGTACAGCAGCATCTTGGCGCGGTCCCGGATATGGAGCGAATCATAACGAAGCTCTCGGTGGGTAAGGGAAATGCCCGCGACCTGCTCGGTCTGAAGACATCCCTCGTGTCAGCCGGCTGCATAGCGGCCGATCTTACCCGGGTGGAGCTGTTCAGTGAGGATGCCGGTTCCATAAACCCGCTTCCTGATATTGTGGAGCTCATCGAACGGGCATTCGTGGAAGACCCTCCGCTTTCGGTACGGGAGGGGAAGATCATCAGGTCGGGCTACAGCGAGAAGCTCGATGAGTACAGGAGGGTCAACCGGGAGAACCGGGAATGGATCAACGGCTATCAATTGAAGCTGCAGGAGGATCTCGGCGTATCCTCACTCAAGGTGAAGTACAACAGGATCATAGGTTATTACATTGATGTGACCAAGCCGAACCTCCATCTTGTTCCCGGTAATTTCATCAGGAAGCAGACCCTGGTCGGATCGGAGCGTTTTACCACGGAAAAGCTGCAGGAGCACGAGACCCTGCTGGCCGAGGCCCGGCAGAACGGTGACGAGCTGGAGTTTGAAATTTTCGAGGATGTCAGGAAGCGCGTGCTCGAGAAAATGCGTGAGCTGTATATTAACGCCGAAATCCTTGCACGCATCGACGTGATCTGTTCGTTCTCCTCGGCGGCCGTAGAGAACGGGTATGTTAAGCCGGTGATGCTGGATGAGGGCCTCATCGATATCAGGGACGGGAGGCACCCCGTGGTCGAACGTTTCGGTGATGAAGCATTCATCGGGAACGACCTTTTCCTAGACGGTGAGTCCAGCCGCGTCATGATACTGACGGGACCGAATATGGCGGGAAAATCCACCTATTTGCGGCAGGTCGCGATCATAATCATAATGGCCCATATAGGTTCATTCGTTCCCGCCGCTGACGCGCGTATCGGCATAGTAGACAGGGTCTTTTCGAGAATCGGGGCTTCAGACCGTCTCGTCAGGGGAGAATCAACCTTTCTCGTCGAGATGATCGAGACGGCGCGCATACTCAGGTACGCCGGCAGGAGAAGCTTCATCATAATGGACGAGATCGGCAGGGGTACGTCGACATACGACGGGCTCGCCATTGCATGGGCCGTGCTCGAATTCCTCCTCGAGGGCAAGACGGGCGCGAAGGTCCTCTTCGCCACGCATTATCACGAGCTCACGGCTCTCAGGGACAGGCCCGGTGTCGTCAACTGCAATGTTACGGTAAAGGAGTGGAACAACAGTGTCATCTTTTTACGAAAGGTGGTTCCGGGAAGCGCGTCGAGGAGTTACGGCATCGAGGTGGCAAAGATGGCGGGTATACCCGAGCGGGTCGTTCGACGGGCGAAATCGATTCTCGCTGCGCTGGAGACGAAATACGGATCCATGAGGCTGCTGATGGAGGAGGCTGAGACGGAAGACGAAGCGAAAGAAGATACAACGGAACAGTCGGATACGGATACGACCCTGCGAGAATCATCCCAGTATGAACTCTTTCCATCCCCTCTCGAGTTGATGGAAGAGCTGAAAAACCTAGAAATCGAGAACCTCACCCCGCTTCAGGCGCTCAATATTCTGGACAGGTTGAAAAAGAGCGTATCCACCTGAGCCGTTTCAGGATATATTTTTGCCGGGCGGTCGTTTGTCCAGCCCTATTTCACGGCCCGCGTGAGTACCCTGATAAAATCGTTCTTCTGATAGAGCTCCAATATGCGGCCCTGGCTGAAACTCACCGCCTCTTCAGAGAATTCCGAGCTCGTATAGCAGATGCCGAGACGTGCGTTTCGTTCCTTTATGGTTTCATAAAACTCCCGCAATGCGAGGGCGCCGACGCTTCCGGACCCTCTGAAGAACTTGAAGATAGCCGTCATGCTCGTACCGCCGCGCTCGACCTGGGCCGCGATCTCCACCGTACCGTCGCCCCTGCGTTCCTCGCGGAGCAGGGATATTGTTCCGGTATACCGTTTGGCGATTTTCCTGCACATGGTTATAAAATCCTCCGGGGAGGACATCATGTATTTTCTGAGCGTCTGGTTCGATTTCGTAAGCTCATACTTTTCGAGTTTCATCCTTACGTCTTTATAATCGGGCACCATCTTAAGAATATGCTCCCACTGGAGGATCGCATTCTGAAAGTCGTTCTGCGAGAGATGGATCTCTCCAAGCGCGTACCTTATACTGAGCATGTGCTCCTTTTGAAGTCCCTTGATTTCCAGGGCCCCTCCGAGCACCTTGACGGCTTCTTCCATGTTGCCCAGCTCCCGAAGGATCTGTCCCGCGCTGTACATGCTCTTTACCGTGAGCTTCGGATCGTAGCGGGCCATGAGGAAGTGTTCGATCGCTTCTTCCGGCTTCTTGAACCGGTACATAAGGTCGCCGAGATAGAAGTGCACCTCTGTATCGTTACGGTCCGTTTTTTGCACCTTCTTGAATATGGCGAGAGCCTCTTTAAATTTTCTCATTGTATGGAGCAACCGTCCGAACTCCTTCAGGATCGCGATGTTTTCCGGATCGATTCCTATCGCAGTCTGCATTGCTCTGATCGCGTTGTTTTTTTGTTTCTTTTTTATGTGCACACGTGCGATATCCATGTGAATTTCCACCTGCTGCGGTGAGAGCTTTGCCGCCCTTATGTACGCGCCGAGCGCGTCGTCGAGCTGGCCGAGTTTTTTATATGATTCCGCCAGTTTTATATGGACCTGAGTCTCTTTATCGGGGGGAAGCGGAGGATCTGATGAAAGCGCGCCGTTGAGCTGTACAACGGCCTCGCTGAAGTTATTCATGCTGAAGAGGAGGTCGGCGGCCTGTAGCCTGTACTTGATGTTGAAGGGTTCCTTGATGATGAGGTCCAGCAGGCTGCGCAGGGTCTTGTCATTGGCACCCGATTCGATATTGCGTTTGAGGTCGGCGTTCAGCCGTACCCTCTTCAGGTAGGAGATTGTAAAGAGACCGCCCCCGAACAGGAGCAGGAAGAGTACGGTAATGGCAATGATGAATCCCATAATATGACCTCTCCGTCATTGTATCGAAAGGGT
>CAYWUT010000030.1:0-31644 GCA_964460545.1 uncultured Spirochaetota bacterium
GAGGTCCATGGCCTTTTTGTTTTTCCGGAAATAGGGCACGTATTCGCTCATGTGTCCCGTGGTCTCCGTGCAGAAATACCCGAAATGCCGCAGCATCTCCGCCCGCACCTTTTCGGCCTTGTAGTACTCCGGCTTCTCGAAAACCTTCCGGAGCCCGGTGTAGAGGTCCTTACCGTTACGCTCCAGGGTGAGAAACCAGTCGAAGTGGTTGGTGCCTCCGCACGTATAGGTTATCTCCTCCTTCGGGACGCCGAGCCACACGGAGATCTCCTGCAGCGTCGTCTGTATGCCGTGACAGAGCCCGGTAAAATCGACGGAGGAGGCTTTTCCGATCGCCAGGCAGTTGATCGCCATGGGATTGGAGTACTGGAGCATGATCGCCCCGGGCTTTGCCAGCTCCTCCATGTCACGGGCGATGTCCAGGAGAGCGGGTATGGTACGAAGGGCCCTGAATATGCCTCCCGGTCCCAGGGTGTCGCCGACGCACTGGTCCACTCCGTACTTCAGGGGTATTTTGTAGTCGAGCTCGAACCCGTCCACGCCCCCGACCTGTATCATGACGACCACGAAGTCCGCGTCCCTGATCGCCTCGCGCCTGTCCAGGGTGGACCAGACCTCCCCCTCGATTCCGTTTTCTCGAAGCATCTTTTTCGCGAATTTCTCCATGTTCTCGAGCTTGGGCCGCGTCCTGCTCATGAGCGCGAACTCGCTTCCCCTCAAGGATTCCGTTGCCATGATGTCCGACAGGAGGAGCCTGCAGAAAACCACGCTTCCCGCCCCGATCATGGCTATCTTGGTACCCATAGCATTCCCTCCTTTTAATGGCCCCTCTCCGGTAACGGACGAAGCCGTGCACCCTGATAACGTCAAAAACGGCAGCGGTCCGTCCTCTCCATGCTGTATCATTGAGGCCGCATGTCAAGGATAAAATCAAGGGGCATGGTATTGGCCTGTCACGTTTTCTGCAGTGAACCGGGGCTCCTTTGAACGGGAAGATGCACGAGCATTTCCCTTTCCGCGTATGAATATCCGGTTTATAGTAATAAATAATCCATCCCCCCGTTTATACGGGAAAATATCGTAATTCTTTCGAAAAACCGTGCAGCCGTTCGGGTAAACGGAAAAGGAGGAAGAATGCTACAGACACTCTCAACAATGAATCCCGTGATGCAGGCACTGCTCGGAACGATCTTCACCTGGTTTCTTACCGCCCTCGGAGCGGCGGGCGTATTCATGGCAAAGGATATCAACAGGAAGGTTCTCGATACCATGCTGGGCTTCGCCGCAGGCGTCATGATCGCGGCGAGCTTCTGGTCCCTCCTCCTGCCGTCCATTGAGATGGCGGAGGGGATGGGCATTCCTCCCTTCCTGCCCGCGGTCGTGGGATTCTGTCTCGGCGGCGTTTTCCTGCGCGTCATCGACAAGCTGCTCCCCCACCTCCACATCGGCCTTCCAAAGAGCGATGCGGAAGGCATAAAGACGAACTGGCAGCGAAGCATACTGCTCATACTCGCCATAACCATACACAACATACCGGAAGGGCTTGCAGTCGGCGTCGCATTCGGCGCGGTGGCCTACAACCTGCCCTCGGCCACCATGTCAGCCGCGATTGCGCTCGCCTTCGGTATAGGCATTCAGAACTTTCCCGAGGGTCTTGCCGTTTCCATGCCGCTCAGGCGCGAGGGATTGAGCAGGGGCAGGAGCTTCTTCTGGGGCCAGCTCTCGGGCATGGTGGAGCCCGTGGCCGGGGTCCTCGGGGCCCTTGCCGTGCTCATCGCACGGCCCCTGCTTCCCTACGCACTCGCCTTTGCGGCCGGAGCCATGATATTCGTCGTGGTGGAAGACCTCATTCCGGAGGCACAGATGGGCGGGAACACGGACGAAGCGACTCTGGGCGCCATGCTCGGGTTCGCGGTCATGATGTTTCTCGACGTCGCGCTCGGATGAACGTTTCCTTTAACCGTACCCTTCACCGGACCGGGGACCGCACATGATCCGTTTCGACACCGTTACCGTGGAATACGATGGGCGGCCGATAATCCGGGATATATCATTCCGTATCCGAAAAGGGGATACCGCGGT
This sequence comes from uncultured Spirochaetota bacterium, assembly GCA_964460545.1. Lineage (GTDB taxonomy): Bacteria > Spirochaetota > B62-G9 > B62-G9 > DRHN01 > CAYWUT01. The sequence goes on from CAYWUT010000030.1 coordinate 2,083, forward strand.
CATACACGGGAAATCCGGTTCTGGAAAAACCACGATACTGACCACCATAGTCGGTATGCACGTTCCATCAGCCGGTACGGTTTTTTTCGACGGCCGAGCCGTGGAAAGCACCTCCATCTCCGATGTAAGACGATCAATCGCCTTCATCGGCCAGGAACCCGTTCTCGGTGGGGTTCGAATTAGGGAAGCCCTTCTCCTCCCGTTCACCTACCGGGCAAACAGAAACAATACTCCGGGAGCACGCGCGATCGGTGACATTCTATACAAACTCCAGCTCGATCCCGACATACTCGACAGGGAAACCGCCGTCGTATCCGGCGGGGAAAAACAGCGGATTGCAATCGCGCGCGCCCTTCTGCTCGATAAGAAGGTCTTCCTGCTCGACGAGGTGACGTCGGCCCTCGACGCCGAAAGCAAGGAGGCGGTCATCCGTCTTTTCAGGGAGGGGGGATATACGATCTTCTCCGTATCCCACGATCCCGACTGGTTCGAGCTCTGCTCCACGTTCATCAGAGTCGAGGAGGGAACCGTAGCGGATGTGTCGGATTCTCCCGGTACGCCCGAATGAAGAGGAACAGGTGACGAACACGATCGATATCAGCTATCTCTCATTGGCTGCATTCCTCGGGCTCATCCTCGTTCCCGTACTGGCCTGTGCCGTTCTCGGGCTCGGCATCACGAAGAGGGTGCTCATCGGAGTCCTCCGAATGACCGTGCAGATGGCGGTTCTCGGGCTCTACCTCGACTACCTCTTCCGTTTCAACCACATCGCCGTGAACTTCGGCTGGGCCCTGCTCATGATTTTCATAGCGAATATCACGGTAAACAGGAGCGCCGGCCTGAAAACATCGAAGATATTCTTCTCGGTCATGGCGGGTATATTCGTCGGCTCACTCACGGTTATCGCCCTGTTCGTCTTCCTCGCGATACAGCCGAAACCCTTCTACGACGCCCGCTACCTCATACCCGTCACCGGTATGGTGGTGGGCAACTGCATGCGGGCCAACGTCATATCGCTCGAGCGATTCTACTCGTCGGTCAAAAAGAATGAAAAAACGTTTCTCACCTATCTGCTCCTCGGCGCATCTCTTCGCGAGGCGGCCCTCCCCTCTATAAGGGAAGCGGTAAAGCCCGCTTTAGCCCCGACCCTTTCAACCATGGCGACGCTCGGGCTCGTATCGCTCCCCGGCATGATGACGGGCCAGATACTCGGAGGGGCATCCCCCATCACGGCCATAAAGTACCAGATCGCCATTATGATCGCCATCTTCACCGCCATAACACTCTCGACGGTGATCAATCTCCTCATCGGCCTGCGTGTTTCCTTCAACGAGTACCACATGCTCAGGAAAGACATATTTCGATGAAATTTCCGTTCCTTTTTACCAGGGGGCGCCGCCCGGCCCGTGAAATTTATTTTAAAGGCCCGATTCCCGCAGGCGGCCATATTCTGAAGAAGGCCCTGCCGAATATCTTTTTGCGGGTCACGAATCCCCAGAACCTGCTGTCATAGGACTCGTCCCTGTTGTCCCCCATCATGAAGCAGCAGCCCTCTGGCACGATTACGGGCCCGAGGTAATCCCGCCTGTTCAGGAACGAATCCCCGGGCGGAATGATCGTGGGATCGGTGTGCCGTTCGGGCCACCACACCTCACCGCGCCGCCCGTTAATAAAAACCTCTTTCGCCCTGATCTCGATCGTATCTCCCTCCACCCCGATACAGCGCTTGACGAAATACTTCGGCTGCTTGTCGATGGTTATGAAACCGAGGGAGAGCGTATACACCACGGGATTGACTATTTCGATAAAAAGGCCGGGGGACTCGTAGTCGGGCGCGAGGAATACGACGATATCCCCGCGCTCCGGATCCCGCACCCCCGGAAGCCGGGCACCGGTAAAGGGTATTTTGGCCCCGTAAAAAAACTTCAGGGCCAGGAGCCTGTTCCCTATGGATATGGTCGGTATCATCGACCCCGTGGGAACAACGTAGTTCTCCACGACAAAGACCTTCAGACAGAAAACGATGAGAAAAGCCAGTCCCACGGCTTCGAGGTTCTCCCTCAGCTTGGATTTCTTTTTCCCGTTCCTCTTCTTTCCCATTGTCTCTCCTCCGGATCTATTAAATCCCGCCTGTGTCGACGGCAGGCAGAAAGCTCGTACATGAGGTTATCTCCGTGTGGCAGAGGAGGTCAATAGTACTTCGGTATGATTTTTGATATTATCGGTGGGGTGCGTCAAATTCGGGAAGTCAACGATGAAGGCCCTCATCACTTCCCTGTGATGAGGGCAGGCACTTATCGCTTTCCAGCGATCAGTACAAGCACCCATCACCTCTTGGTGATGAGTACAAGTTCCACTCTGCTCCTGACACCGAGCTTGCGGTAAATATTGTAGAGGTGGGTCTTGACCGTGCTGAGGGAAATAAAGAGCCTGTCCCCGATCTCCCGGTTGGACAGTCCCTGCACCACGAGCTCGATTATCTCGAGCTCCCTCCCGGACACGCCGTATGCGGAGAAATTCGAAGACACCGCGTCACCGGAGGAGCGAAAATGCAGGACGGGTCCGGCGTGCAGGGCCGCGAGAAACAGGCCGATAACACAGAACACAACATACCCCCCGGCCGGGAACGGAGAGCCCGATATCCCGGGCCGGACGAGCTTCGCCGCGTTACAGAGTAAAACCGCGGCAAAACCGGCCGCGAGCAGCACCTTCCCCCTGAAGGGCCTTCCCGGTGTCACGAAAAGCGCGGTACAGGCGGCGCCCGCAGCCGCTGTTGAAAATACCGAGAGTACTATGCGCACCGCATGTCCGGCCCCTCCGGCGCCCATCGCCACCGAGGAGGAGAAAACGAGCTGGGGCGTAAAGAACACGAGAAATCCGAACGCCCACCTCTTTACCGTGGGGAGATGAAGACGTAAACATTTCTGAAGAAAAAGGAAAAGACCGTACAGCGCAAACCCGATATCCGCGAAAAGCAGGGACCGGACCAGGAATCCCGAATAGCCCGACCCCTCTCTTCCGGCCGCCGGAACAACGGAGGATACGGCGCTCATCAGGAGAACGAGCTGAATGAGGAGCCCGTTCCGCAGGGAACCCGTCCTGTTCCCGAGATAATAGATGAAAGTGACGAAGAGGAGGGTAAAACCCAAAGACAGCCCGACTGCTTCGATTAAACGTTCCATGCACGTTCCCCTCGCTTATGGTAGGCGAATACCGCGCTCAGGGCAATAAAAATCTTGTGAACACGCCGTCTATTTCATCAGTCCGGGAAGGAAGAGGGCGATATCCGGGAAGGGTATTAAAATAAAGGTCGCGGCGATGAGGGCCGCGAGCATGGGGAGAGCTCCCCTGAATATGACCTGCAGGGGCACGTCCTTGGCTATGCCGCCCACCACGTACACGTTGACGCCCACGGGCGGGGTTATGACCCCTATCTGCGTAACGAGCACGATAATGACCCCGAACCATATGGGGTCGAACCCCATTCCGCTGATAACGGGATAAAATATGGGAACGGTAAGCGTAATGAGCGCAAGCGCGTCCATGAAACAGCCTCCGGCCATGTACACGAGCACGATAAGGCCCATGACCGCGAAGGACGGGAGATTCATGGACGTCACCCAGGTCGCGACGGTGAAGGGTATCATGGTAACTGCGAGGAAGTGCCCGAATATGGTGGCTCCCGCGACGATGAAGAGTATCATGCACGATATTCTCGTGGTCTCAAAGAGCGATTTCAGGAAACCCTTGAAGGATATCGTCCTCCTGAGAACCGCGATGACGAGCGTTCCGGCCGCACCCACGGCACCCGCCTCGGTGGGAGTAAAAAGGCCCAGGAAGAGCCCCCCCATGACGAGGATGAAAAGGGCGATGGTTTCGGCGAGCCCGGAGAGCGATTTCATCTTGTCGCCGAGCGATATACGCCCGCCCCTCGGGGCGAGCTCCGGCTTGATCTTGACCCAGACGACGATGGTGATAATAAAGAGGCCCACGAGAAGCAGGCCGGGCAGTATACCCGCCATGAAGAGCTTGCCGATGGACTGTTCCGTCATGATACCGTAGATGATGAAGATCACGCTCGGCGGAACCAGAATACCGAGGCTCCCGCCGGCCGCCACGACACCGGTGGAAAGGCTGTCGCCGTATCCGTACCGCTTCATCTCCGGGATGGTTACAGCCGCCATGGTGGCGGCAGTCGCGTTCGTGGAGCCGCATATCGCGGCGAATCCCGCGCATGCACCCACCGTGGCTATGGCGAGACCCCCGGGGAGGTTTCCCATGAATTTGTACGCCACGTCAAAGAGCCTGCGGCTTATCCCCGCGTGAAAGGCCACCTGGCCCATCAGGATGAAAAGCGGTATGACCGTCAGGCCGTATGAGCCGAAAACATCGAAGAGGTCCCTGACCGCCATGTTCATGGCCGCGTCGAATGAAACGAGGAAACCGAACCCGACCACGCCCACGAGCGCCATGGCGAACGCCACGGGCATTCTTATGAAGATGAGTATGACGAGTACGACGATGCCGATTATGCCCACCAGGCTCGGAGCCATTTATTCATCCTTCCCGCGTGTCTTCCACGGGGAGATGTTCCTTCAAACGTATGACGAGGCCCGCGAACTGGAGAGCGATAACAGCGGAGAAGAGCCCGCATCCGATCGCGATTCCGAAAACAAAGGGATAAACGGGAATCTGAAGGGTCAGCGAAACCTCCCCCGCTCCCTTGAGGTCCCATGCGTACAGGAAGCAATGGTACGTCAGGAAAAGGAAGAGAAAGAGACAGACGAGACGGGTAATGCTCTCGATGATCTCCTGCGTTCTGTCGGAAAATTTCTGGATCAGAAACTCTACCGCGATATGCCCTTTTCTCACCGATGTCCACGCGAGGGAGAAGGCGATAAAGACCGATCCCAGGAAACCCACGATCTCATAGGTTCCCGTGATGGGATGGCGGAAGATGCGCAGTATGACATCCGCCGTGGTCAGGAGCATCATGGCCGTTACCGACAGGGCGGCCGCCCAGTTCAGTTTTTCAGCCACCCTGAAAACGACCCTCTCGACACGAAGCACGGTTTAGCCCCGAATATGTACTAGAAGCTGTACTTCCCGATGAGACCGAGAAGCAGCTCGATGTAATCTTCTCCGGCAATGCCCTTTTCACCGGCCTCCTTGACGTAGCCGTCCAGGACAGGCTTCACCGCGGAAACCCAGCGCTTGCTCTCCTCGCCGGAAAGCCCGATTACCTCGTTTCCGAGCTCGAGGGTGTATTCCCGGCCGGCTGCGTCAACGCTGTTCCACGTACTGCCGTGCACCTCGATCCACTCCCGGCTCACCTCTTCGAATGTCTTCTGAATATCCGGGGGAAGGCTGTTGAACACATCGAGGTTCATGACCACGAACATCGTGGTCGTATACCCGATGGAGGAGCAGTCCGTTGTATAATCGATAACCTCCGCCTGTTTCCACCCCTTCAAGACCTCGATCGGCCCGAAGGTCCCTTCCACAACACCCTTCTGCAGGGATTCATACGTGGACCCCTGGGGCATCGCAACGGGAACGCCTCCGAGGGCCTGCACGATCTTGGCGCTGAGTCCCGTGGACCGTATCTTCATCTTGCGCATATCGTCCAGCTTCCGGACCGGTTTCTGTGTATGCAGCAGTCCGGGACCGTGTGCGTGGAGGTAGAGGACCTTGACGTCCGCCAGCTCTTCCGGATTCAGGCTGTTGACGAAATCATTGACCACGCGCGTGGCCACGATACCGTCCGGATAGCCGAGGGGAAGATCGCACGCCTCCATCACCGGGAAACGGCCCCTCGTGTATGCGAAACAGGACATTCCGATATCCGAAATCCCCTTGACCACGCCGTCATAGCACTGGTTCGCCTTTGTGAGCGTTCCCCCGGGGAAGACCGTTATCTTTACCCTTCCGTCCGTCCTCTTCCCGATCTCCTCCGCCCAGCTCATGGCGGCCTTGCACTGGCCGTGCGCCGCAGGGAAAAAAACGCTGTAATTGAGCTTGATCGTCTTGGCGAACAGGCTCGCCGGAACGCAAATAAGCAGAAAAAGTACGAGTAAAACCAGAAATCTTTTCTTCATCGAAATCACCTCGTTTTTATTTACCCGTCCATGCGCCAGGTGAAGGACCGGCCCGAGAGGGATGCCCGAAAGCATATCCATCGAGGATATATCGAACAGCCGGGGAGTGTCAAGAAAATAGTGGAGTTCACACGTGCCCGCCCGAAGCGCCGTTCATTAATGCAGCCAAAGCGAAGCCGGAGCGAAGCCGGAGCGAAGCCGGAGCGAAGCCGTCTTCAGTATTCGATCAATAATCCACCATCAATTCGATAAAGGCCTTCTCAGCCTCGTTGGTCCAGTTCCTACCGTTCTCAAGCTTTTCATACACCTCCGGGAGACTCTCCTCCAATTCGGGCAATCCGGTCAGGGGAAAATCCGGCACCATCGGATACGCAACGATTTTCCCGGGAAAAACCGCTTCCTGCATCGCCGTGATCCCTTCCGCTATCTGGCTCATTCCGCACACCGCGGCCATGGACCGGTGGGGCTGAAGCTCATTTCGTTTAAAACGTTCGATGATACTGACCTGATCAGCCAGGTTCGAACTGCTGTGACCTATAATGCGTATCCGGGACGGTCCGTAGATAAGCCAGCCGTCCACGCCTATCATGGTCCCCCTCTTCAATCCCGCAAAGATACTTATAATTCCGCCGCGCGCAAGTCTCGTGCACGCATCGGATATGACCCCGAGATTGGTCGCCATGACTTCGATATTGTCGAATGCGTTTTCATCGATTATCTCTTCAACACGCTTCAGCTCTTCATCTTCCCTGTTCAGCGTATTGGCTATGTGAAGTTCCCTGCCGTGCTTCTCCGCCAGTTCCGAAAAGGTCATCCGCAAGTCGGCGACCCGCTCGTCGGCGATATCCGTCGCAATCAGCCCTGACAGCTCAATCGAGCTTTCAATCGCACGCTGAAGATGCATTCTCCCCATCGGACCCCCGGCACCGAGTATCCACGTAATCCCTCCGGACTTCAGTTCGCTGACTACCGGATTGCCCGTATACGCTTCGTCTATACTCCGGCCCGTCGATCCCACATACAGGATGTTGTCGTAGTGAATGCGCCCGACATCGAGCTGCAGATCTTTGCGCATCCTTTTTTCACGCATGATGGCCAGTATACCGTCCTTTGCCAGCCTTCCGGACGCTGCATCCACCTCATCCGCATCGCCATCCAAAACGATGATATCGTCGTATTCATATTCCCCTTCCAACACGGCATCCTTTTTTACAGAGACCGAAGCGGTATGAAACCGCGCGGATATTTTCCGTAACAATCCCTCCAGGTCATCAGGTATGTCCGCGATAACGATCTTCGAGGGAGGGTCTTTCTTATCGAAAACAGCATCAATCGTATACCCTTTCCGTGATGCTTTATTTCCCATAAATAATACCGTCCCGCCCGGTTTCAGCCCTGTCCGGTATTTCACGCGGTAGGCGGCTTCGACACAGGCCCACGGTTCCGCGAGCGCGGCCCCGGCATAGGACATATTCGAGGGAATACGTGTCAGGTAATTCCCTTCATCACCGTTCAACACTTCCTTCCCCATTACCGCGAACTGTCTGAAAGCCCCATCCCTGTCGAAACAATAGGGAATACCCTTCCCCTTGTACCAGACATTCGGCTGGAAGGCAACCCGGTCGCCCACCGCATAGTGGTCTCGCAACTGTTCTCCCACCCCTACCACGGTCATGGCCGCCTCATGCCCCGGTATTATCGGGTTTGATTTAAGATCTCTTCCGGACAAACGCGGGTGATTCTCCCCAAATATGATCTCCTTCAAGTCCGTGTAACAAAGCCCCAGGGCATCGTGACGAACCAGGAGCTCGTCAATCCCGTAACGGGGAACAGGCTGCACTACGGGCTTGCCGCCCGACCCGAAATGATCGGTCCCCGCCCCGTAGAGCGGCCAGGTCATGTGCGTCTCGGGAAGAGTGGTTTCAGCATTGCGATAATCGTTAAAGTTCATCTGCTCTCGGCTCCCTCTCAATTAACATATGACGTTATCGGAATAATACATCCTAATCATATTCGTTATTTATATCATATGGCAATTTACATGGATAAGCACGACAAACCGCGCCGCGGCTGTTGCGAAGCGGCGGACGGTATGATACCATTTCTAAAAACCGATGGAGGATAAAAATGGGTGTGCTGTCCGGTAAAACGGCCGTGGTCACGGGCGGATCGAGTGGTTTCGGCGCGGGCATGTCGGAAGCGCTTTGTGAGGCGGGGGCCGTGGTATGGATAACGGGAAGGAATGAGGAGCGGCTGGGCACTGCCGCCGAGAAGACCGGTGCGCGTTATTTTGCCGCGGACATTAGGGACGGTTCCGGCTGGGACAAGCTCATAAACGCGGTAACCGGCAAAACAGGCGGGATCGATATACTCGTCAACAACGCGGGCGGGGGCGTACGCATAGCCCCTCTCGAAGATCAGCAGGATGATGACATCGAGGAGTCGATCGGGGTAAACCTGACGGGCGCCCTGCTGGGATGCCGGAGAGTGGCCCCGATCATGAAGAAACAGAGAGCCGGCACCATCATCAATGTGTCAAGCGTGTGCGCCCGGGAGGCATGGCCGGGGTGGAGCGTCTACTCGGCCGCCAAGGCCGGTCTCGTTCAGTTTTCCCGGTGCCTCTATACCGAGCTGAGGGAGTACGGCGTTCGCGTCACCTCGCTCATCCCGTCCTGGGGAGCCACCAATTTCCTGACCTCGGCCGGACTGAAACCCTTCGACGATGACACGAAATCAAAGGCCATAAAGCCCGGGGACATCGGTGCCCTCGTGGTGACCATCTGCACCCTGCCGCCGCACCTCGTCATAGAGGATATGACGGTCTGGCCCCTCGTTCAGGAGATCGTTCCCCTGTGAACGCGATCATTCCTCTTTCGGCAGGTGTCTGAGCTTCGCCTCTATCATTTTATCATGCGGGATATGGAGCACACGGGAAAGTTTGTGCACCAGATAATCCTCGTATTTGTCGAGCCTGCCGTCCGCATAGATCACCTGCCAGATCATGTCGATGATGCCGAGCTTTTCATCCACGGAAAAGTTGTTATTGATAAGCTCCGTATAGTGCCAGATATCTATGCTTCTCACCCGGTGCTCGTCGGCCGCTTCCATCAGTGCGTGAACGGACTCTTCGTCGAGCCCGAACCGCTTCCCCAGCATATCCATAATCCTGCTTTGTTCGGCCTCGTCGAACTCATCATCCGCGTGAGCGGTTTCAAGAAGAACCACGGCAGTGGCGATACGGACACGGGCCTCCCTTTCACTTTCGCTCTCCTTCTCGCCGGTGCGAGATGCCTTGAGTCTTTCAAACAGCACGGCCGCTCACCCCTTTTTCAATATGAATGGTTGCGTCACACGGCAGAGCGAGCCCGGCCGCGACCTCCAGACCCTTTAAAACGGCCACCGGTACGGGACACGCCCTGTGGCCGCAGTGTGTTTGCGCCGCTTTCAGCACGACCGGTTCCCCGCCTTTTGAATACAGCTCCGCGAACACATCGACCTCGCCTATCTCGGCCGCAAACCTGTTGACGGACTCGCAGGTGGAACGCACCTCTATCTCCACCTTTTTACCGTCATCGGTATGCATCCTTATAACCGCCGGCATTCCGCAAATTCCCGGTTCGACCCTGACTTCCACGTCCACACCGCAACTCCTTTCAATTATGCCGGTAAACAGCCGGTCCCGTATTATCGACCCGCATCCGAGTATACCACTCCTTCCGTCGAATTGTAAAGGTTTGTCCCCGGCCCTTTATCCCTATCCGCTCGAATAGAGCCGCAAACACCGTACTTGACAGAACACCGAAAATCTGATAAGTTTAAATATATCTTAATTTACTGCAGGTCAATAAATTATGTTAAATATATGCCTTGTGGGGTTCGGCAGAACAGGCAGAATCGTTGCCGATGACATCTGCCAGCGAAAAGACGTCGAGCTGAAGGGTGTATTCAAGAAGAAAAAGGACGACCTGATCGGCAGGGATATCGGAAAAGCGCTGAGCAGCAAACCCCTGGGCAACTTCATATATCACATCTCGGACCTCGACCGCGTGCTCAAGGAGAACAGGGTGGACGTGATCATCGATTTCTCACACCCGGACGCGGTCACCGATTATGTTGAAACGGCCGCATCAAACGGAGTCAACCTCGTTATCTGCTCCACCGGCTATACCGACGAACAGAGAGAACACATCAGCGGTTTCTTAAAAGATATCGGGATGGTATGGGCACCCAACGTCACGGAGGGTATAAACGTGCTCATAGCGCTCACGAAAATCGTGAAACAGATATGGCCCGATGCCGACATCGAGATCCTCGAATACCACTTCTCCAAGAAAAAAGATATTTCCAGAACCGCGATGAAGATTGCTGAAGCCATCTCGGAGGCCGATCAGATCAAGGTGGGCCGGCATCGGAACGACCCGAGAATCGGCAAGGAAACGGTGATTCACACCATCAGGGTGGGAGGAATCATCGGCAAGCACTCGGTCGTGATAGGACAGCCGCATCAGACGCTCACCATGACCCACGAATCAATCGACAGGCGAGCCTTCGGAAACGGCGCTCTGAAAGCCGCCCGATGGGTGGCCGGCAAGAAGGGTATATTCGACATGGTCGATGTTCTCGACCTCTAATCCCTCCTCGTTATAACGCTCCGCGAAATCCTGGGCCACGACAATAAAAAAATCCATCTTTCGTCGAACCACGGACCGGACCACGGGCCTGAACACCCTGCAGAGTACATTGATGAACGAATTGTCGAGCAGTACCCAGAACTCGAGATCGTTCACGATGCAGCCGTTTTTCTCTCGGTACCGTATACGCGCGGCCACATCCGCCCGTATGCTTCCGGTGAGCCTGGAATAAATGGACCCCTTCCCGAGGTACCGCCGCGAGCTCCCCGCCTTTCCCACGAGCCTGAAGTGGCCCTGCAGCCCGTTCGCGTCCCGTACGGTGTACCTGTTTTTCCCCGAGCTTTCAACCTCAATAGTGTGAATTCCCCACTCGTTGATCATTGAGGACGCGAGTGGGAGATTGTCAAGCAGGTACTCCATCTGTTCAGACGAGAGACGGAGCTCGAAGTTTTTCTCGCGATAGTAAAAGGTGGGAGAGCGCACTATTCGGTCGGATTCCGCAGGCGTATGTATCGCGTTCGCGGATGAAAAGACGGCGAGGAACAAACAGAATACCGCACTAGCGACGACACGGCGCATGCTCTTACTCCGCTTTACTGTGCACGTCAAGTATCCGGTCCGTGAGAACCCTGCCGAGAACAGCGCATATATCGGTGGGCAGATATCCCGAAGCCGCGGAATCGAAGAGGACCGCGGCCGACGGGGGAAACTCATCATCTCCCGCCCAGTATACGGCCATGAGGTCGATCTTCGGGAGTGCGCGAAACACGAAGGCCGAATCTCCCAGGTCGAAGGGCGCGCCGTCGGCATCGAGCGCACACCTGCGGAACTCGTCAACAGTGTAGAACGCCTGCGCAAGCCTCGCGCCCGTATACCCCTGATAGGCATTCTTGTAAAACATACCGCCCGGAAGCTCCGCGAGCGAGAGCCACCTTCCGCCCTTTTCCCTGCCGTCCGCGACAAGGAGGTAGTAGAGGAGAATACCGCGGACCGTATCGGGAACCGCTTTACCCGTGGAGCTCATGACCGTGAAATCGGGCCAGGCAACGAGGTATTCCTCCCCGAACATGCGGACCGCCAGCCCCTCTCCTGCATACCGGCCTTCGGCCGAAGGCACGGCCATACCGCCCGTGACGGCGGCCAGGACGGCTGGGTCCCGTCCCTCACTTTTCAATTTCAGGACGATCCGTTCATACCCCTCGATATGCAGGCCGCGATCGGTTTCACTCATGGTTTTTTCATTCTTGCATGTGCAATCAAATGCCCGTACACATCCCCTGGCGAACACGGTGCATTCCCTTTATTATAAGGATACACCCTCCCTGCGATTTATAACATGGACCGCCCTGAAAAGGAAGCACAAAAACGTTCGTATAACTCTTCCTCCTGTCAGAGAATCCACTCTTCCCTCAGTACGTCGCCCCGCACTCCCGCCTCGATCCACTTGACCGGGATCCTCCTCGAAGTGCGCTCGGCCGCGTTCTTCGCGAGCATGAGCAGGCCGCGGCAGCACGGTACCTCCATGGTGATAACGGTCAGGGTATTGATCTCGGCCTCCTCTATGAGTGCCCGCAGCTTCTCCGCGTACACCTCCTGGTTTGAATCGAGCTTGGGGCAGGCTATCGCAAGAGTCTTGTTTTTTAAATATTTTTTATGGAAATTGCCCATCGCGTAAGCGGCGCAATCGGCGGCAAGCAGGACATCCGCTTTCCTGAAATGGGGCGCCATGGCGGGTATAAGGTGGAGCTGTACCGGCCAGTACCTGAGCTCTGAAAAATCGGAATCGTCCTCCTTTTCACCACTCCCGGCTTTGCCGCTTTTAACGTGTATCGAAGCGGCGGAAGGGCACCCGCGGGCAGGGGTTGCGACTGTATCCTTCCACTGGATCTCCATTCCCCTGTCCCTCAAATAGGAGAGGGCCTGCCCGAGATAGCCCTCCTCACCGTGGCTTTCGAGGTGCCGGAGATGCGCCTTGATCACGGCCTCCCCCTGCGGCACGACATTCTCCATCACCCTGAGCTCGTCGTAGGGAAGGGCCTCGCGCTCCTCGATCGTGATCGCCCCTTCGGGACAGTGCCCGATGCACGCCCCGAGACCGTCGCAGTAGAGATCGCTGACCACGCGGGTCTTGCCGTCGATAAGCTGAATCGCCCCCTCCGGACATTCGGGTATGCAGAGGCCGCATCCCGTGCACTTCGCCTCGTCTATGTTTATTATTTTTCTCTTCACTTATCCCCCCTCCGTTTTCAAGTCTTATAAAAACTACTCCGCCGGGGGAAAAAGTGATTGACATGAATCAAGAAAAACGCATTTTTCTTGTGTGGATGCTCAAAAACATTATTCCGCCCGTGCGAATATCAAAAACCTCCTTAAGAATTCAGACTTTTTCTCGGGCATTTCGGAACCGAACATCGACCGGCTCGTGGATATATGCATTCCGAAGAGGGTCCCGAAGAAGGAGGTCCTCTTTCTGGAGGGGGGCGAGGGGCATTCCGCCTACTTCCTGGTACAGGGTTCGGTCGAGCTGTTCAAGGTCGATAAAAACGGCAAGAGGGCCGTAATCAGGGTCATGGGACCGGGAGATTTCTTCGCCGAAGTGGTTCTCTTCGAGCGGGCCGATTACCCCGTGACCGCCGTTACGCTGGAGGAGAGTCTCCTCCTGCTCCTGCCGAAGTATCAGGCGCACTGCCTCCTGCGCGTAGAGGACTTCAGGAACGATTTCATCAACATGCTCATAGGAAAACAGAGGCAGCTTACGGACCGGATTCTGCACCTGATGACCAGGGACGCGGAAGAACGGTTCTTCCATTTCCTGCAGGAACGCTACGGTAAACGTGACGAATACACGATCGGAATTTCAAAAAAGAAAATCGCCGCCGCGGTCGGCACGAACCCGGAGACCTTCTCCCGTCTCATCCACAGGCTCAGGAGCGAGGGAACGATACGGTGGGAGAGCGACCGTCTCTCCCTGAAACCGGGTTTCTGGAACGAAGGATAAACGGCTTGCAAAATATTACCCCCGGGATTGTAATGTGAACAGGTCCATCCCGGCATACCTTCACCCGACGGAGAAACACTGATCCGCGGCTGAGACGAGGAATCCGAACAATGCAGAAAACCGCACTCACCCGGCAGCACCTCTTCATGCTCATCGCCCCCTTCTTCTGGGCCCTCGGGCACCCGCTGGGGAGGATCATCCTGAAGTCGGTACACCCGCTCCAGCTGGGAAGCGTGACGCTCTGCATCGGCTTTCTGGGACTTCTCCTTTTCCTGGTCGTCTCGGGAAAAATCAGGCAAATCAGAAAACTTGAAAAGAAGGATTTTCTCTTCTCGCTCGGGCTCGGTGTATTCGGGTTTTTCCTCTATCAGATCCTGACTTTCAGCGCACTGGCGAGGATACCGGCCTCGATGAACGCGGTTCTCGTTTCGACAAACGTCGTATTCATAGCGCTCCTCGCCGCGGTCCTGCTCGGGGAACGGCTTTCCTTTCCGAAATTAATCGGCATATTCACCGCGCTCGCCGGAGTCGTGCTCGTCACGTTCAACAGAGGGTTCAGTGTCGAGGGGTTCAGCCTGATCGGATGCGGATTGTCCATACTCGCGGCGCTCTCGTTCTCGATTTATTCGGTACTGGGAAAGAAACTGCTCGTGCGGGGAGATCCGCTCATCATCGCGGCGAGCGCCCTTCTGTCAGGCTCCGTACTCCTCGCCATACTGACAGCATCGACGGTCGGCTTCCGCGGTACATTCGAGTCGCCGCCCCTGACCCTCCTCATGGTTCTGCTCGGGCTGACCATGATCGCGGTGGCCTACCCGCTGTGGTTCGCGTGTCTGAAGAAGCTTCCCGTGTCCCACATATCCATATACATATATTTGACGCCGGTTTTCGCCGTCCTGCTCTCCCTCGCTCTGCTGAAGGAATCCTTTGCGTGGATATTCTGGATCGGGTTCGTCCTCGTGCTGGCGGGTATTATGATGACAAACATGATAAAGCCCGGGAAAAAATAAGACGGAATAAAAAGGAGGGAAGGCCATGGTCGTGACAACCGTACTCGTTCAGGTAAAGGAGGAACGAATAGAGGCTTTCATAGAAGCGACGGTGGAAAACCACAGGTCCTCTGTAAAAGAGCCCGGAAATGTCCGTTTCGATATTCTCCAGAGCGACGAGGACCCCTCGCGGTTCATCATGTACGAGGCGTATGAATCCCCGGAGGCCGCTGCGGCACACAAGCAAACGGAACATTACCGCGTTTGGCGCGACAGGGTGGCCGATTACATGGCGGTCCCGCGCCGGGGAATAAAATATACCGCGGTCGCTCCCGTGCCGTAACACATTCAGATGCTTATCGGAACATCGTTTCCTCCCGATAGTATTAGGGAGACGGCAGTCTCCGATTTCCGGGCTCGACCAAAACCTCATGACGGCTAAAAGCTGGGAATGAGCGAGTTCTGGCCAGCTCCTCATGCACACCAGTTTGAGGTCTGGTTTGACCAGCGACACGGGAGATAGGAAGTCTCCATTAATGTCTCTACCGGGTTCGACTCCCGGTAGCCGTCAAGAGATCCCGTTCTCAGGTTTTCGCATCGTCAGAGACGTATCTCCGGTATACCCGCACCTTCTGAACCGGCCCCGCGGCCCTACCGCATTTCAGGTGTGAAAAATCATCCGTTCTTAAACCGTGAAAAACGCGTGTATACACCGAAAAATAATTTATCAAACCACGTTACCATGATATAAACAGAGCTAACTTAGAGTTTCAAAAAATATGAAATATGAGGGGTTTTCACATTAATAAGACATACTATTTCCGGTGAGCTTCAGTAATAAATGAAACAAAATACGAATAATTATCATGTTTAATAACTGCCCAAGGGTAGAAAATAAAAACTCGAAGCTCACCCTAAACACGTTATACTTACCTTTGTCCTCATATCCTTCGTTAAAGGAATCCTGCCTTGCATATACTCGAAAAGAATGAATACAAGATATTCGTACTCGATACCAACGTAATTCTCTACGACTACCGGTGCATCTACTCCTTTGAGGAGCACAACGTCGTCATTCCCATCACCGTGCTGGAGGAGATCGACAAGTTCAAGCGCGGAAACGAGATCATCAACTACAACGCCCGTGAGTTCTCGAGAACGCTCGATACGATTGGGGGGGATAATCTCCTGAACGAGGGAATCGACCTCGAAAACGGCGGCGTGATCATCGTCAATACGAATATAAAGCGGGATAAATACCTGAGCGAGCTCTTCTGGGAGGACAAGCCCGATCACCGCATACTTTCAGTCGCGTACAATCTATCCAAGAAATTCGGGCGTGAACGCGTCACCCTCGTATCCAAGGATATCAACCTGAGGATGAAGGGGAAGAGTATCGGGATCAAGGCTGAAGATTACGAGACCGGCAAGATCAAGAACATCGACGACCTGTATAAGGGCAAATCCCTGCTCGAGAACATCGAGGAGTCGTTCATCGAGCGTATATATTCCGAAGGTTTCGCCGAGCGGAAGGAACTGAACCTCGATATCGACCTGCGGCCGAACGAGTACTTCATACTCCGGAACGAGAAGAAGAGCGCGCTTGCCACCTACCGGAAGGTCGACGATACGTTCAATCACGTGAAGAAGATGAAAGGATACGGCATAATACCGCGGAACGCGGAACAGACATTCGCGCTCGACGCCCTCATGAACGACGATATCTCGCTCGTCACCCTTTCGGGCAAGGCCGGAACGGGAAAGACGCTCATGGCCCTGGCCGCTGCCCTCGAAATAAGGAAGCACTACAAGCAGATATACCTCGCCAGGCCCGTGGTCCCGCTCTCCAACCGGGACCTGGGCTTTTTGCCCGGCGACGTGAAGTCCAAGCTGGAACCGTACATGCAGCCCCTTCACGACAACCTGTCGGTCATTCAAAACCAGTATGACGACACGTCCTCCGATTCCAGGCGAATAACGGATTTATTAAACTCGGAGAAGCTCGTTATCACCCCGCTCGCCTATATCAGGGGACGCAATCTCTCGAAAATCTTCTTCATTATAGACGAAGCGCAGAATCTCACCCCCCATGAGGTGAAAACAATCATTACCCGGGCAGGTGAAGGAACAAAGGTGGTATTTACCGGGGACCCCTACCAGATCGATACGCCCTACCTCGACTCGAGGAGCAACGGCCTCACCTACCTCATCGACAAGATGAAGGGACAGAATTTATACGCCCATGTGACCCTCGAAAAGGGGGAACGTTCGGAGCTCGCCGAACTCGCATCCAACCTGCTCTGATTTCCCGTCCGTGCGAAAATCCTGGGGATTCCGGGAAAATAAAAAACCTTTTTCAAGGGAGGGGCCGGTCTTTATACAGCTCCGGCGGCATGTCGGGCCACAGCTTATGGGCGCACTGCGGACAGAGCCCGTGTGAAAAAAGAATATCACCGTGGTTCTTGAAGTACTCCTCCATTCTCACCCACCTGCCGTCGTCATCGCACAGCTTCCTGCAGGCCGCACAGATGAGAATCGGCCTGGAGGAAAAAGCATCGGCACTTTTATCAGCGGGGCCCGCTCTCCTCCCGGCGCGCTCGTCCCTGATGGTGCCGAGCACAATTTTTCTCTCCCCGTAATGCAGGAGGCTGAACAGCACGTTCACCCATATTTCACTTCCCGTGCGCGTGGCGATAAACCCCTGCACCCGGCCCCCGCCCAGGGCGATCGTTTTCCTGAAAGCTTCATCCGCCTGCTCGACTGTTTCGGGAGTGAAGAGATCGCGCAGAGAAATGCCGATCAGATCCTTCTTCGCGTAGCCCAGATGGGTTTCAGCCTGCTTGTTCATTTCGAGGAGCTCCCCTTCGGGACTGAAAACGAGCAGGGGATCGAACGTTTCGTCCATGGTCGCGCGGAATATTTCCCGCTCGATCCTCCTTCGGTAGAGGGCAACCTCAATAGACGCGAAAATCTCCTTGTTCGTGAAGGGCTTGAGAAGGTACCCGTAAGGTCCGGCGCTCTTTGCACGCTCCACCAGTTTTTCATCCGCAAAGGAGGTGAGAAAAATCACGGGTATATCGAGCTCCCGGTTGATTTTCCGCGCGGCCTCAATGCCGTCCATGCCTCCGGGCATGATGATATCCATGAGAATGAGGTCGGGAGAGAGCTTCCGGGCGGCCCGCAGCGATTCCTCTCCGGATGACACGGTGCCGATGACGTCGTATCCCGCGGACGTAAGATAGTCGCTGAGTTGCATGGCGATAATGGCTTCGTCATCCGCTATAAGGAGTTTTGTCATTCCTCTTCTCCCTTTCGATCGGAAAGTGTCGTTCGGCTGCATGAAATGGTACCGGGCATCCCCAGACATATTCCCGCTGATGAACGGTGATTAGCATAACCCGAATGAAAGAAAAAGACCATAGAAAACCTTTCCGGTCTCCCGAATAAAATAGAGTTTAGTAAGACTAATTGAAACGGTCCCCGGTTCCGCGAATCCTGGCACTTAAAAACCCATCCTGCCTATTAATTTGTTTGCCCTTATATTATCCAGGTGGCATATATTAAGAAACGAATAATGCCGAGGGGGGGGCGCAGGATGGATGAATACGGGAAAAGATCTCTCCTCAAGGTTCCGGGTACCATACTTTTTGGAACCGGAACGGTCGAGGAGCTCGGAAAGCTCTCCGGGGAATACGGAACAAAGGCCGTACTCGTAACCGGAGGAACCTCAATCAGGCAGAGCGGCAATTTCGATAGAATATGCGCCGCGCTTCGCCGGAGCGACATCGACGTTCAGACCGTCGAGGGAGTGACGCATGATCCCGACGAGCTGCTGGTCGACGGGATTGTGGAAAAAATACGGTCGATCGGCCCCGATGTCATAATCGGTGCCGGCGGCGGGAGCGTCATCGATACCGCCAAGGCGGCCTCGATCATCGTCGTAAACGGCGGCGCGGTGAGGGATTACTGGGAGGGAAAATCCTTTACCGAATGCTCGATCCCCTACATAGCCCTCCCCACCACATCGGGTACGGGCGCAGAGATAACGAAGAACGCCGTGATCTCGGAGAAAAACGGTCTCTTCAAGAAGAGCATCCGCTCCGAGTACATGGTCCCGAATTGTGCCATTATCGATCCGTCCCTCACCCTGAGCGTGCCTCCCGAGGTAACGGTGGATACGGGCCTCGACGCGCTCATTCAGAACCTCGAGGCGTACACCTCGAAAAACAGCGGTCCCATAACCGATACGCTCGCGTCAAAAGCGATCGGCCTCGCGATCGAATATCTTCCCGCGGCCTACAGGAACCCCTCCGACCTCCGGGCACGGGAAGCCCTCTCGCTCGCGTCGCTCTACGGAGGCATCACGCTCGCCAACGCCGGGCTGGGGCTGGCGCACGGGCTCTCCCATCCCCTGGGCATAGGCTTCGGTGTACCGCACGGAAGAGCATGCGCCGTGTTCATGCCCAAGGTCATAGAGTACAACTATCCCGCCCGAAAAGAACGGTACGGCGAGCTGGCCCGTCTCCTGGACCGCGGCGACGATCCCGCGTCAGCATTCAAACGATTCGCCGAAGAACTCGGTGTTTCGACACGCCTGGGCGATTACGGCGTAAAGGCTGAGGATATTCCGGGCATCGTGGAGAATTCCAGGGGCGGGAGCAGGAACTTCAATCCCGTGGACCATGACGACGAAACAGTCGAGAAAATGCTCGTGGAAATGCTCTGAAAGAAGCCTGCGTAACAACTACCCGTACACGCGGTGCCTGTCGAAGGTTTCGAACATGGCCATGAGGTTTTGAAGCGGCACGTTCGCCTGTATGTTATGGACGTTGTTGAACACATAACCGCCGCCCTTTTTGAAAATATCGAGGTTGCGGGCAACCTCGAGGGCCACGTCCTCAGGGGTCCCGAAAGCGAGGGTCCCCTGCGGATCGACGCCGCCGCCCCAGAATACGAAATCATCTCCGTAATTTTCCTTCAGGAAAGCCGGATCCATTCCCCGGGCCGATATCTGAACGGGATTGAGAATATCGACCTCAGCTTCCCGGAAATCATCGAGGAATTCGGCTATGGACCCGCAGGTATGGAAAAAGGTCTTCCACCCCGTGTTCTCGTGGACCCACCTGTTCATGGAACGGTGCAGGTCCATAAAGAGCTCCCGGTAGCTGTCCGGAGAGATGAACGGGCCGTTCTGTGAGCCGAAATCAGTACCGCTCATTACGATGATATCGATCCTGTCCCCGACCGCTTCACGGTACATACGTAGGTTCTTCATCTGAATCTCGAACTGGTACCCGAATATCTCCCTGACGTACTCCCTTCGTGTAACCGTGGAAACATACCATTCCTCGGGATCGCGAATTCCTTTCGGGTTCAGGACGGCGGGTCCCGGTACCACCGCTATGTCTCCGAAACCGGCTCCCCAGAAATTGCCGAGCAGCGCGTAATCGGTCCCCTCGAACCAGTGCTTGGACGCTTCCTCGAGGAATCGCAGGTCCTCATCCGTGTACAGCGAATAGGTCTGCTCCGCCCACTCGCGGGCGTCGAGCTCTTCCTCGACGATGGGCTCCTGCCGGACGATTGAATCGAAGTAGTAGCCCCCCTTCGGCATCCTGCCGGACGGGGGCGCGCTCCGGTCTCCCTGCGGATACTGGACGATATCCCCGCTGTCGAGCACGTCGTATTCGAAGTGGCCCGAAATGAACACCTCCGTACCGTCGAACATGGTAAAGGGTTTATAATCCTCGTTCCTGTACCCGAACATGGTGACGGGGAGTTGAATACCGAGCGTGTCCACTCCGAGCTTCTCCTTCACCGGCTCCTCTACTTCGGCGAGCATCTGATAGGGATCGTACACCAGGGTCCTTCCCTCCCCGATGCCGAGTGACTTTTTCAACCGCGCGTAGATACTCGCCTGTATTCCGGTGACGAGCGTGGACCCGAGATCGAGCGGAACCCGGTCCGCTTCCCGGTGGTTTATGGCGTGTCGTATTCTCTCCCGTGACGTCATGGGACCTTCCTCCCTCTATTCACCCGTACGAATAGTGTAAAAGAATCCGGCATTCGCTCTATTATATCATAAAAACCGGGAAAGGAGTATAAGGGTCATTTGAGCGGGCTCAACTAGAAACCCGTAAACCCGGGCTGGGAGTGCACCGTTTCCAGGAAGGCGAGCATGTTCTCGAGCGGCACGTCCCCCTCGACGTCATGCGCGGGAGCGAAGATGTATCCGCCCGCGGCTCCCGCTCCGATGAGGCGTAGAGTTTCTTCCCGAACATCGTCGACGGACCCGTAGGGAAGGGTGCGCTGCGTGGACAGGCCGCCGTGAAAACTGAGGCGCCCGCGGAACCGGTCGAGCAGATCGAAAACATCCATGACCTCCGGCTGAAAGGGATTGAAACAATTGACGCCCAGGGATATGAGCTCCTCGAAGAGCTCGTCCACGTCACCGCACGAGTGAATCATGACG
Organism: uncultured Spirochaetota bacterium; assembly: GCA_964460545.1. GTDB lineage: Bacteria > Spirochaetota > B62-G9 > B62-G9 > DRHN01 > CAYWUT01. The sequence continues at coordinate 23,268 of CAYWUT010000030.1, forward strand.
TACCGGCCCTCCTTCCGCACCGTCCGGTACATCCTGGCGAGCGCGGGGCGCAGGAATTCATGCCACAGCGCGGGACCCATGATGAGGCCGCTCTGCTGACCCCAGTCGTCCCCGAAATAAACAGCGTCGATGTCGTAGCGCAGTGCCTCGGTTACCATCTCGATGTTGTAATCCGCGATCGCGTCCATGAGAGTGTGCACGAATCCCGGATTCAGCACCATGTCCGTGAGCAGGTTTTCCATTCCCCGCAGGGTCCACGCACGTTCGAAAAGCGAGAAGCCCACCGAGAAAACCCTGAAACGGTCCCCCCATTCATCTAATTTACCCGGTATATCGCTGAAGAAACGGTCGTCCAGGGGGTCCGGGAAAGTATATCCGCGCAGGGAGGGGGTTTTAAGAATTGACCCCCTGATATTCCCGATGTCCTTGTCTATGCTCCTGTCCCACACCACGCCGAATACGTCCCTGAAGAGGTCTTTTCCGATTTTATCGAAGAAGCCGATGTCGTTTCCGAGCGTGAGCAGGTGGTTCTGCAGCGCTCCCTCGAGCCCGTCCCCGAAACGGCCGACCAGCTTCTCGCGCGCCTCAACGGTAAACCCGCACGACCAGGGAACGTACGGCGGTTTTTTCCCCTCGAAAACCATGCGGACGATCTCCCTCCCGGTCATGATTCGGCCCCCGATCCGTCCGCCGCTCTATCGGCTTCCCTGTCTTCTCCCCTGAGGAGGGAAGCCACGTTTTCAGAAAGCCCGGCCCCTTCCCTTCGGGCGAAATCGGAGAGGGCCTCACGGTCGATTGACTTGTGTATGGTATGGGGCGAGGTAACAGAGAGTGAAGCGATAAGGGTACCGAGCTCCTGTGCATCCGGGAGTCCGAGCCCTGCCGTGAGCCCGGCGAGCACGCCGGCCAGGAAGGCGTCCCCGGCTCCGGCCGTTGAAACGGTACGCGTTCGAACGGCCGGACGGTATGAAAGCCCGCCGTCCCAGGCCCAGCTCCCGTTTCGTCCCGCGGTCACCGTAACGAGTATGTTCGGATTAAACCTCCCCAGGGCCTCCACCGCGGATTTTACGGCCTGCTCGTCCTCTCCCGCTCCCCCCACCATGCGGGCCTCATCAAGATTGAGGGCGAGCAGGTCGACCATACCCAGTACCCTGCCTGAAAGCACGCTCTCGATCTCCCGCGAGGTGAAGGACCCGGCGCAGAAGAAATCGTGGGCCCGTCCGTGCTCGAGCAGCCTGAGCCGCGCATCCAACGGGACCTCCGGCACGGCGAGCGCTATACCCTTCCCCCTGTACCGTTCGAAGCTCTTCAGCGCCCCGTCTATAAGGTCCCTGTCGACCCTGGAAGAAGCGGAATCGTCCGTGGTGAGGTTGCCCCCGCTTCCGTCCGGGTAGACGACGCAGAAGGAGAAGAGGGTCTCCGCACCCCGGAGGGTTGTCACCGAGCGCATGTCCATCCCAGCCTCCGCCATCTCTTCACGGAGATCCTTTCCCGCATAATCCCCGCCGACCATGCCGATCGGAATCGTCCTGAATGAGGGGCCGAGAAGTGTCTGCACGTAGTGCGAGACGATATGGAGCTTGCAGTAGTCTTTTCTTTTTAAAAAACGGCCGCTCCTGCTCTCCTCCCTGCCGAGGGTTCGGTTCCCGTTTGCACGGAAAAACCGTCCCGTTCCTATGCCTCCGGTCCCTATCATCGCCTGGTAGCGGAACCTTCCCGGATCGATATGCAGGTGTTTCATACGCCGCACGCCTTCATTTAACGAGCTTGAATAAATTAATCACGGGCCGAAGGACCGTCACCTACAGCCCGAAGTCCCACTCCGGGTGATCGGATATGGGGTGGCGGGCCGTACTCACCGTGGCCGTAATGAGCGCGTCGGGATGCTCATGGAGGAGCGTTATGGGGTACTCAGGGGTCGGGGGCCCGAACAGCGCGACCCTGAGCGCCGTTTGTTTCCACGCGCCCGTATCGCTGAAAAGCCTCACACGTGCCGCCGACAGGCACTCCTTTACGCCGAGCGTCACGGACATGGGCGGCACGAACTGATAGGCCGCTCCGAACGAGCGGTGGGAAAGCGCCAGCACGGTATCGAGGTTGTTCTCCTGCACCCGGATCGTCGAGTTCCTCACCTCGTCGATCGACAGGCCGCTGAACGGATGGCGCCTCGCCTGATTGTACGCGACATGGCCGTCCTGGCCCCACCCTCCGTAGGTGATGTCCAGGGGCGCTTCCACGATTCGCAGCGCCACCTCGGAGATCGTGTCGGGCATGAGCCAGAACCTGTTTTTCTCCGGTACGGAGAGTCCGGGGTCGACCGGTCCGTAGAATAAGCGCTCCATGGTCGACCTGAAGTTGTACGGATGCGCGTCCGGAAGGGGACGTCCCTGCCAGTCGAGACAGTCATCCATGTGAAAGACCGTCAGATTTTTCAGGCTCACCCGCTCCCTGTTCACGAGGCCGGTGAACGGCTCGTACCAGCAGCTCGGTCCGCAGGGAATAACGGCCCTCGTATTCCATCCCGCGTCATTGTTCTTTTGTATAAGCTCGACCAGCTCCCCGGCCATGATACGGCCCATCTCGGCCGAGTCCTTCACCAGCCTGAAGGGGACCTTCAGGCCCGGGTGATTTTCCAGCTCTTCATAGGGAACCCTGCACCATTCGTACAGCTCCCGCGCGCTAAAATCGCTCATATGTTTTCTCCTTGGTCTATCCCCTTACGCCCCCGGCGGTAAGGCCGCGAACAAGCTCTTTCCGGAAAATCAGCACGAACATTGCGGCAAGCTCATTTTATACGTATTCTTTCCTGTGATTCTTCCAGGTTTCCAGGAAAACCCGCGTATTGCGCCACGCGGTCTCCGTGTCCTCACGGACGTTGTCCACCGGTGAGAGGATGAACCCTCCCCCTTTTCCGAGGATGGAAAGCGCGCGGAGCACGGCCCGTTCGGTCTCCTCCTCCGTTCCGGTCTCGACCGTCACGGCTCCGCTGACACCTCCCCACAGCGCGCGCTTTGCCGAGGAGAACCTCTCCTTCACCATTTTGAGGTCGGTCCCCTTTCCCTCCTCGGGATCGAGTCCGATCAGCACGTCAATGCCCGCATCGAGAATGGAATCGATGAGCGGTACGAAAGCGCTCGTTATGATGTAGCCGTACTTTTTCCCGGCCTCGTGAACGAGCTCGGCCTCCCTTTTGAGGAAGGGAAAGATCAGTTTCCTGTACGCGTCAGGGGTCCAGAATTCCGTGGTCTCGTACCATGCTCTCCTTATTATGAGGTCCGCCGGGGTCAGATCGAGGTAGATTGACAGCTGCCGCATATTCCATTCGTGAATGACGCCCAGGTACTCCTCGATGACGCCGGGTTTCGTGAGGGAAAGCACCATGATATCCTCGTATCCCGAGAGCCACGCCATGGCATCAGCGCCCATGACACCGGGATCGACCTGCAGCCCCGGGCGTACCGTACCCTTCCATCCTCCGACCATGAGAAGGCCGTGTTTGCCGGCGAGTTTCTCAGCCTCCCGCGCTTCATCGCGGAGCTTCGCGATATCCTCGTCCCTGAAGGGCCCGAACAGGTACCGAAGCTTTTGTAAATCCCGTTCCGGCTTGACGAGCGCTTCCTCCGCCCTCGGCACGATCCAGTCCTTTAAAAGGGGGAAATCCCCCTCCGCGGGCCACCCGTCCCTCTGTCTCACCCGGGCGGTGAGGGGGCCCGCCGGAGTGTCGAGCCTCCTGCAGAAGTATACGGCGCCCTCCTCTTTCTCGATCCATTCCTTCCACGTTACCTCGGGATGCAGTATGCCGTATTCGTGCATCCCGTGATTTAAATGCCCCACGTGCACGAACCCGTCGAGGCCCCTGCGCACGAGCTCCTCCACGTATTCCCGGTCGGACCCGCACTTCTCGTAGAGGTTGAAGAAGAGCATGAAGGAGCAGGGAGTATAGTCCACCGGTTCACAGCTGAGGGCCGCGAGCATTCTCTCACGTGACGTCATGATGATACCGCCGTCGTTTTGGGTTGGTAAAAACCAATACCTATCAAGTATCCCCGGTATAGAAAATAAGTCAAGTCTTAATATATTTTTAAAGGTTTTCTTTTAATTATTGACAAGTTAGTTAATCGGCCTTACAATCCTCCTCAAGGGGATGTTCGGCGGCCCGGCTGGAATACGTCCGGTCCGTATAAACCGGCGGCAAGGAACGGAAATTCTTGAAAAACGTACAGCTCACGAAGCAGTCCCAGTCCCACATCCGCGATAACAACGTACGCCTCATACTCAACACCCTTATTCACAACGAGCCCCTCTCCAGGGCCGATATCGTCCGGCATACACATATCTCCAAACCGACCGTTTCCACGCTCATCGACGAGCTCATGGACAGGGACATCGTTCACGAGATCGGCGAGGGCAGGTCCCGGGGCGGACGAAAGCCCATGCTCCTCCGTTTCAACAGCTCGAAGAAACACTTCATGGCATTCGAGATGGGACGCGTGGGATACCGGGTTGCTGTCTCGGACCTGAAGGGCGGCGTGCTTAAAAAAAAGGAGGGCGAATTCAACAAGGGGATGAGCGTCAGGGACCGCATCGACGTTATCAGGACCTGTGTGGTCGGTACGATCGATGAAACCGGGATCGCACCGGAATCGATTCTCAAGATCATCTGCATAGCGCCCGGCGTATACGTGGAAGGCGGCAGGGAGATGAAGTGGTTTCCCGGAATCGGCACGGAGGAGCCGGGCGATATAAAGGAAGCCCTGCGGGACCTCCTCCTCCATGAGGTGATTATCGATCACTCAACCAAGCTCTCGCTCCTGGGAGAGAAGGTCGCGGGCAAGGCGCGGGACCGCAGCAACGTAGTCTACATAGATTTCGCCTACGGGCTCGGCTGCTCGGTCATGATAAACGGCGATATCTACTTCGGACCCAACAACTCGGCGGGTGAAATCGGGTATTTCTTCTCGAGCATCGAGGAATTCAGGAGAGGGAGGATCGTGCCCTATGAATTCGGCGCGCTCGAAAAAAACATATCCGGAATGGCGCTGCAGCGTAAGGGAGAGGAGGCGGCCAGGCGATACGGAGACACGCTCCTCGGCCGCATCACCGAAGAGGGCGAGGAGGGAATAACGGCGCGGGCCGTATTCAAGGCCGCTGCTCAGGGCGATCCCGTAGCCTATTCAATACTGAAGGAATCGTTCTGTTATTTCAACATGGCCCTGTGCAACATAATCAACATGCTCACCCCCGAAATCGTGATCTTCGGAGGGGGGTTCTCACGGGCGGGAAATTTTCTCCTCAGCCTGATTCAAAACGAGATCAGTGACAAGGTACTTTTCATGCCCGAGCTTCAAACATCGGATCTGGCAAACGACGCGAGCATCATCGGGGGCATACACTACCTCATCAACACTACCGACTACTACACGGAGCTTTAGAAGCGCACGGGGCATGGAGTGAAGGGATAAGGGTATCCGGTCCATGATGTCTGTTGGACCGGCCATTACGAGAAGAGGAGCAACGGATGAGCTACATGGGTCTGGATGTGGGACAGACGGGGTGCAGGGCCGTCATCTTCGATGAGAACGGAAAACAGCTCGCGCTCTCCTACCGGGAGTATAAAACCCTGAGCCCGCAGGAGGGCTGGGCCGAGCTGGATTCGGAGACGGTCCGGGACAGCTGTTTTACCGTGATGAAGGAAGCGCAGGCATCATGCCGGAAAAACCCCGTACGCGCGCTCGGAATATCGACGCAGGGCGAGGCCTTCACACCGATCGGTCCGAAGGGGGAATATCTCGCCAACGCGATGATAACCTTTGACACGAGGCCGGCCGAAATCGCGAAGCGGTGGAGCGAGGCTTTCGGCGTTGAGAAGCTCTACCGGATAACGGGCCATACGGCCCATCCCATGTTTTCACTCTTCAAGCTCCTCTGGCTGAAGGAAAACAGGGGGGACGTGTTCGGCCGTGCGGAAAAATTCCTGTGTTTCGAAGACCTCATACAGCACGCGCTCGGTATCGATCCGGCCATATCCTGGTCGCTTGCCGGAAGGACGATGCTGTTCAATATCAGAACACACGCGTGGGAAGATAAAATCCTGAACGAGCTCTCCATCACCCCCTCCCATCTGGCGACTCCGCTTCCCTCAGGCACGGGCGTGGGTACCATTGACCGTGACACCGCGCGCGGACTCGGTTTCCAGGAAGAGGTTCTCGTGTCCACGGCGGGACACGACCAGCCGCTCGGCGCGCTGGGAGCGGGCGTGGTGAAAAGCGGAAAGGCAATGTACGCCACGGGAACCTCGGAGTGCATCTCCCCCGCGTTCGACGGCCCCATACAGAGCGACGAGCTGCGGGACTACAACCTGTGCACCTACGATTACACGATCAGCGGCATGTATACGACCGCGGCTTTCAGCCTCACGGGCGGCAATATCCTGAAATGGTTCAGGGACGAATGGTGCCGAAAAGAGATGGCCCGGGCCTCTGAAACCGGTGAGGACGCGTATGAACTCATACTCCGGGACCTGGGGGAAAAACCATCTCCGCTCATGGTCCTCCCCTACTTCACCCCGAGCGGTACGCCCTATTTCGATACCAGGACGCCGGGGGCGGTTGTCGGGCTGAGGCTCTCCACGAAGCGGAGTGACATGCTCCGGGCCCTGCTCGAGGGCGTGGCTTTCGAGATGCGGCTCAACCTCGACATTCTCACCCATTCGGGCATTGGAGTCGAAGAGTTGCGCGCCATTGGCGGGGGAGCGCGATCGACCGCATGGATACAGCTCAAGGCCGATGTGCTGAACAAGCCCATCACCAGGGTTCGGGTGACCGAGGCGGCCTGCTTCGCCGCCGCGATGCTCGGATGCTCGGCGCTCACGGGAGAACCCGTGACGGACATAGCGAGCCGCTGGGTCATGCTCGAGGGCGAGATAGAGCCGAATCCCGGAAACGCGGCCGTGTACGGCGAACGTTTCGAAAAATACAGGGAACTCTATACACTCATGCGGGATTTCAGCAGCTAGCAGGAGGATTAAAAACATACGACGGGCGATACAAAAAAAGAAAAATGGATGTCCCGGGACACCCGGGGCATGACATAAACCGAGGAGGAAACATGATAACACCAAAAGCAGGATTCATCGTTTACGGAACCCACAAGGACGGTTTGGAAGACCCCATGGGAAAACCCTTTATCGACGATAAGATCATCGAAAAATCGAAAAACGCCCTCAAGGCGTGTTCCATCGAGCTCGTGGAGCACGATGTCGTGGTAGCGACCAAGGAGGAAGCGCGCATCGCCCTGAAGCGTTTCAGGGACGACGACTCGATCGACTGTGTCATACTTTTTACCGGCACCTGGGTCTGGGCCTCCGAGATGATCGCCGCGGTGCGGGACTACGCGAAAACGGGGAAGGGGCTGCTCGTATGGACGCATCCCGGTTCCCAGGGATGGAGGCCCGTGGGCGGTCTCGTTCTCCACGGAGGACTGCTCGAGGTCGGCATACCGCACAAGTTCGTCTACGGCGGGGCCGACGAAGAGGACGAAGTCGAACGGGTCGTTTCATACGTCCGCGCCTCACACCTGAAAAACTTTCTCAACTTCTCGACCATCGGCACCTTCGGCGGGCGCGGAATGGGCCAGACCTGCGGCGTCGCGGATCCCTCCCAGTGGATGCGGATGTTCGGCGTGGACATCGACTCGCGCGATACCACACAGCTCCTGAAAACGGCGGAGGGAATCACGTCCGGCGAGATAGAGGCGTTCGAGCCGAGACTGAAAAAGCTCTTCGGCCAGGTCCCGGAGCGTACCCCGGTAAACGAGCGGTCAATCAGGCTCTACCTCGCTCTGCGCAAGGTCGTGGACGAAGAAAAATTCGACTTCTACACGATCCAGTCGTTCCCGGGTCTGGGGGATGATTTTTCAGCCACCTGCTTCGCCCAATCCATGATGCTCGAGGACGGGACCGGCACATCGACGCTGGGGGATTTCAATACCGCCATGAGCACCCTGCTCCTCACCATGCTGAGCAGTGAACGGGTTTACTACGGCGACCTCCAGCATATTGACAAGAAGAACGGTGAAATCAAGATTATCGGAGACGGCGCATGTCCCCCGTCGCTCGCCGGAAAGCTCGGACCCGCGGGATTCGCCGTGCACGGCATACCGACCGAGGGCGGGGCGGGAGGGCTCTCCGTGAAGCTCATCTGCAAGGTCGGCGAGGGAGTGCTCGCGAGGCTGGGCCGGGTGAAGGGCGAATTCCACATGGTCATCGTACCGGTATCAATATTCGAACCGCCCGCGGACCGGCTGAAAGAACGGCTCGACGAAAGCGGGATACCCTTCTGGCCCCACGGGTTTGTTACCGCCCACTGTGACATCGAGC
>CAYWUT010000031.1:0-1822 GCA_964460545.1 uncultured Spirochaetota bacterium
CTCGGCAGGATCCTCTCCTTCCGCGTCACCTACTACCACTCGAGCAACATCAAGACAAAGAATTTTCGGGGCTGGAAGCAGGATGTCGGCAAGGCGGGCGGTGGCACGCTCGTGGACATGGGCTCTCACGCGCTCGACCTGGTCTACTCGTATCTCGGCGGGTACGAACGGATAACCATGGACAGTTTCATACTCTATCCCGAGAGACCGGACGAAGAGGGTAGAATGGTCAAGATCGAGTCCGAGGACCATATACTGCTCGGCTGCAGGATGAAAAACGGGGCGCTCGGCACCATCGAGGTATCCAAGGTGATCTCCGGGAGCAATGACGACCTCAATATAGAAATATACGGATCTGAGGGGGCGCTCCGGTTCGAATCGATGAATCCGGTATATGTGTACCTCTACGACAGTCGTGACCCCGATTCTCCCATAGGGGGCACACGCGGGTACAAGGCCCTCGAAACCATGAACAAGGATCCGGAATCGAAAAGCAATTTTCCGGGACCGCGTTTCCCCATAGGCTGGCTGCGGGGGCATATGGCATGCCAGTACTACTTTCTCAAATCGGTTTGTGAAAAGAAAGCCGCTGTCCCGTCTCTGGAGGACGGCGCCTACATACAAAAAATCATGAACAGGTGTTACGGGGTGGACAACCGGGGCAGCTGGGCGGATGTGGGAAATCTGAAAAAATAGTACCGCAGTATCCCGGTCCCGGGGTCGGATCATTATAATAAATACACTGACAGGAGGGTGCGAGGTGAAAAGGGGCATTACGGCCGGAGGCAATTTTATCATCGACCATAACAAGATCATCGACTGTTGGCCCGAACAGGGAATGGTATCCGCAATCCTCGAGGAGATGTCGGCGAGCGGGGGATGTGCGTACAACGTGCTCAAGGACCTCGCCATGCTGGGTACGGGGATACCGCTCTGCGGGGTCGGTATGATATCGAACGATGCGGACGGTGAGTTCATACTCGAAGACCTTAAAAACCATTCCATTGATGTTTCCATGATGCACGGCATGGACGGTGTTATGACCTCGTACACCGATGTCTATACCGTTCGGGATACGGGAGACAGAACGTTTTTCCATCACGGTGGGGCGAACATGCACCTCGATGTGGAGCACTTTGACTTTGATAAAATAAAAACCGATATCCTGCATGTCGGCTATATCCTGCTCCTGGACAGGCTCGACGCTCCTGATGACGCATACGGTACGCGTATGGCACGGCTCCTGAAAAAGGCCAAGGACCACGGGCTTCACACCTCGGTCGACGTGGTGAGCGAGAGCGGAAACCGTTTCAACAAGCTCGTTCCGCCCGCGCTTCGTTTTACCGACTACCTCATACTGAATGAGATAGAGGCGGGGAAAACCTCGGGGTACGAGATCAGGGAAAAAAACGGCGGCCTGAATACGGATAATCTGCGAAGGTCCCTGGATGTGCTCTTTGAGAACGGAGAGAGCGGGCTCGTGTGTATACATTTCCCCGAGGGCGCGTACGGTTCTCTCAGGTCGGGATCTCCCGTTTTCTATCCGTCGCACGATCTTCCGGCCGGATTCATCGAGGCCACGGTGGGAGCGGGTGACGCGTTCTGCGCGGGTATGCTCTACGGAATACACGAGGAATGGGACCTCGAACGGTCGATGCGATTTGCAAACGCGATGGCCGGTATCTGCCTCTCGGGCAAGACGACTTCGGACGGGATGCGTACCTTTGAAGAAACGCTTGCATTCATGGAAAAAACGCCTTATCTCCCTCAGCTCATGTAATGATTTAAGATGGGAAGGTGCGTTGAATAGGCGCAGGTTTTA
>CAYWUT010000031.1:1922-19391 GCA_964460545.1 uncultured Spirochaetota bacterium
TAGGCGCAGGTTTTAACTCTATAATGAAAACCGGTTGACAACAGTCGCCGGGCTGTATAGATTGAAATTGTTCTTCGGGGCGAGGGTGAAAGCCCGACCGGCGGTAAAAGCCCGCGAGTGCTGAATCTTCACGGATTCAAGTGCAGATCCGGTGTAAATCCGGAGCCGACAGTGAGAGTCTGGACGGGAGAAGAACAAACCCCACCAACGTTTTAGACGGTTTGTTCCCCTTTCAGTACGCTTTCCCTTCAGCCTTCAATAGAGCGCAGTTTTTGCGGACGGATAACGTATGATGCGGTCTTTTATCGAGCTGAAAAACGTGCACAAGCACTTTCCCCTGAAGAGCGACCGGAAGAAGCATGTCAATGTACTTCGGGGCCTGGATCTGAAGGTGGAGCAGGGCGATTTCCTGTCCATTGTCGGCGCCTCGGGGAGCGGAAAGACCACGGTGCTCAAGCTGATCTCGGGGCTCTATCATCCGACCTCGGGTACGGTATCCATAAAGGGGGAGGCCGTGAAATTCCTGAGAAAGGATACGGGCAACGTTTTCCAGAAGCCCATCCTGCTTCCCTGGCGCGATGTTCTCAGGAACATACTCCTCCCGGTCGAGGTCGCGCGCGGAGAAATTGAACAGGCCGACGTGGACCGGGCCCGGGAGCTGGTGGATTTGATGGGACTCCGGGGGGTCGAGCGCATGTATCCGAACGAGCTCTCGGGAGGTATGCAGCAGCGGGTCGCCATTGCGCGCGCCCTCATACTCGATCCCGACATACTCCTGCTCGACGAACCGTTCGGTGCGCTCGACTCCATCACACGGGAGCGCCTGAACCTCCTGTTGCTCGATATATGGCGGAAAACGAAGAAGACGATCGTGTTCGTCACGCACAGTATTTCCGAAGCGGTCCTGCTGTCCACCAGGATCGCCGTTCTCTCCCGGTCCGAAGGTAAAATTACGAAGGTCATCGATGTGGATGAAGAGAAAAAAAAGCTCGGCGGAGATATTTTTTCATCTTCGTACATATCGAACACGGTAGTCAGAATAAGGAAGCAGATCAAGTCCGTGTGGAAGGATGAGATGACCGTACGGGCCCTTCACCGGCCGAAACGGGAGGGGAGCTGGATAAGAAAAATCGCCGCCCGGTACGAGTACCTCCTCATACCCGTTGGAGTGGCGCTTTTCATCCTGCTCTGGGGAGGGATCGCGAGGATTACGGGACTTCCGGAATACATACTGCCCCTCCCATCGACCGTGCTCACCCGTTTCTTCACGGCTTCCGGGCAAGGTCTCATCCTGAATAATATGCTCATCACCGCGTCTGAGAGCATGCTGGGGTTCGCTGCGGGCTCAATAGCCGCCTTCTTTATCGGGTACCTGCTTGCGAAATCATTCACGCTGGAACGGCTGCTTTCGCCCTACATCGTCGCTTTGCAGGCGATACCGATCGTGGCCCTCGCTCCCCTTCTTATCATCTGGTTCGGTTTCGGCAGGAACACCAAGGTGCTCATTGCCGCGCTTATCATCTTTTTTCCCATTCTGATCAACAGTATCGTGGGAATCCGATCCGCGGACAAGGAGATCATGGAGCTCCTCACCTCGCTCAACGCGGGACCGTGGAAGACGTTTTTCAAGTTCGAGCTGCCCTCCGCGCTTCCCGTACTCTTCGGCGGGCTGAAGGTGGGGGTCACGTTTTCAGTGATCGGGGCGGTCATAGGCGAGTTTCTCGGCGCCTCGCACGGGCTCGGCGCACTCGTCAATATGGCGAGGGCGAGCTTCGATACGGCGCTCGTATTCGTCGCGCTCATTCTGCTTGGTCTCATGGGCATCTCGTTCTATCTTGCGGTATCGCTTGTGGAATTTCTCATTCTCGGAAGACACTGGAAGGAAGCGGGGTAGATCCGGAAGACATTTCTTTGAGGGGGTTTTACATGAAGAAAATCAGCGTTATCGTACTCTTGATTCTGGTGTGTGCGGGTCCGGCTGTGTCCCGGGCCGCGGATAAAATAAAGATCGCCATGGGTTATATCCCCAACGTGCAGTTCGCGCCCTATTACGCGGCGAAAAAGCTCGGGTATTTCGAGAGGGAAAATCTCGACGTGGTTTTCGACTACGGGTTTGCAACTGATATCATGTCGCTCGTGGCATCGGGCCAGGTCGATTTCGGTGTTTCGGACAGCGACCAGGTCATTCTGGCGCGTGAGCGCGGTATACCGATAAAGGTTATTTATACCATGTACGTCAGGTATCCCGTGGGGATCGTGTCCCGCAGGGAGCTCGGTATCAGGGACGTGGCCGGGCTCAGGGGCAGAAAGATAGGCACCCCGGTACCCTACGGCTCGAATTTTATCGGTCTCCGGCTCCTGCTGAAGAACGAAGACATGGACCTCGATGATATTGTAATAAGCTATATCGGCTACACGCAGATCGAGACCCTGCTCGCCGGCAGGGTGGACGCTGCGGTGGTCTTTATCAACAACGAACCGGTCGTTCTGGAGCACATGGGTATCGAGGTCGATCTCATAGAGGCGTATAAGATTACACCCATGGTCTCGGCCGCCGTAATCGCAAGTGAAAACATGATAGACTGCAACCCGGACCTTGTCAGGCGGTTCGTCCGGGCCGTGACCTCCGGAGCGCGGTACGGGCTGGAAAATCCCGACGAGGTACTGGATCTCATCCGAAGCGAGATACCCACCATTACTGACGGGAACCGGGCGGTCAATGAAAAGGTCCTGAAAGCGTCAATGGAGCTCTGGATGGATGAGGACAGTGAGGGGAACGGCCTCGGATACACGACGCTGGAGGACTGGAAGTCTTCGGTCCGGATGATGCGGTCGCTGGGGCTGTTGAAAAAGGAAATCGAGCCCGCGGGCTGTTTCACGAATAAATTTATCGTCCGTTAAAACGCCGCCCTTTAAAGCGCGTATTTTCTTCCCTCGTCGACCATTGCGAGGAATTTATTCACGGGCATGTAGTTGGCTACGGTGTTTCCCGTTCCGAGGCAATAGCCGGTACCGGTCATACACACGTCGAGGGTTTGACGCACCCGCTCCCGTATGGCGTTTTCATCGTATCTGCAGAGAAAATCGACGTCGATTCCTCCCAGGATGGAAATGCTGTCTCCCCATTTACGGAAAGCCTCCGTTACGGGCATGATCGTGTCCTCGAATGAGTGTTTCGCGTCGATACGCACGACATCGATTAAGTCATCCATAATGGAGTCTATTTTTCCGCAGTTGTGGAGCAGATAGGGCCTGCCCCTTTCGTGCGCGGCCCGCGCGCTTGCCGCGTGCCACGGCAGTATCTTTTCCCTTAGGAAGGAAGGCGAGGCCAGGGGGCCCGATCTGAAGCCCATATCATCCGAACCCCAGACCGCCTTCACGCAGGAGAAATCGCAGAGCAGGTTCGTATAGTCCACGAAGAAACGGCCGATTTTTTCAAGCATCGCGTCAATGAGGTCCGGTTCGTCGACGAGCTTGAAGCAAAACGTTTCATATCCCAGGAGAAAGGTCAGGTTCTCCATAATGTGCGCGGTCAGGTCGTAGCAGCCCATGTTTTCCGGAAGGTTTTTCTCGAGCCATTCGAGCCGGTGCATATCCAGGTCCGATACTCCGGGCCAGGGGTATCTTTCGAAATCATCCCAGTTCTGAATGAGACCCTCGTGCTCCTCGGTCCACTGCCGCTCGCCGCGCTCCTGTCCCGATATGGAGGTGGTGTCTCCCGCGTTGACGAAGGACAGGGGAAATATCCCCCCGGGTACCGGGTCCACCCTGAATATATCGTAGCCGAGGAGCCGGTGGAGCTCAATGTCCCTCGCGAGATAGCGCTCGTAATCGAGTATATCCGGCTTCCCTTCGAGCCCGCAGCGCTCTCCGATCACGTCCTTTATCTCCTCGTCCAGGAAGAGCTCTATGTGATGGACCCTGCGGGGTCTCTTCTTACGGGTTATCACGCTTAAAAGTGCGTCGACGTCCGGTTCAATGCCGATATCGAAAAGCTCCAAATTTCACCTCCGGAAATGTAAATGAAGAGTTGAATTTAACTAAAATATTGTATCCTTTCAAGGGTTAGGTGTAATCGTTCGTGGCGTTCTGAATAGAATCAGGATGGATGGTAGTGGAGCACGGTTACCGGAAAGCGGCTATATTCCGAGGTAAACCTTTTTGACATAGTCGTTGTTTCTCAACCTTTGCGCGTCTCCTTCAAGGGCGATTTTCCCCGTCTCCAGAACATAGGCTTTTTTTGCCAGTTCGAGAGCCAGGATGGCATTCTGCTCCACCAGGATTATGGTGTATCCTTCATCGGCGAGCTGCCTGATACGCTTTCCTATCTCATGGACAATTATGGGCGCGATGCCGAGGGAGGGTTCATCGAAGAGGAAGAGTTTGGGATTTGAGAGCAATCCCCGTCCAAATGCGAGCATCTGCTGCTCTCCACCGCTCAAGGTGCCCGCCTGCTGCATGCGTCTTTCATCCAGGATCGGAAAATAACGGAAAGCTTTTTCCAGGTCTCTTTCTATTTCAGCCCTGTCGTGTCGGAGGTAGGCACCGGTCAGGAGATTGTCGAATACGCTCATTTTCAAAAAAAGCCTTTTTCCTTCAGGAACATGGGCAATGCCCAGCTTGACGATTCTTTCCGGCACCATCCCGTCAATCCTCTTTCCCTCGAACCATATTTCTCCGGAAGTAAGCGGAACGAGTCCCGATATCGCCCTCATGCACGTGCTTTTCCCGGCCCCGTTGGAACCGATCAGAGCCGTGATACTGCCCTTTTCGGCTTCGATGGAAATGCCTTTCAGGGCTTCCACGCCGTCGTAATGGACAACGATATTTTTTAAGCTGAGCATGGATTCACCGTCCCAAATAAGCTTCGATTACCTCTTCGTTTTTACTGACCTCTTCGGGTGTGCCCTCCGCGATTTTTTTCCCGAAGTCCAGCACCGTAATCTTTTTACACGTGCCCATGACAGCTTTCATGTCATGTTCCACCAGTATAATGGTGATGCCCCTTTCATCGCGGAGCTTCATTATTTTATCCATGAGCCCCTGCGTTTCAACGGGATTCATTCCCGTCGTGGGCTCGTCAAGCAGCAGCAGTGCCGGATTGCTGGCCAGGGAAACGGCTATGTTCAGCTCCCTCTGATAGCCGTGCGGAAGCGCTCCGGCAAGCTCGTCCTTGATGTTTTCAATACCCATGGCAATCAACAGTTCTTCGGCTTTTTTCACAACGGCACTTTCCTTTATACGTCTTCCGGAACCGCCGAAAACCTGCTCAAACAGCCCCATTCCGGTATGAAGATGGAAGCCGATAACGATGTTCTGCAGGGCCGTCATGTCCTTTAAAAGCGTTGTGAGTTGAAAGGTACGCGCTATACCCTCCTTCACTATACTGTGCGCGGGTTTTTGAGTAATGTCCTTTCCCCGCCATATGATTTTTCCCCTTGTCGGCCGCAGGAAACCGCTTATCAGGCTGAACAGCGTCGTCTTTCCCGAACCGTTCGGTCCGATCAGCCCCCGAATCTCGCCTTCTTCAAGGTCCAGGTCAATATCATTGACCGCAACCAGTCCACCAAACTGTTTCCGCAAACCTCTGAGTTCGAGAAGCGCCATGCCATTTACCTTCGTAAAACAGCGGTTAATGTGCGATCATAATTTCCTGTCCGGTCCTATTTCTCTCCGCCCTTTATCCTTATTCTTTGAATCAGCGGTACAAGCCGTTTGGGCAGACCCTCAAGCCCGTCGGGTAGAAAGAGCAGGCTGATTATCAGGATGCAGCCGTAAACAAGCGGCATCCATGCGCCGAGGGGACGCATCAATTCTCCGAGTAACGTGAAGAAGGTAACGCCTATAATCGGACCCGCAAAGGTCGTATAGCCACCGACCACCACCCAAATGAGGAGATACAGGCCCGTTGTCAAGTCGAACTGATGCGGATCTATATGGCCGAAGTAATGGGCCAGGAGAACACCCGAGATACCGGCGAAGAATGTCCCCATTTCGAACGCCAGGAGCCTGTATGCCGTGACGTTTATACCGACACTTTTTGCAAGGGATTCTTCAGAGTGTATCGCCTTGAAGCTGTCGCTTATCCGTGATCTTTCTATACGGTACATGATCGCCAGGCACAATCCGGTTATTACCAGCGTCAGGAAGTAATAGGGGGTCGCGCCTGAGAAATCTAATACACCAAGGCACGGAATGGAGAGCAACGGATGTGAAATTCCGCTTATCCCCCGGTGGCAGCCGAATATCCCGATCCTTATCCAGCTCAGCCTGAGGGCTTCTCCGATGGCATAGGAGCCGATGAAGAAGGCGAATGCCTTCATTCTTAGCAATGGATAGAGCATTATCAGTCCTACCAGTGTCGAAGCCAGTGCGGCCAGAGGCAGGGAAATCCAGAAAGGCCAGCCCAGCTGTTTTGATATGATGGCGCTGGTATAGGCACCCATACCCATCAGCGGTACGTGGGCAAGGGAAAAATCCCCGGTCGTGGTTATGAGACGGAAACTGACCGCCAGGATGATATGTGCGAAAAAGACGATCGTGAGGTCGACATAGTATCTGGAAAGTATGAACGGAAGCGTTATCAATACGACTGCTATAATCGGAAGACTGATAACCCGTCTTGATGGATTACGTCCCATGTTCCGCCAGCCCTTCAGGTTTGATTGCAAGCAAAAGAACCATGAAAAGGACGCTCGCTATATTGGCAACAACCGCGTCCAGAAAAGTGGTGATGACTGTATAAAGAAAGCCGAAGAGGACTGCGGTCAGAACGGTCCCCTTGAGGTTTCCGACCCCCCCGACGATTACGACTATGAGGGCGATGAGAAGGGGCATATGTCCCATATAGGGGTGGACCGCGCTGACGGGCGACATCAGTGCTCCCGCTGCCCCGGTAAGGGCGGAACCGATTCCCATGGCAAGCATGGAAGATCTGTTGATGCTTATTCCCTGCAGGGCGGCGGCCTCGCTGTCCTGTGCCGAAGCCCGTATTCCCCGGCCCAGGTTGGTCCGCTGGAGAAACAGCCAGAGCATTACCAGGAGAAATACGGCGGCGGATATCACTATGACTCTCTGCCAGCCGATGGTAACACCGTGAATATTCAAGGCTCCCATTATCGGATCATCGACACGCTTGGGATAACCCAGTCCCCATATCTGGCCGACAAGCACCTGGAAGATAAAAAGAAACCCCACGGATATGATGGCTACCCCCAGAACGTTTCCCCGCAGGGGCTTGAAAACAGTCCTTTCGATGGCGATGCCGAGCCCACCTACGAAGAGCATTGCAAGCACTACCGCCGCAACGAAGTTAAGGCCGATCAGGCTGTAGAAGAGCCATACCACGTAGGCGCCGAGCATGTAGAACTCACCATGGGCGAGGTTCGCTATACCCGCGACACCGAAAACGAGGCTCAGTCCTATTGCAAGGAGGGCGTAGAAACTGCTGAGCTGTATCCCGTTGACGACAGTCTGTAATAATAAATGGATGGTCATAATAGTGTCAGTTGTTGAGCGCTTTCAGTTCATTTTTCCTGCTGACCGGATGTATACACGGACGTATACATGGACGTATAAACGGGGGCAGGACTGTAAAGCCCTGCCCCGATGAATGGCACATTTAATTAATAATCAGCCCACAGGCCGAGTTTGTATTTTTTGTAGTACTTCTTGTATATCTCCTTGTTTTCTTCCAGCCAGTCCGCGACGTTCATGGTGTACACGATCGTATTCTTGCCGTCTTTGTACTCAGTCCAGTGCCAATCACTGTAGAGAAGGTTGTTCTGTCCCGCGAAATCCTCGCCCATCCATTTCCCGGGTCCAAAACAATGCGGAACGGAGGCTTCGGCCTTGAGCGCTTCAAGTACCGCCACAGGCTCCTTGGTGCCCGCGAGTTTCATCCCGTATCGCCATACATCCAGACCCGCGGCCCATTCATAGGAAACAGCGCCCCATTCACCCGGCCATCTCTCGACGAATTCGTCATAAAATTCCTTGAAAGATCTTTCCGCAATTCGGCGGTCCCTTATAGCAGGGTCGTCGAAACGGGGGAAGCATCCTATCGCTTTCCTGTCCTCGAGCCAGTCCTCCGGCACCTTCGCTATAGTGGAGTCCATGAACTCAACCGATATGAGTATGCCCTCGAATCCCTGGAGGTAGCACTGCTCCACTATCAGGTCCACATATTCCACATAGGAGCACCCGACATTGATGATATCAGGATTTTTTGCCAGCATCGCGCTCACAATGGGAGCAAAATCAACCGTTTCGGGCGCAAAAAACTTATCATACACGATATCAATGCCAGTGGCTTCGGCACCCGCCCAGGTGTAGCAGGCCCCCTCGACACCGATGAGGTCGTCCTGGGCGCAGTGAGCCATTGTTTTCGCCCATGGGTATGCCTCGGCGATCCATTCTATCGCACCGGTAAAAAACGGGCAGGATTCAATCGGAATACAGAGGTAGGGCGCTGCTGTGTGAACATCAGTGGAAATAAAGCTGTGCTCCACCATCTCGTTCTCGGTCAGGAAAGGTGATACGGCAATTGCGGGGTCGCCGCCCAGTGCCATTATCAGGTCCACTTCATCTTCCAGTACCAGTTTTCTCGCGCCGAGCATTGATTTGCTCGATATCTGTTCATCATCATAGACGAACAGCTCGGGCATATAAGTCACGTCGCCTATCTTGATGCCACCCGCAGCCGTGATGTCCTCGATCCATATCTCCACTCCGTGCTTTGCGGGAAGTCCCCATGCGACAGACGGACCGGACATCGGACCCAGGATACCGATCTTTAAACTCTCGACCCCCTCCTCAGCCTCCTCCTTTTGCGCACCTACAGCAATGACAGCGCCCATGATGAAAAGGACTATAATCAGGATGCACGTTTTACTTCGTATTCTTTGCATATTTTCCTCCTTTATAATAAGGTGTATACACAGGTGTACATTACCTGTCGTTTTTTGTCAAGAAATTTCGATCCTGAAGAGATATTTATGGTTTATGAAAATATCTTTAAGGACTTCGAGCATCATACTATAAAGATAATATTGGTATTATCTCGTGGAATAATTCAGAACGCGGCAGGCATTTTTCGAAGCTCTGCTGTGACGGATATGCGGTTTTTTATTTACTGCGCAGGGGCTCGTGTTTATTTTTTACCAGCCCCCCCGGGGGAAACCGAGCTGAACGGGCCGGCAGTTTGCGGTGAAAACACATGTATTCTTCAACGGATGCTTATAGAGAAAGACGGAGGTGTTCAGGATGGCGTTTGTGACAACGAGTGACGGTATCAAGCTGTACTACGAGGAAAAAGGATCGGGCAGGCCGCTCGTTCTCATACACGGCTGGTCGTGCAGCGGTAAGTTTTTCAAAAGAAACGCGGATGTCCTTTCCGAACGGTGCAGGGTGATCAATGTCGACCTCAGGGGGCACGGGAAATCCGACAAACCGGAATGGGGATACCGGATCTCGAGGATGGCAAAGGATATAAGGGACCTCCTGGTCGCGCTCGACCTGAAGGATGCGGCGCTCCTCGGGTGGTCCATGGGCGCGGCGATTATATTCAGCTACTTCGACCTCTTCGGAGATGACCGGGTATCGGGATTCGTGATCGTGGACCAGTCCCCCCGCCAGTACTACGCTTCGGACTGGAAGCTCGGGCAGACCGGATGTTACGATGCAGAGGCGCTGAGCGTGCTGTGCACGAGGCTCGAGTACGACGTCAGGGGAGTTGCCGAGGGTTCGGTGCACGGATGCATGACGGAAATCCCTTCGGGGGAGGATCTCGATTTCTTCGCGGGTGAGATAGAGCAGTGCCCCGGCAGGGTACAGGCCGCGATCATGACGGACCACACCAACTTGGACTGGCGGGACCTCGTGCCGCGAATCACCCTGCCTTCCCTCGTGCTGGTCGGAAAGAAGAGCAAGATTTTTCCATGGCAGGGGAGTGCGTGGGTAGGCGAGCACATACCGGGCGCGCGTACGGTCTTTTTCGAGGAGAGCGGTCACATGCTTTTCTACGAGGAGCACGAAAAGTTCAACCGGGTGGTAGGCGAGTGGGTGGCCGGTTTATAGCGCTACGGGATGGATCGCCCTGCTTCCGTGTACTTCGCACGTTCTATAAGCGATTTTCAATAATGCTCCCGTACCTGACATGCGGACCGGATTACAGGTACCGTTCGATAGTGGCTTCGCTTTTCAGCTTGTCCACGATTTTCCCAAGCTCCGCATAGAGCTTCTGCTCGGCGATCATCCTTTCGACGTCGATCCTCACTTCATCGAGCGGTATGGTTCGCGCGGGTTTCTTCTCCATGAGCTTGATGAGGTGGTATCCGAAACTCGTCTCCACTATATCGCTCACCTCACCCAGCTCGAGGGCGAACGCCGCATCTTCAAAGGGCTGTACCATCCTGCCGCGTTCAAAATACCCGAGGTCGCCGCCCTGTGAGCCGCTCGGGCAGTCGGAGTACGTCTTTGCAAGATCTTCGAACGATTCGCCCTTGTCGATCTTCTTCTTGATATCCTTGATGGTACGGTGGGCCGTTTTTTTCTGATCGTCCGCCGCGTCCTCCACCCTGATGAGGATATGGCTCGCCCTGATGGATTCCTGTTCCCTGAAACGGTCAGGATTGTCGTTGTAGTACCCGAGTATCTCATCATCGGAGACTTCCACCGAGGGGGCGACTTCCTCGTTGATGTAGTCGTTGATCGAAATGACCATGACGAGCTCATCTCGGAACGTGTCCACCGAATAGCCCCGCTGGAGCAGGATGGACTTAAAGGCGTCTTCTGATTCGAACTGCCCGCTGATGGAGTCGAACTGCGTCTCCACCTTCTGCTCCGTGGGTTTGTATCCCGACCGTATGCTCTCCTGGTACAGAAGCTCGTTGTTGATGAGTGTTTCGAGTATGTTCTTCCTGATCTGCGAGGGGTCAGCCGCCTGTCCCCTGGTCATCATCTCCATCAGGGCTTCTTCCACCTTTTTATCGAGCATAAAGGTCGAGATGCTCGATCCGTTCACCAGAGCGGCCGTGTTTTCGGGCTTGTCGTCGGAGCTCGCCACGAACGCAGGAATTCCCGTCATGACGAGTATGGCAGCCGCTATGAATAACTTTTTCATTGAGATCCTCTCTTCCGTTATCGGCTAGGACCGGGCTTTCAGGCTGCGGTATGCTAATACATGCATACTGCGGATTATACCGGCCGTATATTTTTCAGTTCTATTAATGTCCTATAATACTCCGGCTTAGGCAAGGCAATAATCCTATACGTCCGTTACCGGTCAGATCAGGATTATTACACTGCTCACCTATAGAAGCCGACATAGGAAACAGATACGTCAGCCTGAAATTCCCTTTCCGAGGCCACGATCCCGATCTGTTTCAGTCTGGATGTGTCGGGTGCCGGGCTACGGATGCTTGACGGCCGGAAGTCGGAAAAAGGTATCCGTACCGTTCTCCATTCTCCGTCCGTCTTGAAATCCGCCTTGAAATACTGCCAGGGGAGCTTCGTTTGACCTGTGCGAAGGTGCACGGAATAGGTTTCTCCGTTACCACGGACCCTCAATTCCACCCCGGTGTAATCCGCGGCGTCAAGGGCGCGGCTGCCTGCACTCAGGGGGGCGGTTATCTGAAGGAACCCTCCCCGGTTTTCCAGCGAAACGGTACCCGTGAGCCGTATGAAGGGCCTGTCGCCATCGCTCTCCAGGGAGTGTTGTGCCTCGGATTTTCCACCCATGACCCGGTCGGTGGTAAGATGCCACTGCCATTTAGATGATGAATCCTCGCCTCTGTCCGAAAAGTCGTCAATGACCAGCCTGTCCGAGTCCACGATTGAGCTCCCGTCATCTGCCGATAAGTGAGCCGCCGAATACAGAAGAGTGGCCGGCATGATTCCACAGAGAAGAACCATGTGCACAAGTGCCGTTCTTATTCTTCTTTTCCTTTTCACCTTTTCAAAACCTCCTGTTATTAAAAGGGCGAACCGCTTGAGGCTCGCCCTTTATCATCCTGCTTGCCTTTCCAGCACAAGCGTGCTCGTCGCCTGAACGTTTACACTATGCTGGCGGAGGCAGAATGACACTGTCGACGACGTGTATAACACCGTTCGATGCCTCGATGTCCGTAATGATCACCTGCGCGTTATTTATCATGACCTTTCCGTTTCTTATCCTGATCCGGATCGGGTCACCGGAAGCGGTGTCTGCGGAACTGAGGTTTACAACCTCAGAGGATGAGACGGATCCCGGAACGACGTGGTAGAGCAGTATGTTTCGAAGCGCTGGGATGTCGTTCAGCAGAGCCTCGAGCGTTCCCTCCGGGAGGGCGGCGAATGCTTCGTCCGTCGGAGCGAACACCGTAAAAGGACCGTCGCCCTTGAGGGTGTCCACAAGATCCGCGGCGTCGAGCGCGGTAACCAGCGTGCTGAACCGCGCGTCGTTCACGGCTATGTCAACTATACTTTTCATTCCCGATGCCTTGTGATGATTCGCGAATACCGCAGAAGCGACCAGAATCATAATAGCTGTAACAATGATTATCTTTTTCATTTTCAACTCCCTGTCTTAATTTTAAAACATACGAATAATCTAATATTCGTATAACAAAAGTCAAGATAAAATCTAATTAAAAATAGATATAAATTAGACAAATGGACGTTTGTCACTTATATTAATGACAGGTTTACAACGGAAAATCGATATGCAGGCAAGGGTCGGTCCGAAATGAAAGAATCTGAACAAAAACACCCCATAAACGTCGTTTCGAAGATAACCGGTCTCAGTACGCATGTCATTCGGGCATGGGAAAATCGTTACGGGGCCGTATCACCGGGGCGCACCCCGGGAAATCACCGTCTCTATTCCGATGGTGACGTTCAGAGGCTCCTGGCGCTGAAACATGCAATAAAATCCGGGTGGAAAATCGGGCGGATCTCATCCCTGCCGACGCATGAGCTTCTGGAAATCACAGTGAAAGACGGACTGGCGTTTCCGGGGCAGGTCAAGGCGGAGCCTCCGGACATGCGAATACACGAGGCTGAATCATCCGTGCTGGCATGCCTTGACGCTGTCAAACGGTTCGATGCGGCCGCGCTCTGGGAAGCGCTCTACAGGAGCTCCGTCCTGCTCGGTCGGATCGGCGTGATCGAAGACGTCATCATTCCCCTGATGCGGTCGATAGGAGAGCAGTGGTCGAAGGGTTCTGTAAGAATCGTTCATGAACATGCCGCTTCCGCGGTTATTCGAACGTATCTGGGCGATCAGATCAGGTCGCTGGACGTTACGGAGTCGGCTCCCAGGGCCGTCACGTGCACGCCCGAAGGAGAGCTCCATGAGATGGGCGCGCTTGCGGCCGCCGTAGGCGCCGCGGTCCAGGGATGGAGGGTCCAGTATCTCGGTCCGAACCTGCCCTGGGAGGAGATAGCCGGGTCGGTCGAGATCTTCAAGGCGGACCTGGTGCTTGTCAGCGTGATCATGGGATCCGGGGAAGGACGAGACGCGGAGGAGCTGAAAAAGCTCAGGTCCTTCATCCCGCGGGACGTTTCCATCATCGTGGGAGGGACGCTTTCTCCGGTCGGTATAAAGGACCTCGCGGGGGAGGGCATCGAGTATCTGGATGACATCAGGAGCCTGCGGGCCCGGCTTTCAGGTCCGCGTGAGGAAACTGCAGCCGGGCCCGTCAAACGTCAGTAGCGTATCCTGTTTACCTCGTCGAACATAGCAACAATATTTTCGGGAGGAACATCTGCGAGGATGTTGTGCACCTGGTTGAAAACGAATCCCCCGTTTTTCATGAGTATTTCGGAGTTGTGCCTGACGTCCCGCCTCACATCGTCCGGCGTTCCATGGGGCAGAACGTGCTGTGTGTCGCAGCCGCCTCCCCAGAAGACCATGTCCTTGCCGAATTCACGCTTGAGCTTTTCAGGCTCCATTCCGGCCGCTGTAACCTGTACCGGGTTTATGATATCGACCCCCGCTTCAATCAAGTCCGGAATGAATTCCGACATGGCGCCGCATGTATGAAAATACACGTACAGGTCGGTCTTTTTCTTTACCATCTGGAACATCTCCTTGTGATACGGAAAGTACACTTCCCTGTACATCTGCGGAGAGATCATGGGGCCGGACTGCAGACCGAGATCGTCTCCCATGCGAATCACCTGCGCATAGGGGGCCACCGCGTCAAGTACCTTCGGTAAATTCTCCAGGTAGAGCTCCGTGAGTTTCTCGGCTACTTTCTTTATTTCATCCTTATGCGTGATGAGGTTTTCGAGCAGCTCATCCGTTCGGTAGAGGTACTGGCCGTATTCGAAAATACTCCCTCCAAAAGGCATGATGATCGCGTAATCCGTTTCTTCGTACAGTTTCTTTGCATTTGCCCTGAGCTTTTCATAGAAGTCCGGTTCGTTTGATTTCCTCCACATGGGATCGGGGAGATAGGACCACTGCACCAGCTCCATGTATTCGGGTAGATCGTCCATGTTATCCAGATGCTTTCCCTGGAGCGGCCAGACCGACTGGTCGAAGTAGTAGGCGGAACCCGGCATCCGGCAGATATCCTCGCCCTTTTCATTGACGATGACGGTCATGTCCCCGCGCTTCTCCATCCTGATCCATGCCTGTATTTTAGCGGGAGAGCCGTCCGGAAGGGTCCAGTCCTTCCAGTCAGCGGGGTCGTCCGCAAAGGTACGGGCGAGGTCCACGACGTCGACCTGAAACATATCGAGGAACCACTGTTCGGGAATGATACACTGCTGGACCATGTCGTTGATTTTCGTCTCGCCGCCCTTGATGCCGAGGTGTTTCTTCAATTTGTTGTACGCGATGGCCTGTATGGTCGTGGAGCGTTCAGCGCCGCAGTCAACGGGTATTTTATCCGCTTCTTTATGTTGAAGTGCCGCGAGAATTCTCTCTCTCCCTGTCATCAGGTCCTCCTTTTCATTAAATCCGAAATTATAACGGGGATCAACCCTTACAATCGCCCATTACTATAAGCGAGATACCCGGTTCTGTCAATAGAGCGATCAAGGCCCTTCCCCCGCCGTTTACTTATGGCGTATCGCGGGACGTTAACAGGGGATTCCGCGACAACGTCCGAACGCTTTCCCTCCGGATCAGCGTACCGCCTACCGAGCACTTTATAAAGGGACGATCGGGATTCTTTTCCCGGTCGATGATGAGCTTCATCGCCCACTGTCCGATTTGCTTTTTTGAGACATTCATCGTGGTCAGGGGAGGATCGAGGATCTCGCATATCGGAAGGTTGTCGAATCCGATGATGGAGACGTCGTCCGGTACCCTGATTCCCCGCTTTTTGAAGGCCTTTATACAGGCGGACGCCATCAGGTCGTTCGATGAAAAGATCGCCGTGGGCGGGGTTCTTCCCCTCTTGAGATGCTGGAGCATGTCCTCGTATGCGCCGTTGAAGGTGGAGTCGATGGTGAATGTGAAATTCTGGTCGAACGGGAGATCGTTGTGCCTGAGCGCCTTCGGGAAGATCGATGTGCGGAGCTCGAAATTACGGGCGGCTACATCACTGCGTATGAGCCCGATCGTGCGGTGGCCGCGGTCCCGGAAGTAGCGAATGATCTCGTAAACCGCCTCTTCATTGTTCATATCCACGAAATCCAGTTTCAGGAAGTCGTAGGTCGTGTCAATAATGACCACAGGAATCCGAAGGGATTCGAAGACCTCCAGGTCGGTTTCCGAGAGCTCGGTCCCGAGAACGATCAGCCCCTTGATTCTGGTGTTTTTCAGATGAACGACGAAAGACGGAATATCGGCCGCATCTATGTTGTTGATCTCCAGGCGGTAACCGTTCGAGTGCGCTTCCTGCTCTATTCCGTCAATGTAGGAGGCTATGAACAGGTCGTGGTCACGGTTTACGATATGCCCGTGCTTGACGATTTTCAGGAACCTGACCGAACCGGTTATGGTCCGTCCAAAGTCTTTACGCTCGGTCCGTTTATTATTGAGGGACTCGAGGATGTTCAGGATCTTTTCCCTCGTGACCGGGCTGATACCGGGCTTGTTATTGACGGCCAGGGACACGGTTGCAGGTGAAACCCCGGCGAGCTCGGCTATTTTTTTTATATTGTAGCGCATACGGTATGTCCTGAGCGGTAATTGTTGATGATGATACCCGAATTTTAAACGGTTGTAAATAATTTTAAATGATTTTCACTATGGTATCCAAGCCGAAGCGGGGTTGTTTTATGCTAATTAATTGTTATTATTTTAATTAAGTCATCTTTTCCAGACATTCGTGTTTTCGATATTTTAAAAATGTCTTGACAAAACGCGTGAATCCGTTTAGAAAAATTAAAATATTTTAATCCCGCGGGGAAAGGACGGCGTATCATGAAAAAAATGAAAGTCGGTGTCGGGCTCTGGTGCGTCAGCTTCGCGTCAGACAGGTTTATGGGCGGCGGATATCGTCCCATGCAGCCGCTTTCAGAACAGATCAAGATGGTTGAAAGAATCGAGGGTGCGGAATCGTTCGACCTTCACACCTCCGATTTCGAGGAAATGGATGCGAAGGAAATCGCGAAGATGGCGCGGGACAGCGGCCTGCAGATCAACGCGGTGAACGCGAACATCTTCGGAGACCCGATTTTCAAGTACGGCGCATTCACGAATACGGATCAGAAGATACGGAGAAAGGCGATCGATCTCGTCAAGGACAGCCTCGATACGGCACGTGAGCTCGATGCTCAAATATCGTCCCTCTGGCCCGGGCAGGACGGGTTTGACTACTATTTTCAGAACGATTACCGGTACCAGTGGGAGAGCACCGTTTCGGCGCTCCAGGAGATCTGCGATTTCGCTCCCGGGATGAAGATGGCCTACGAGTACAAGCCCAGAGAGCCGAGAATGTTCTCAATGATCGAAAACGCCGGGAAGTGCCTCAGTCTCGTCAGGGACGTGAACAGGGAGAACATCGGAGTCGTCATCGATTACGGCCACGCGCTTTTCGCGCATGAGAACGCGTCAGCGTCTCTGTGCCTGGTGGAGCAGGCCGGAAAGCTCTTCAACGTGCACTACAACGACGCCTATGGGAACTGGGACGACGATCTCATGGTCGGGTCGGTCAATGTGTGGAGCAATCTCGAGTTCTTCTGGTATCTCAAGCAGTCGTCATACGACGGGTACCTGACCCTCGACATGTTTCCCTTCAGGGAGGACCCCTATGAGGCGTGCAGCCTCTCAATTCGCATGATCAAGACGTTCGAGGAGATCGTCGAGGGTTTCGACGACGATCTTATCAGGTCTCTCCAGCAGAAGAACGACGCGGCGGGTATCATGGAATATCTGAGAAAAAAGGTGCTCGCGCGATAGCGGGCGCGATAGCGGGATTGGAACCCGTTGACTTAAACCGCCGTTTGCTTTAGAATGATGCGTCTGTTGATACAGCGGAAGGAGGTGGTGCACCGCGGATTGAAAAACCCTGTGTGGAACAGAACAATACA
>CAYWUT010000031.1:19491-31290 GCA_964460545.1 uncultured Spirochaetota bacterium
AAGGAGGATGAAAAATGAAAAGAAAGATGAAGATTTGCATTGCCGTTGTGGCTGTCCTGATGTTCGCGACGATTTCTCTTGTTTTCGCCGCGTCAAAGGAAGGCGGCAAAGAGGGGGAGGCGCCGTCCGAGCTCGTAATTCCCGTGATCTACCTGGACGTATCCATCAACTTCGCGCAGCCGATCAAGGCCGGAGTGGAACAAGCCGGGGAGGATCTCGGAGTCAAGGCCATCTTCGACGGCCCGGTCAACTGGGACCTGGACCAGCAGGTCGCGGTTATCGAGAATTACATTACCAGGCAGGTCGACGGAATGGCGGTCGCACCGCTCAGCTCCGAGGTCATTGACCCGCTTATCAAGAAGGCCATTGACGCGGGCATCCCGGTCGTTACCTTCAATACGGATTCCCCCACGTCCGAGAGGATTGCGTTCTTCGGACAGGACCTTGTTGCCGTGGCGCGGGAGCAGGGCGGGATGGTAGCCGATTACATCAACGAGGAAGGCGTGGTGCTTATTACATCGTGCGACGCGGCCGCTCCGTGGTCGCAGATGAGGGAGCAGGGCGTCCGCGAGGGGCTTGCGAAGTACCCGAAGATCAAGGTCATCACGAACATCTGTAACGCAAAGGGTGACGAGCAGACCACCTACGCCGCGATCGAAAACGCGATGCTGGCAAACCCGGACATCACGGCTGTTGCGAGTCTAGACGCGGTGACCACGCCCGCTGTGGGCCGGTACATCCTGAGGAACGGGCTGGCTGGGAAAATCATACAGGTCGGTCATGACCTCATGCCAGAGACCCTCGACAATATAAAGGCCGGGGCAACAACTGCGACCCTCAGCCAGAACCCGTATGCCCAGGGTTACGAGCCGGTCAAGGCCCTCTATGAACACCTCACCGAGGGGACACCGCTCAAGGACCTGAACACCGGCAAGGTGGTAGTGGACGAGTCCAATGTCGAGGAGTACATAAAGCGGCTCGAGGCCGGAGACAAGACAGTGGGTTGATGGTTTCTCGCGGTGTTTCAGGGAAACCGCTCTTATAGAGCGATCTGCAGTTAAGCAGTACGAAGAAAACGTTGAATACCGGCGGTGCAGATCCTTTGCACCGCCGATGTAAAAAAGAGGAACATGCACCAAAGTACACGACCACGGTATATGGGGTGTTGACGAATGGAAGATCTCGTGAAGGGTGACGCATCGCAGGTGAAGGGACCGGAAGAGGGCGGCAGGTCCGGATTCAAGAGTACGTTCGGCAAGAAGATTCTTAAGGTGCTCAGAATCAGGGAAATGGGCGTCCTGCTGGCCCTGCTGATCCTGTTCATCTTTTTCTCATTTGCCTCCGAATATTTTTTCGGCCTTACGAACCTCCTGAACGTGCTTCGCCAGGTGTCGCTCCTCGGAATCATGGCCATGGGAATGACGATGGTTATCACCTGTGCGGAGATCGATCTCAGTGTCGGGGCGGTTTACGGGCTGGCATCCACGATCGCGGGTATGATGATGACAAAAGGGGGCCTGTCCATCTGGTCGTCTCTCGTGCTCACCCTGCTCGTAACCGCGGGTATAGGTTTCATGAACGGGGTGCTCGCTACCTTCGTCAGGATACCGGCCCTCATCGTAACGCTCGGGGTCATGAACATGGCCCGGGGTCTGGCCCTGATACTCAGCAAGGCCCAGGTGATCGGTGTTAATTACCGCACGGTAACCGATCCGTTCATCGATAAATTTTTATACCTCGGGCAGGGAAAGGTCTTCGATACGGTCCCCATGCTCGCTCTTTTCCTTATTATCATCGCAATCCTATCCTATTTGATCTTCAACCATACCATATTCGGATTCCACATGCGCGCGGTCGGCGGGAATCCTGTCGCGGCCCGTGCCGCCGGTTTGAGCTCATACAAGGTCAAGATCGTCACCTTTACCATTCTGGGACTCCTGTGCGGTTTGAGCGGGATCCTGAACCTCTCCTTTCTCGCGAACGTTCAGGGTACGGTCGGCCGCGGTCTGGAGCTCGACGTCATTGCCGCGACCATCATCGGCGGGACCTCCCTCATGGGCGGGTCAGGCACGGTGATAGGCACGATCATCGGCGTACTGATCATGGGGGTACTCAGGAACGGGATCATGCTCATGGGTATCAATCCCTTCTGGCAGGAGGTTCTCGTCGGCATGGTCATCATCGGGGCGGTCGCGATCGACGTGTGGTCCTCGAGAAAATAACGGATTACAGGGGCGGAAGCGGTGGAAGATTTTCTGAACTTCACTCACATCACGAAGAAGTTTCCCGGGGTTGTCGCACTGGACGACGTGAGCTTTACTATAAGAAAGGGAGAGATCCACGCCGTGGTCGGTGAAAACGGCGCCGGGAAATCGACCCTCATGAATATCCTCGGCGGCGAATACCCGCCTGACGGCGGAAAAGCACTTCTCGAAGGAAAAGAGCTTCACATACCGAATCCCTATACGGCTCATAAGCTCGGCATCAGCATCGTGTACCAGGAGCTCAAGCTGTGCCCGAACCTCACCGTGGTCGAGAACATATTCCTCGGCAGGGAAAGGGAAGAGGGCAGCCGCAGGGCCAACTGGCGCCGTCTCGCGGAAGCGGCGGCGGAGATCCTGGAATCGCTCGGGGCGAACATATCCCCGCGTGAGATGGTAAAGCGTCTTTCGATCTCGGAGCAGCAGCAGGTGGAAATCGCCAAGGCGATATCAATGAACAGTAAACTTCTGATACTGGACGAGCCCACGTCCGCGCTCACCCTCAAGGAGGTAAACCAGCTTTTCAAGAACCTCCTGTTTCTGAAGGAGAAAAAACAGGTTACCATCATCTTCATTTCGCACCGGCTCGAGGAGGTGTTCGAAATCAGCGACAGGACCACGGTCTTACGGGACGGAAAATACCTCGGAACCTTCGACACGAACAGCATCAGCAAGGGCGAGGTGGTTACCCTCATCGCCGGCAAGCAGCTCGCCACCGAGCTCCAGCAGTCGCATTCCAGGAAGGAAGAGGCTAGGAAACCGGTGCTGGAGGTGAAGAACCTGAGCAGGGACCGGTTCATTCGCGATGTCAGCCTGACCCTCTACGAAAAGGAGATACTGGGGATATACGGCCTCCAGGGCGCGGGGCGTACCGAGCTTCTGGAGACCATATTCGGGATTTACAAGCCGGACAGCGGCGAGGTAAACATAGACGGCCGGCAGGCGAATATCAGGAACCCGAAATCGGCGATACGGTCCGGCCTGGCCCTGATACCAGAAGACCGCCGCAGGGTGGGCCTCTTTCTCAATTTCAGCGTCAGGGAAAATATCTGCGTGTCCATCCTGGACAAGGTGAGCCGAATGGGCTTTGTCCTCTTCGGAAAGATTAACGAGGTCGCGCAGAAATTCGTGCGGAGCATCGGAGTAAAGGTCAAGGACATAGGGCAGACTATCGGCTCTCTGAGCGGCGGAAACCAGCAGAAGGTAATCATCTCACGATGGCTCGCCACCGAGCCCAGGATATTCCTGATGGACGAGCCCACGCGCGGTATCGATGTGGGTGCGAAGGTTGAAATCTTTTCCCTTTTAAGAAAGATGCGGGAAGAGGGGGTTTCCATTATCTTCGTGTCCTCAGAGCTCCAGGAGATTATCTCCGAGTCGGACCGCGTCATCGTGATGCGGAACGGGAGGGTCGTTTCGGACCTTAAGGGGGAGCACATAAACAAGGAAACCGTATTGCACTACGCGATGCAGGGATAGACTGCGGCGGCGTCTCAACGATTACCGGAAATATTCGAAGGAAGAACCCTCATGACAGACCTGTTCGGGTATAAAGGCTTCAGGGAAAATCTTAGGGAAGCGGGCGTGAAATACGCCGAGCTTTCACTTTCGGGCGGTGCGCGCCTGCTCGTGACCGCCCACTGGGGCAAGGCGTTCGGCCCCTTCGAAAATGACTCGGATCCGGGCACGCTCTGGGTATCCGATACCGCCGCGGACCCGGCTTCTCTCAGGAAAACAGTCGCTGAGGGCGCGTGGTGCATAGGGGGGGACAGGCTCTGGCTCGCGCCGGAGGTGCAGTTTAACATTCCGGACCGCGGCGTATGGGACCGGCCGGGGGGGTACGTGGTCCCCGCGCCCGTCGATCCTGGGAATTACACGCTTTCGGCCGGAGACGGCTGCATCAAGCTCGAGCAGACGGTGGAGGTTGAGCTCTTCAACATCGCTACGGGTACTAAGAACGTTTCCGTTCAAAGACGGTTTTGTCCGGCCCGGGACCCGCTTTCATTCTGCTGCGCATACGGTGAAATACGCGGGAGCATTAGATACACGGGATATTCGGAAGAGTCCAGGGTAGTGGATCTCTCGGGAGGCGGGGCAGCTGTCGAGGCCTGGAACCTCATTCAGGTCAGGCCCGGCGGTGTGGTCGTCCTTCCCCTGACCGGGGCCGCGGAATACCAGGATTACTACGAACCGGTGGACCCGGGCCATCTCAGGATCGAGCGCGGAGCGGCCCTGCACAGGCTGACGGGCGACAGGAAGTACAAGACCGGGTGGAAATCCGCGGGTGTGACCGGACGGATCGGCTACTACCGGGTCCTGGACAGCGGCGAGCTGCGGCTCATCGTCAGGCATTTCTTCAACGATCCGTCCGCTGAATACGTGGACGAGCCGCTTGCCGTCAAGGCCGAACCCTCGCATGAAGTCAGGGGCGACTCCGTACAGTTCTACAACGACGACGGTTCCTTGGGGGGATTCGGCGAGATCGAGGTGCACGGCCGGTCCCTGGGTCCGCACCGTCCGCTGCGGTCCGTCGTCCATTATCTCGGGTTCTGGCAGTATACGGGTCCCGTTCAGTCCGTTCGCAGGGCGGGAGATCTGCTTCTCGGCGTTCCGGCATGGGCGTGGGATTGAGGGGCCCGATCCTGATTTTTTCGGGAGGCGAATAATGGATTTCACGATTAATTACGATTTTACCATTCCCACCAGGGTTCACAGCGGCTACGGAATACTCGACCGGATGGATTCGATAATTTCGGGTGAAAAACTCGGAAGAAACATCCTGCTCGTTACCGGTAAAACCGCCATGAAGAAACTGGGAGTGACCGCCCGGTTGACGGATTTACTGAAAAAGGCGGGCAGGAACGTGGTCCTTTACGACGCTGTTGAGCCGAATCCCACCAATCACCGGGTCGATGACGGGGTGCGGCTCGCGGTCTCCGAAAGATGCGACGCCGTCATGGGGCTCGGAGGGGGCAGCCCGATCGACGCGGCAAAGGGGATCGCGGTCGCGGCCGGGAACGGCGGTGAAATATGGGATTACGCGGAACCCGGAGCCGATACGTCGAAAACCCTGCCCATCATAGCCGTTCCCACGACATCCGGCACGGGCACGGACTGCGACCGGTATTTCGTGCTCACAAACCCTGAAAAAAAGAGCAAGATCGGCTTCGCGTTCGACGAGGCCTATCCCGCCGTCAGCATACTCGATCCGAAGCTCACCGAAACAATGCCGAGGCAGACCACGCTCGATACCGCGATGGACATAATGGGCCACTGCTATGAGTCGTACATATCCAGGATGCGCAATCCGTTCGGTGAAATAATCGGGCTGAACGGGATCCGCCTGGTCTACGACTATCTGCCGAAGGTCCTGGAAAATGAAAGGGACGCGGAGGCCCGCTCCGCCCTGATGCTTGCAGCGGCCTTCGGGGGCATAGCCATTGACCGGGGAGGGGTGTGCTCGCCGCACGGTATTGCCATGAAGCTCGGCGGCCTGTACAACATCACGCACGGGCAGGGCGTGGGCATCATACTTCCCTATGCACTCGAAAACGCCCGGCCCCACATTGACGACAAGCTCGATTTCATGGCACGGTTTTTCGGCGAGGACAGGGGAAGCAGGGAAAAGAACGCGGAGGCCATGGTACGTAAGCTCTTCGATTTCGTGGAGTCCATCGGGTTCAAGACGAAGCTGTCCGAGGTCGGAATAACCGAGGAAATGATACCCGAGGTCATGCAGCGGTGCGTGGACGACGACGACATCGAAAACGACCCGGCCGATTTTACCGGTAATATAGAATCATTCTTCAGGAAGATGCTCTGAGGGTCAGTCGCTCATGTACCCGTCCACGTTGGTGTGGCGGGCCTCCATCTGCCGGGGGGTGATATCGAGCCTGTCCATGAGCATCATGATCAATATGTCCTCGAGGAGGAAGATCGCCTGCTCGAAGCACGCGGCCATGGGCTGGATCGATTCGAGCTCTCCCGGTTTTCCCGGGTTTACCTGCGCCCTGAGCCTGACCGTGAAATCCGCGAGCCCGCCCGCCTCGGATTCGGGGTGGGCCGTGATGACGCAGATCGTGGCCCCCGCCTTTTTGGCCAGTTTGATGACCACGAGCCCCACGGCCGTGCACCCGCAGTTCACGATGAGGAGGTCGCCCTTTCCGATGTTCGGGCACGTGGTGTCGTACACCACGTGCGCGTCCAGTCCCATGTGCATGAGCCGCATGGTGAAGCCGCGCACCGCGCACTTCATCCTCCCCATGCCGAATACCTGTATCTTTTTCGCCTCTGCCATGGCACCGAGCAGCCGGTCGATCTCTTTCGGATCCATGTCGAGGAGCGCGGTCCTGTTCTCTTCCACCACCTTCTCGGCGAGCTCTTTGAAATCCTGCATGCCATACCTCCTTGAATTTTCTCGATAGTATAATGAGAGTTCTTCGGTTACGCCTTCCCGCTGCAGCCGAAGAGGTCCATGAGCCGTGAAACCTCCTCCTTTACCGCGATTCGTGCCAGGTTCAGCATATCGAGCCTTCCGCCCGTGCTCGTCACCTCTCCGGGGTCGATCCGGTCCACGTCATGGTTTTTCAGGTATTTCTTAATCGCGTCTATGAACCGTCTCCTGAGCACGGTCCCGATGTTGATTTTCGTTACGCCCATGGCGATCGCTTCACGCAGGTCGCCGGGGTCGATGCTCGTTCCCCCGTGGAGCACGAGCGGGACTTCGACCCGCTTTACGATCTCCTGCAGCAGCTGAAGATCGAGCCCGGCGGTTTTATTTTCCAGAACGTGGACGTTCCCCACGGACACGGCGAGCGCGTCCACCCCGGTCCGTTCCACGAAATGCGCTGCCCGAGCCGGGTCGGTAAGGGTTCCCCCGCTCGATCCTTCCCTGTTACGCCCGTCAGGCAGGTGTCCCGCCTCAGCCTCCACCTCACCATTCAGCCCGTGCGCGTTTTCTACCAGATCCCTGTTTATCCGCACGGATTCCTCAAAAGGCCTGTCCCCGGCTTCGAAGGAAATCACGTTGAATCCGGCGCGCGCTCCGTCGAGCAGGCGGGCGACGTTCTCACCCTCGTTCAGGATCAGGGCCATGGGCACCGGAGACTGCTCGGCCACCGCCTTTCCGAGCGTGCCGTAGTGCACGATGTTTTCAGGAACACTCCGCTTCGGGTTTTCCAGGAAGCCGCCGTTGAACCCGATGATCACCGGGGACCGGGATTCCTCTGCAGCGTCCTTGACCGCGAGCAGGGATTCAAGGTTCCAGGACTCGAAATAGCCGACCGCGTACCTTCCGTCAGCGGCATTCTTCAGCATGCTTTTCATGGACACGAGCGGCATGGCTTATCTCCCCGGTTATTTAGGATATCCGGCAGGTTACCGATACCTGCGGATAATAAAAAGGACCACTATACAATAATGTCTATGGTAACCGTGTGAAAAGAAAAACCCGAAACGCGGAGAGGAACAACCGATGAAGCCTTAATCAAGGAAAAGTTGGGAACGCGACACAGTCGGGATATAGGAGAAAGTATTCACCACTCCAGGGTAAATATTTTGCAGATATCAAATCAGTATGATATACCGTATTATATGAATCAAAAGGAGGATATTTGCCATGAATAATAATAGAAATAATATTCAACGCTATCTTCTTATTCCGTTCCTCGCGGCAGGCTTGTTCCTGTCATCGTGCGGGGACGATGCGCAGACAACACCGGAAGAGCTCCAATCCATGATGGCGACGACCGAAATAGGCTCGGGAGACATATGCCCCTACGGCGGGATGCGGGTCGATACCGGTATAGACGAAAACGGGAACGGCGAGCTCGACGAGGAGGAAATCGACGAGACCGAGTACGTGTGCAACGAGTACAATCCCGCGCTGCCGGCGGTGGTGGCAACGAGCCCCGCTCCGGGCGACACGGATGTCGCGGTGGGAAGCACGGTCAACGCGGTATTCAACCGGAACATGGACCCCATTACGATCACGGACGAGACTTTCCTCGTGAACGACGGCGCCGCGGACATCGGGGGTGTGATTAGTTATACTGATACGATCGCGGTTTTCACCCCGTCAGCGGTACTGGCGGCTTATACCACGTACACGGCAACAATCACGACCGGGGTGAAGGACACCGGGGGGCAGGCGCTCGTGGCCGGGTACTCGTGGTCGTTCGAGACCGGGGACGCTCTGGCAGACGATGAGGGTCCGGAGGTCGTATCGACCGTTCCGGCTGACGGCACCTCGGGCGTGGCGCTTTCCACCCCCATCACGGCCGTGTTCGACGAACCCCTGACTCCCTCCACTGTGAACCAAACGACGTTCCTGCTGGAGGACGGGGACGGGACCCCGATCGTGGGAGACGTGACCTATAGCGGGAACACCGCGACCTTCACGCCGTCGTCCA
The DNA here is from genome assembly GCA_964460545.1 of uncultured Spirochaetota bacterium. GTDB lineage: Bacteria > Spirochaetota > B62-G9 > B62-G9 > DRHN01 > CAYWUT01. The sequence continues at coordinate 28,163 of CAYWUT010000031.1, forward strand.
CTCTGTGCCTGGAGACGGTTTACACGGCCACGATCGCGGAAGGGGTCACCGACCTTTCGGGGAATCCCATGGAGGCCGATTTCGCGTGGACCTTCAGCACGCAGGCGAGGTCGTGGAGTACGCCGGTCAAGATCGAGAGCCTGACCGGATGGGACGCCGGCAGCCCGACACTCGCCATGGACGACGCCGGAAACGCATGGGCGAGCTGGCGGCAGTGGGACGGGTCCTACAATGACGGGTGGATGAACCGGTACGACGTCGATACGGGCTGGGGCACGGAGGATATGAAAGTGAACTCAACGGGTAATACCGTAGGGGCCACCTACATCCGCATGAACTCCGACGGACATGCGGTTGCCCTTTTCACGGATAATTACCCCAGGCTCTATGCAGCCTGTTATGATCCGGTGAGCGACACGTGGGACGGCTTTACCGACCTCGGGGGTACGTTCGACGGTTTCGACTTCGCCTTGAACGACAACGGGTTGATCTTCATCGTCAAATCGGTGAGTAACAACATGTACGCCGAACGGCGGGTGCTCCCGGACGGGGGCTGGGAGGGCGACACGCTCCTCGAGCTCGGCGCCATGCAGGATATCTATCCCAGGGTCGGGATCGACGAAGGCGACAGGGCGCTCGCGGTCTGGTGGGATACCCTGGGCGGCTCCAACCATCTCAATTACAACCGGTACGATGAAGATGAGGGCTGGGCCGCGGACGAGTCCGTGGCGTATGGTTCGGCGATATCCGGTTACAGCTGGTACGGCCTCAGAATGGACGCGGTGGGCAACGGGATGCTGTACTTTCTGGGAAATATAGGCGAGGGAACGGGCATCTACGAGATACGCTACGATGCGGGCGAAGATACCTGGTCAGCCCCCCGGCGTATCGATTCCGGAACCTCGACCCCGCTCTCAGCCGTTGTGGTCATGGACCCGAGCGGGTGCGCACTTGCAACGTGGCTTGAGAACGACTCCACCGCGGACAGCGTGTTCGTAAGCAGGTACGACGCGGTCTCGGACGCCTGGTCGGACCCGCTGCAGATCGACGGGCTCGATTACACCGCGAAGTCCCCCACCGCGGGGGTGGACCAGAGCGGCAACGGATACGTTCTATGGGAGCAGAACAACGGAGCCGATGCCGACGATATCTACGTTGCCCGGTACGACGTTTCCACGGACACCTGGTCCCTGCCCAAGATGCTGGAACAGGCACCCGGGAACGCGCAGCATGCCGTTTTGACCGTGAACGATTCGGGACAGGCCATGGCCGTGTGGGCGCAGGAGGACCCGGAGGACGACAATAATTACAGCATATACGCGGCCCGGCTGGAGTAGCGCATTTCCGCCGCCATTCCGTGTTTTCAGTGGACAACTCAGTGGGGATGCATGCTGCAAGTCGGAAAGCAAGGTTAATTCGTGTAGTTCTTTATTCGTATAAAAGTTATTGACATCTACCCCTGTATTACTGCATACTATGTCCATGAAATGTGGACATACATGCTAGTAAATAAGGGAACGTATGTTAGACGATATTATCAGAATACGACGCACCGTTGAGCAGGACGTTTTCGATTATCATACACTTACCGAAGCGTTACATTCTTATCGAAAGCCTCGGGATAAATTTACGAAGCTACTCGAAAGTGGTGCGATTGTTCGTATAAAAAAGGGGTTATATACCTTCGGCCGGGATTTCCGCAAGGAACCTGTAAGCCGGGAATACCTCGCGAATTTAATATATGGCCCGTCATACGTTAGTCTCGATTATGCATTGAGTTACCACGGGCTCATCCCGGAGAGAGTCGATTCGGTTACGTCACTCACTGTGAAGAGATCGAAGGAATTTCAGACTCCTTTCGGCGTGTTTTCCTATCGGATGGTTACCAACAACCGGTATTCTACAGGTGCCCTTCTTGAACAAGCCGGCAAGATATCTTTTCTCATCGCGTCCCCTGAAAAAGCCTTAATCGACAAAGTGTGGACCGACAAGAGATTTCACGGGGCCACTTTTTCCGATTATTATACGTACCTGGCGGAAGATCTTCGTATAGATCTCGAAGCCCTCTCGAATCTTGATATGTCCCGTCTACAATCACTCATCAGCAGGTATAAGTCGGAAAAGGTTAATAACTTGCTGCAGTTTATAATTCGACAGAGGAACTCTCCCGATGCATGATGCCATCCGGTCGATGATGGATCGATATGATCTGAAAACCCGCGATGATTATATAAACGCGCTTCGTGAGATACTGCAGGAGATAGCACTTCTCGGGTTTTGGCGAAGCAAGTTTTTCGAACATGCGGCCTTCTATGGCGGTACCGCTCTACGAGTGGTTTACGGCCTCGACCGCTACTCGGAAGACCTCGACTTCTCACTTCTGAAGCCTGACGATTCTTTCTCGCTCGGAACTTACGCTGAATCCCTGCAACGAGAAATCAGCAGTTTCGGATTTTGCGTTGATTTCGATCAGCGAAGCAGGTCGTCCCGAAGTCCAATCGAATCGGCCTTCTTGAAGACAAATACCTATAAGCAAATGATTACTATAGAAGCAACGGAAGAATTATTCCGAGATATTCACCCTTCGAAAAACTTGAAAATTAAGCTGGAGGTCGATACCGATCCACCTTCGGGATTCAAAACCGAACCGCATTTTATCCTCCAGCCGATTCCGTTTTCTGTACGTATCTACAGCCTGCCTGATTTGTTCGCAGGCAAGATACATGCTCTTCTTTTCAGACAGTGGAAGGCCCGTGTCAAAGGTCGGGATTGGTACGATTTAATATGGTATGCCGGAAAGCATCCTGAATTAAGATTGTCTCATCTTGAATCACGTATGCGGCAATCAGGTGATTATTATGAAAAAGGCCCCATCTCTATTAACATGCTGAAGGGTCTGTTGCGAGATGCAGTCGAAAAATTGGATATTGATAGAGCCCGCAAAGAAGTTGTACCTTTTGTTCGTGACCGTCGTGCTTTGGAGTTGTGGTCACGCGAGTTTTTCTTGGATATTATTCAGCGCGTGATCCCGATTTAAGCATTTAAAATTTCTTGATCTGTTCTCTATTCTGAAAGTCAAGATATGATGATTTTTCAGGATGAGGTGTGCGCATTTCATTCCCCGATAG
>CAYWUT010000032.1:0-11898 GCA_964460545.1 uncultured Spirochaetota bacterium
GGAAGTACGATACCGAAAAGCTTAGAAAAGCATTTCTGATTCAATCGCTTTTCAAGCCTGGCGAGATCAAAATGATTTATATGCATTTTGATCGGATTATCGCAGGCGGTATCGTTCCCCTGCAGGAGCCTGTTCCCCTCGCAACCGATACAAATATCGGGACGGATTATTTTCTCGAAAGAAGAGAAGCGGGAATAATCAATATAGGCGGAAAGGGGAAAATACTCGTTGATGGTAAGGAATTTACACTTGACACAAAGGATTGTCTTTATGCCGGGGCAGGTACGAAAGAGGTGGTTTTTTCAAGTGAAGACAAGGCGCATCCGGCAAAGTTTTACATGAACTGTGCACCGGCTCATAAAAATTATCCGACGACAAAGATCGGGATTAAACAGGCCGAACCGATCCATCTCGGTTCGCAGGAAGAATCAAACAAGAGAACGATTTACAAGTATATACATCCGGAAGGAGTACGGAGCTGTCAACTTGTCATGGGCCTCACCGAGCTCGAGCCGAATAATATATGGAACACGATGCCCTGCCATACGCACGTGAGACGTATGGAAGTGTATTTATATTTCAATATAGCCGAAGACGCCGTTGTTTTTCACCTGATCGGGCAGCCCGAAGAGACAAGGCATATCGTCGTAAGAAACGAGGAGGCCGTTATTTCTCCCTACTGGTCGATTCATTCGGGGGTCGGTACCAACAATTACAGTTTCATCTGGGGAATGGTCGGGGAAAACCAGACCTTCACCGACATGGATTCCGTTCCCATGGATATCTTGAAGTAATCAAATGACGAGCCTCTACTCAGGAGAAAACCATGATACTGGATAAATTCAGACTGGATGGAAAGGTAGCCATAGTCACCGGGTGCGCGAGGGGTTTGGGAAGAGGCCTTGCCGAAGGCCTCGCTGAAGCCGGCGCGGATATAGTGGGGGTGTACAATCAAACCGATCCCGAAGGCGGCACTCAAAAGGAAGTCGAAAAACTGGGCAGGAAGTTTATAGGAATATCCGCGGACCTGAGACGTCAGGAACCGATAAAGGGCATCGTTGAGAAAGCGGTGCAGAAGTTCGGCAAGGTAGATATCCTGGTAAACAATGCAGGGACGATACGCCGGGGAGCGTCGATCGATTTTACCGAAAAAGACTGGGATGACGTGATGAATTTGAACTTGAAGTCGCTCTTCGTTCTCTGCCAGGCTTTTGCAAAGAGGGTGGCTCAGCAGGGTGAAGGGGGGAAGATCGTTAATATCGCGTCCATGCTCTCATTTCAGGGCGGAATACTTGTTCCCTCGTATACAGCGAGCAAGAGCGCTGTTATGGGCCTCACGAAACTGCTGGCGAATGAATGGGCGCAGTACAGGATCAATGTCAATGCCATAGCGCCGGGATACATGGCAACCGACAATACCGAGCCCCTGAGAAAGGATCCCGTGAGAAGCGCGGCACTGTTGGACAGGATACCCATGGGCACGTGGGGAATGCCCGAAGATTTAAAGGGCGCCGTGGTATTCTTGGCTTCCGAAGCATCCGCGTATGTGACCGGTTACACGCTGGCCGTGGACGGCGGGTGGCTGGCACGATGATGAAACCCCCGGTTACAGGCACCCGGGTGCCTGTAACCGGGGTGTCAACACGTAAGTGTCCCCAAAGGAACTGTCACAAAAGGAACTGTCACCATTTAGATCAGGGGTTTTCGGCCTTGAATGTTTCGAGGATCTCGACGGTCCACCGGGCAGCGTCCCTGCACACGTGCGCGCACCAGGTGAAATCTTCTTTGTCCTTGTTCGCCTGGATCAGATCCTTGAGTTTCTGATGCTCCCCGTCATCGTAGAGGTAATAGGGCCTGCCGAAGAGCCGTCTGTGTATGCCCTGGCAGATCACGCTCCCGTAGGTCTCGGTGAACCGGTCGTGCAGCTGCTTGACCAGGTCCATGATGTCGTCGCCCCGGTTCTTGAGTGGGGGATTGTCCGTACCGATGTCCTCGAGGTTCAGCCCGTAGTGCATGCCCATGAAGTACGACCCGGCCGTATAGGCGCCGCATCCCGCGTCCGCCTCACACCCGCATCCGCCCGCGAACGCGCACATGGCGCGGAACAGGTCGTTGTCGACCTGGTCGTACGCGTCCATCAGCCCCCTGATGGTGCTCTGGGAACAATGTCCCCCCTGATACGAATAGTTATACGCCTGTTCCGCCGCTTTCTCGGCAATGGTCTTCCAGTCGCTTGCCATATCGATGCTCCTTTATCTGAAAGAATTGAGTATGCTCTATCCACGGGTCTGAGTATACACGATTATGAATAAACGGTCAAACCTGCCATGACATCTTGTTCTCAAGCAAATGTCAAGGTGACAGTCACCAGAACTATTTACAGCAGTGGGGGAGGGAGCCGGGGCGTACCGCGTGGGCGTGTACGCGGTCGTCGAGGCCGGAAAATCCGTTTAACTTTTTCTCGATTGATTTCTGCATGTTCGCTTGATCGTCCGAGATGAAAACAAGGCGGAAGCGGTTGAAGCCCTCCCGGTCGCGCAGGTTCCTTCCGGTTTCCAGAAGCCGCTGCAGCTGGTTCGCGGCTTCATCCGAACGCGATTCGGGCGTCACGCCGATCATGAGCCGACCGCCGATCTTCATTAAAAACTCCACGGGCGGGCCCGCGAAAGAAGCGGGGTCCTTCTCAACGCTGATGTCCAGGAACACATCGTCCGGGCACCCGCACCCCAGTACCTCGCGCGCGAATATTTCGATCTCACCGAAATCTTCCGGTTCGAGTTCGATAAGCAATCGGTTCTCCTGCGCATTGTTCTTACTGTCCCGGTGACAATCAGCGGGGCCACAAACAGAAATCCTGGGGACAGTCAGCGGAGTAACAGTCCCCAGGGCCCTAATAATGAAAGCCGCTGCCGCCTATGAACTCCCGCAGTATCGACGTATAGGGCACCCATTCGGCCGAGATGTGCAGGAAGTTCGAAGTGAAGTGTAAAAGCAGGCGCGCGTTCGTGTAAACGGGGTCGTCCTCGTCGATGTCCAGGAGTATGGGCTCCACGTAGCCCTTGAGCACGGACATCTCGTACACGAGCGAGGAGTTGAACATGGCGTCCGCCTCCTCCTGGTAGGGGAAGATGTTCTTCTCCTCCCCGGCCCTGACCAGGGGCCACTTGACCAGGGTCTGGCGCGCGCTGAACGATCTGAAATAGAAATCCCGCACGATCCTCCGCAGCAACCGCACGGTCGTGGTGGGGATACGGTTGATGTCGTCCAGGTTGAGCTGGGTGAGCGCGCTGATGTATATCTTAAGAGGCTTTTCCTTTTCCACGAGCCCGGTGAGCGCCCTGTTCATGCCGTGTATCCCCTCCACCACTACGACCTGGTCCTTGCCGAGACGCAGTGAGCGCTCGCTTTGCTCCCGCATCCCGTTCTTGAAGTTATACCGGGGTATCTCTATGCGCTTACCCTCGATGAGGTCGTTCAGGTGCTCGGCAATGAGACCGAGGTCCAGGGCGTGGAGGCTGTCGAAATCGGTTTCGCCCTTTTCGTTTTTGGGCATATCCTCACGCGGGAGGTAGTAGTTGTCGAGGGACACGACCTCGGGGGATATGCCGTTCGCAAGGAGCTGTATGGTGAGCCGCTTGGCGAAGGTAGTCTTCCCCGACGAGGAGGGGCCCGCGAGGAACACGACGCGGCTTTTCGACCGGCCCCTGGCGATGCTGTCCGCGATGGATGCGATCTTCTTCTCGTGCAGGCCCTCGGAGAGCCAGATGAGGTTCTTGATCTTTCCCCTGACCACGGCACGGTTGAGCTTGCCCGCGGAGTCGACGTCGAGCAGGTCGAACCATTCCCGCTGCTCCGAGTATATCTGAAAGAGCTTCCGCTGTTTCCTGAAAACGGGCATCTCCCCGGGTTTGTCCACCGACGGAAAGAGAAGAACCAGGCCGGGCGGGTAGCGCACGAGCGAGAAGAGTTTCAGGTAGCCGGTTGAGGGCACGAGCGGTCCCTGTGCGAGGTTCAGGCAGCAGCAGAGCCTGTAGAGCACGGTTTTCGGCCCGCCCGTGTATCTCAGGAGGTTGTACCGGTCCCACGCCCCGCTCTCCTCGAAAAGATCCAGTGCGTCCTCTTCCTCGATCTCCATCTTTTCGAAGGGGAGGTCCTCCTCCACGAGGGCCCGCATCTTCGCCTCGATTTCCGCCACGGCCCCGTCATCCAGGGGTTTCCGGTTCGAGTACCCGTAGTAGTACCCGCGCCCGAGCGCGTGCTCTATCTTGAGACGGGCGTCCTGGCCGATAACGTCGATGAACGCTGCGAGCAGAAGCAGGGAGAGGCTCCGCCTGTAGATATCCGCCCCCATGAAATGGTCGGTGCTCAGGAAACGGACGCGGGCGTCGCGCCTCAAGCGGTACTCGAGGCCCATGATCCGGCTGTTGCACAGCCCGCCCACCACGGGACAAAGCGGGGTATCCGAAACCTCCAGCTTTTCCTTCAGCTCCAGAAGGCTCGTCCCCGCCGGAATTTCGACGGAACCGAAATCCTCGACCTCGATCCGTATGCTCCGCGTTTCCATTCCATTCCCTCCCGTGCCGTATCATTGTACCAGATCATTTCAGATAACTCATTTTAATTCATCCGTCACGAACGGCGTAAAGGTAATATATTAAGTACGTGTCCATTGCGGCGGTATAAAAAATATCACGCGGCTCGTTCATAAAACACTTGCCGGCAACCGCCGCCTTTGTTTTCGTATAAATGGATTTACCTTGTCATCCGCAATGGGATGGAATAATGACCAGGGGTACCTTCCTGAAATTCATCTACGTGGCCTCGAGCAACCGCAAAAGGCTCATCGGGGTCAACCTCGTGCTCATCATACCCCTCGTCGTGTTCGTGTATACGCTCATACAACTCATCCCCTATCTCATCGGCTATATCAATTCCTTCACCCTGTCGATCCAGGAGGTGAATCCGAAGTACGGGAAGCTCGCGGTCGTGCTCGTTTCAGAGGGAGGCGACGAGAGCGGGCTGAACGACCGGGTGTACGTATTCAGGAAAGAGGATTTCAGCGGCGTGCGGAGAGAGATACTGCGAGCGGGCGGTATTGAAAACGAAGGTATAATCGAGAGCACGGCGCTCGGGTTCAGTACCGTTCCCCTTTTCAGGGAGACGATGACCGTGCGGGACGGGGTGGGCCGGCCGCTCGTCACCCTGCGTGTCCAGAGCATGGAGGAGGGGACCGTAGAGATTCTCTTTGTAAGGGGTACGGGCAGGAAGGGCGGGAACATCCTCCTCTATTCCATCCTTTTCGGATCGAGCTTCATTCTCCTGGCCGGGTCCCTGGGCGGGGTGAGTGATTACACGCAGCGTATCGTTTTCCACGAAACGAAGAACTTCTCCTACTTCCTCAAGGCGATCGAGCGGTATTTCCTTCAGTCGCTCGCGGTATCGAGTTTTTTTCTTCTCGTGATCGGGGCCATCGCGATAAACATCTATTTCTATATCTTCGTCATAAGCTCGGATTTTTCCGTGTTCGTGGCCGCGCTCAACGTCTGGATGTTTATTTTATTTGTCTTCATATTCTTCTGGGTTTTCCCCCTCCTCATTCTGAACAGTGACGAGCCGGTATGGCGCGTCATGAAGAAGTCCCTCTTTGTATCGTTCGATAATTTTAACTTTACCCTCGACGCGCTCCTCTTCCTCCTGCTTATGGGCATCTCGTCCTGCCTCACCGTTTCCGTGGTGCCGGGATTCGCGGGCATGTCCTTTTTCATGAACTCCGCGCTCAAGGACATTACCTACCGCTACAGGAGTGACGATTCAGATTGACAAACGGGCACGCAGGTGCGATAATAGGCGTACAAGATTGAAAAAGACGGAGTCAAAGATGCAGTACTGCAGGGAAGACGGATACTACTATTACTATTATAACCGTTTTATCCGATGACCTGCAGGCGATATGCGCGATAAGGCTGCAGGAAACTGCAGTCTTTTTTTTATGTATGAGGGAGGATATTCAAAATGGTCGTTGTGATGGAACCAAGGGTAGATGAAAAGCTGATCGGTAATGTCATCTCCCATCTGAAAGACCTCGGTTTCGACGTGCACCGCTCCGACGGCGTCACGCGCACCATACTGGGCGCGGTGGGAGACAAGACGGGTATCGATGTACGGCAGCTCGAGATACTCGACGGCGTGCACGAGGTGGTCCGGATATCGGAGCCCTACAAGCTCGCCTCGCGGTCCTTCAAACAGGAGAACACCGTTATCAGAATCGGGAACGTCGAGATCGGGGGTCGGGACGTGGTGGTCATGGCAGGCCCATGCGCCGTGGAGAGCAGGGAGTCCGTCATGTGCATCGCGAAGGAGGTGAAGCGGTGCGGCGGTTCGATACTGCGCGGAGGCGCGTTCAAGCCCAGGACCTCTCCCTACTCGTTCCAGGGCCTGGGGGAGGAGGGGCTGAAGTACCTTCGCGAGGCCGCGGACGAGAACGGGCTCCTGGTCGTTACGGAGGTCATCGACGTGAGCCACATTCCCGTTGTCGAGCAGTATACGGATGTACTGCAGGTGGGCGCGAGAAACATGCAGAATTTTCAGCTCATTCGCGAGCTCGGCAAGGTTCGAAAGCCGGTGCTTTTAAAAAGAGGAATGTCCGCGACGATCGAGGAGTGGCTCATGGCGAGCGAGTATGTCCTTTCGGGAGGCAATGAAGACGTCATACTCTGCGAACGGGGCATACGGACGTTCGAGAACTACACGCGGAACACGCTCGATATAAGCGCCGTGCCCGTTGTGAAGAAGCACAGCCACCTCCCCATTTTTACCGATCCGTCGCACGGAACGGGAAGGCGCGACAAGGTCATTCCCATGGCACGGGCGAGCATCGCCGCCGGCGCGGACGGCATCATCGTGGAAGTACATGAAAATCCCGACCAGGCGAAGTCGGACGGCGCGCAGTCCCTCTTTTTCGAGCAGTTCGACGAGATGATGAAGGAGCTGAGGATCATCGCGCGCGCGGTCGGGAGGAACCTGCCGTGAGCTCGATGCGAAACAGGGAAGGGGGAAACAGGTGAAAGACCGGAAGGCAACCGTTATCGGAGTGGGAATGATCGGGGGGTCGCTGTGCGGGGCGCTCAGGAAAAGGGGCGTTACGGTCCGCGGCGTATCCAGCCCCCGGACGATTCAGAAGGCCGAGAGCCTGGGGATCATCGACGCGGGTTACGAGTGGAAAAAAATGGAGGATGCGATCGACGGAAGCGACTTTGTCTTCATATGCACGCCCCTGAGCGATATAGGGAAGAGGATCCCCCCGTTGTTGGAGACAGCCGGGAAGAACACGGTTATCACCGATGTGGGGAGCACGAAGACGAACATCTGCAGGATTGCACGCGAGCATAAACGAAACGGCGTTTATTTCATCGGGGGCCATCCCATGGCAGGGAAGGAAAAGCGGGGCGTCGAGAACGCGGACCCCTACCTCTTTTACGACGCTGCCTATGTGCTCACGCCACTGCCGGGAACACCGAGGAAGGTGACGAGAACGCTCTCGTCTCTTCTCGCGTCTATGGGCGCGAACATCATGATACTCGATCCGGAGCTGCACGACAGGATCGCGGCGAGCGTCAGCCATCTTCCCCAGCTCCTGGCGGTACTCCTGACCAACCATGTGGCCGGGAAGGACAGCGATGTCTTCAGAAACCTCGCAGCGGGCGGATTCAGGGACATGACGCGCATAGCGTCCTCGAGCTTCGACCTGTGGAAAGACATCATCGAAACCAACCGGTCCCCTATTGTCGAGGCGCTCGATGATTTCAGCTCCTCCCTTCAGCGGCTCACGCGCGGCATAGACGACGAGGACTTTCTCCGGGAGTCGTTCCATACGGCGCACAAGGAGCGGCAGACCATACCGCGTTACGGGAAGGGGTTCCTCACCCCGCTCGTGGATATAAGGGTCTCGGTGCGGGACCGCCCCGGAGAGCTCGCCAGGATAACGAATATCATCTTTTACAACGACATCAATATCAAGGACATCGAGATCGTCACGGTGCGCGAGGGCGAGGGCGGTGTGCTCAGGCTGGGATTTTCGGAGAAGGAGGACGCCCTCAGGTCGGCTGAAATACTTACCGGGATCGGGTACGAGGTGTCGGTGGTCGAATGAACCGGACGGACTGAACCGGATTTGCTTTTGTTCTTTTTTCCATGTCCATTGCGGGCTATATTTAACCATGCGTTTTCTCACCATTGCGTTTTTTCTCCTCCTGCTGTTTGTTTTTTCCTGCGCCGCGCCGCCCGTACGCGAGGAAATACGGGAGGACGGGCGGATGCGCGGGGAGATCGTTGCAGAGGGCGAGGCTTACCTGGGCAGAACAGACCTGGATGGCGGTGGGCATTTTCGAAACGACTGTTCCGGTTACGTGATCGGCCTCTACCGTTCGCTCGGCTATAGGGTAGAGCTCACGGAATACAGGGGGAGCGAAAGCGAATCGCTCTACCGGAACCTCAGTGCGCGCCGCCGCATATACTACAGGGGAGTTCCCAGGCGGGCGGACATCGTTTTTTTCAGGAATACCGTATACGGAGGAGGGGACCGCGTAACGCATGTCGGGATGGTATACGAGGTACTGGAAAACGGAACGGTGGTCCTGCTTCACTACGGCTCCAGGGGGGTGGCGAAACTCAGGATGAACCTCATTCATCCCCGTACGCATAAAGCGGAGAACGGAGAGGTGCTGAACGATTTCCTGCGCAGGAAGAAGCCCGGGTACAGGGGACCGGTGCTGGCCGGAGAGCTCTTTCACTGCTACGGCGACCTGTACGGATATGTGACAAGATGAGTCTTCTTCCCTTTTCAAAGGAGTGACCCGTGGAGGTAATGCAGGCCTACCGGTTTCTCGGGCTTTCGACCGAATGCTCCGATGAGGAGATAACGAAGGTCTACCGTTCGCTTGCCAAGCGGTTTCACCCCGATTCCAACCCCGGGGCCGACTCCCACAACATAATGATGCGGATAAACGAGGCGTATGGGGCGATCAGGGAACATATAAAGGGCGGAAGGAAGCCCGGTTTTACCACTGATCCGTTCAGTTCCCGGAGCGGGCCCCATGTACGGTCGGAACGCGTACGGCCCGCCTCAACCGGAAGGCCTGCGAACGGCGGGCGTCACGTCTCTAGCACACGGCACACCACCTTCGGACAGCAGGAGACCCGTGAACGCACCGGACGGGAGGCCGGTGAGGACGAGATCGGGGGGTTGTGGGAGCACATAGTCAGGGAATACGGCCACGAGAAGGAGGACAGGAAGACCTTCACCCTTCTGCTCAGGCACACCTACCGGATTATAAAAGGGTATTACGAGGAGGGGATGCATAACCCCGGTTCCAGGAGAAACCCCGCGAAACTGATTGAGCTCGAAACCCTCAAGGGGAAGCTCGGGGTCGTCGCCGAGAGATGCGGACGTTTCGGCAGGGAGGCGGGCTCCGACCTCTACCGGCACAGGGGACCGCTCCTCCACCGGTTTCTCCTCTCATTACATCGCGATATGGACGAGGAGTGCGACCTTTTCACGGAGCGGCGCGCCTCGGCCGTGCAGGTGTTCGAGGACGGCGTGCGCTCGGCGGACCGCTTCATCTACTACCATTTTTCCGAGACCTCGATCGATATGGGGAAGGCGAACTCGATGCTGAAGGATGCGCTGCATGATTTTGAAACGTTCGCGCGGACCTACCCTGACAGCCCCCTGGTTCCCTGCTCCAGGCGCAAGGTCGACCTGCTCGAGAATCTGTACCGGGCCTTCATGCGCGAAGGCGCGTAACCCAATTCCTGTTCTTTACCCCCCCTGTATATATACGGCAAACGAGTATTTTAATATATCTTTCGATTAATTATGATTGTAATCCTCATAGCATGCTATATAATTAATGATATATTTATCTAAAAGCATGTGAATGTAGTTCTATGAGTAATTTACTCCAGTAAAGCCACTTCTATTTTTTGCCCGCCTTGTTGGACAAGCTCTTTGAAGTTTACTCACACTGAGTAAAAGCTCCTTTGCCGACGCATGCACTGTAATCGAGCGTTAAAGGAGAACCGCCATGAATAACAGGAATAAAGTAAGAACTTTCGGTACTACAGTAGCGTGTATTTCCATTGCCCTTATCGTAACACTCATATTTTACTGCCTCCCGGGCTGCGGAGGGGGAGTGGATATAGGGGAAGCGGACAGGGTACTGACCTCCTTCAGCCTGACCTGGCCGGAGGGCTTCTGCTTTGCCTGCCTTTCCAACGAGCCGGTTACGGTCACCATCAAGGCGCTCGATCAGAATGGAGAGGTATTCACGAGCTGGAGCGGGTCTGTTGATATAGAGCTTACCAATGCGAATATTGGTGTGACTCCCGCATCGGTCAATCTTGCAAGCGGGATAGTTGAGAGGAGTATATCGTTTGACAATGCATCTGCTGAGAATGAGGAGACGGGGATAAAGCTGAGCGCCGAGGGTGTGGTGACCGACATGGGGGTGACGCTGCTGGTGTATACGGGTATTGCGGTGCAGCCTTCGGGATTCAGTCTTGCATGGCCGGCGGGGTTTGACTATACCTGTGCATCGAACGAGCCGCTGGACGTGACGATCAACGCGCTTGATGCGAGCGGGAATGTGCTCGGCTGGAGCGGGACTGTAAACATAGTGCTGATGAACACGAATGTGGAGGTGAACCCTTCGACTGCGAATCTGGTGAATGGCACAGTGCAGCAAAGTATCGCGTTCAGTAATGCGACGGTACAGAACCAGGTCACGGGAATAAAGCTGAGCTATGGTGATGTGGTGACGGAGTTGACTGAAACCGTGTTGGTCTATGAGACGGACCCGCCGTCTGATGTAACATTTTTTGAAGCTCTTTCGTGGGATGGACGGATTAGGCTCACATGGACGAATCCTCTCGAGCTGGATTTCGCGGGCGTTCGTGTGATGCGGAAAGAGAATGGTCCACCCGCCAATGCGGGGGACGGAGAGCTGGTGTATGAAGGAAATGAGGAGGATCACATAGATACGGGACTTGCAAACGGAACCACCTATTTCTATTCGGCGTTTGCATACGATTACGCCCCGAATTATTCAGGCGGAGTAACGGCGAGCGGTACGCCTGAAGGGCATGCTGTTGGAAGTGTGAGATATTTCCCCGGTAATAAAAAGGTCAGGCTTATCTGGGATGAAGAAGCCGGATCGGACGCATACAACATATACTACACCGATGATGGTACAGAGCCGGGCGTGCAAAATTACACAGGGATGGTTACGGACATTTTGGGTACGGAGTCTGAAGTTACGGAACTGACGAATTTCACTGATTACAGGTTTGCAGTAACAGCGATTAGAGGAGGAATGGAGTCGAAGGAATCTGATGTAGTACGAGTGATTCCTCCCGGCAATGTGATAACAGCTGGTGGTTATCACACCGTGGCATTGAAGGATGACGGGACGGTGTGGGCATGGGGATGGAACAACCATGGGCAGCTTGGTAATGATACCGATGTACCGGGAATGGACAGCGACACGCCGGTGCAGGTAGTAATGGTGCTTGAAGGTGATCCGCTCACCGGCGTGGTGGCGGTAGCAGCCGGTTCATACCACGCAGTAGCCCTGAAGGAATCCGGAACGGTGTGGGCATGGGGATGGAACAACCATGGGCAGCTTGGTGATGACACCGGTATACCGGGAAATGACAGTGACACGCCGGTGCAGGTGGTGGGAGAAGGGGGGACAGGCACCACACTCACCGGTGTGGTGGCGGTAGCAGCCGGTTCATACCACGCAGCAGCCTTGAAGGAATCCGGAACCGTGTGGACATGGGGTTTTAACTACTATGGGCAGCTTGGAGTTGGTACGCATGGGTCGGAGACTGACCGTGACA
>CAYWUT010000032.1:11998-30500 GCA_964460545.1 uncultured Spirochaetota bacterium
CGCCGGTGCAGGTGAAGGGGGAAGAAGGGATAGGCACGCTCACCGGAGTGGTGGCGGTAACGGCCGGTGGAAGTCATACTGTTGCACTGAAGGCAGATGGGACGGTATGGGCATGGGGAAGGAATGACCAAGGTCAGCTTGGAGTTGGTACGCATGGGTCGGAGACTGACCGTGACACGCCGGTGCAGGTGAAGGGGGAAGAAGGGATAGGCACGCTCACCGGAGTGGTGGCAGTAGCGGCCGGTGGAAATCATACTGTTGCACTGAAGGCGGATGGAACCGTGTGGGCATGGGGCGACAACTTTTATGGGCAGCTTGGAGATGATACCGATGTACCTGGAATAGACAGTGACACGCCGGTACAGGTGGTGGGAGAAGGGGGAGAAGGCACACTCACCGGGGTTGTGGCATTAGCAGCCGGTGGAAGTCATACTGTTGCACTGAAGGCGGATGGAACCGTGTGGGCATGGGGAAAGAATGACCATGGGCAGCTTGGTGATAATACCGGTGTACCTGGAATCGACAGTGATACGCCGGTGCGGGTAAAGGGGGAAGGGGGAGAAGGCACACTCACCGGTGTTGTTGCAGTGGCGGCCGGTAGTTCTTACACCGTCGCATTGAAGGATGACGGGACGGTGTGGGCATGGGGAAACAACGAACATGGTCAGCTAGGTGACGGGAACGAAGGGACCGACAGTGATGCGCCGGTGCAGGTAACAATAGTGCTGGGAGGTGATCCACTCACCGGAGTGGTCGAAGCAGCAGCTGGTAGACAACACACCGTGGCATTGAAGGATGACGGGACGGTGTGGACATGGGGAAGTAATGGCAATGGGCAGCTTGGTGATAATACCGGTGTACCGGGTATTGACAGTGACACGCCGGTGCAGGTGGTGGATGAAGGAGGGACAGGCATACTCGCGGGGGTAGCGGCAGTAGCAGCCGGTTATAGTCACACAGTCGCAGTGAAGACCGTCGGAACGGTATGGGCATGGGGTTATAATTTTGATGGACAGCTTGGAGTTGGTACACATGGGCTGGAGACTGACAGTGACACGCCGGTGCAGGTAGTTGATGCGGGGGATGTGACAGGCTTTCTTACCGGGGTGGCTGCAGTAGCAGCCGGTAAATGGCACACTGTAGCTTTGAAGGAAGACGGGACGGTGTGGGCATGGGGTAAGAATGACCAAGGTCAGCTCGGTGATGGGAATAAAGATACTGACAGCGACACACCGGTGCAGGTGGTAGATCCAGGTGATGGGACAGGCTTTCTTACCGGGGTGTCTGCAATGGCATCCGGTATTTCTCACACCGTCGTATTGAAGGAAGACGGGACTGTGTGGGCATGGGGGGATAACTTTTATGGGCAGCTTGGTGACGGGAATAAGTGGACTGACAGTGACATGCCGGTGCAGGTAAAGGGGTATGGAGGTAGTGGCACGCTCGAGGGGGTGGGTAAAGTAGCAGCCGGTGAAGACCATACCCTAGCAGTGAAGAATAACGGATCTGTGTGGTCATGGGGAAGGAACAACTATGGGCAGCTTGGTAACGGGAATGAAGGGACCGACAGTGCCACGCCGGTGCAGGTGGTGGGTGAAGGAGGGACAGGCACCCTTACGGGAGTGGTAGCAGCAGCTGGCAGAGGGCACACCATCGCAGTGATGGGTGACGGGACGGTATGGGCATGGGGATATAACGGGGAAGGACAGCTTGGTGATGACACCGGTGTACCGGGGACAGACAGTGACACGCCGGTGCAGGTAGTTGGTTATGGAGGGGAAGGCACCCTTACGGGGGTGGATGCAGTAGCAGCCGGTTTACACCATACTGTTGCCGTAAAGGATGACGGGAAAGTGTGGGCCTGGGGATGGAATTTCTCTGGACAGCTTGGTAATGGGAATGGGGGAACTGACACTGACACACCGGTACTGGCGGGCTTTTTATGCATAGGCTGGTATTAAAGGGGTCAACCCCCATATAGGGGGTAAACTCTTTGCTTGACTCTTATTTTAAACGGATTTCTTTATTCTGATCCTCTCATGGAATTTACAAGACCCCTATCCACTTTATCATTACGCGTACATCCGCCTACAGGGTAAGTTTGACACGAAAGCAGATCCTCAAAGCACCGGATCGTGAGGGACGTACAGATTTACGGCGAAAACGGAAATTCACCCTTCACCCGCGGAGGATGAACGACTCAATGATCTCGGCCACGCCGTCCTCGTCGTTCGTCCTCGCAGTCACGTGGTCCGCTTCGGCGTACACGTCGGGAAGCGCGTTCTTCATGGCCACGCCCAGGCCCGCCCACGCCAGCATGTCGAGGTCGTTGCGGTTGTCGCCTATGGCTACGGCCTCGGCGGGCGTTATGCCGTGCAGGCCGCACACGTAGTCCAGGGCGTTCGACTTTGAGCACGCGGCGTCCATGATCTCGTAGATCCAGAAGCCCCAGTCGGGAAAGAAGGTGTGTGTGGTCCTGATTTTATTTCCGAATTCGCCCATGACCGCGCGGTCCAGAATATCCAAATCGGGCTCGTCCGTGAAAACGCTGATGCGCACCACGTCCCGGTAGGCCCGCCCGATCAGGTCGTCCACCTTCTTCGTCACCTTCTCGAAGGGTTTTGAAAACCGTATGAAGTCCTCGTTGTAGCGGCCCCCGTTAGCGTAGTAACGGCGGTCGTCGAGCGTGTACACCACGGGCGCGTATCCCGCTTCCTCCACCGTTTCAAGGATCCCGGTCACGAGCTCCGGGGCCACGAGGGTGAGGCGCAGCACGCCGTTTCCGTTTTTTATGACCCCGCCGTTGTAGGTGATGGACGGGTCAGGGGAACGGACCGCGTTTATGTACCGCCGCGCCGCGACCGTGGACCGTCCCGTTGTCAGAACCACGCGAACATCGGCAGCGATGGCCCTCCGTACGCAATCCAGGTTCCTCTCGCTGATCTTCTCCCTGCTGTTGAGGAGCGTCCCGTCCAGGTCGAGGGCGAGGAGTTTGTATTTTAGCATTCGTTTTTCTCCGATTTGGTGTGAAAGATACCATTTTTAAATCGGACGAGAAAGAGAAAGATGGGCCGGGCTCCGTTAATCTTTAAAGGGGGATTGAAAACCGTTTTTCTTAACGGCCGTATGATTTATAATGATGAAAGACCGCCCTGTCGGTAATTCGGCGCATGAGCGTGACATGAAAATCAAACGTATAATGATTACAGCGGTTTTTCTTTTATGCGCGTTCGTCCGTCCCGCGGCCGATGCGGAGGACATTGCCGGAGATACGTATGCGGAGCGGGAGCGGCTCGGGAGGGTTCTCAGGGGATACGAGGACCTCCTGGACGATCTCGTCCGGGCGTACATCCTGCTCGAGCGGGGCGATACGGAAGAAGCGGAGGAACTGTTTGGCAGCATCGTTCGCAGGAGCGAAGACGAACGGCTCAGCAGCCTGGCAAAACGGGGCATCGGCAAATGCCGCGACATCGGGAAGATGAAGGAAGAGGCCTCGGCCCTCTATGATGCGGGCGATCACGCGGGAGCGAGGGCCGCATGGGAAAAGGTAAGGGAGGCGCTGCCCGGGGACGCTGATGCTCCGCTCTTCCTGTCGAAGATCACCTATGCGGAGGAGGAGGGGCACAAGATACGCGAGCAGGCCGCTGTTTACTTCGAAAGCGGCGCGCGGCTCATGGCAGAGAACAGGCTTGAGGAGGCGGCGGAACAGTTCGAGAACGCGCTCGCACTGGGCTACAGGCCGGAACAGTCCCGTGATTATGTAAACAAGATACGCGATGCGCTCGCGGATAGGGAGCGGGAAGCCGACAGGAAAGAGGAGGAGGACGTCGCCCTTTTCCTGCGGGAGGGCATCAAGCTCTTCAATACGAGCCGCTATCGCGAGGCCCTGGCCGCCCTGAACAGGGCGTACAGGGCGGACCCGGCGAACACGCAGGTCAGGGAGTACATCGTCAGGGTAAAGATCGCGCAGCGGCGCGAGACCGAGAAGACGGTGGAGCCTTCCTCGCCGTTTCACGACCTCTACGCGAACCTCACGAGGCTGGGTACGGAGGCTTACGCGAGGAAGGATTATGCGGAGGCGATCAGGTACTGGGAGGAGATACTCCTCATCTTTCCCTTCAACGAGATCGCCCGGATGAACCTGACCAGGGCGCTCACCCATACGGACCCGCGCCTCGCTGAGGAGATACTGGAGGATATGTACGGGGAGGCATCGGCCCTGGTTAACGCGGGCAGGAAGAGGGAGGCTGTCGGGCGGCTGGAGCTCATTATCCAGGCGGACCCCGGGTTCGAGCGGGCCCGTTCGGACCTGCGGGAACTGGTGAAAGAGGTCGCTTCAGGCGGGACGGCCGTGACCGATGAGGACAGGACCCGCGCGAAAGAGTACTACGTCAAAGGCCTGAACGCCTACAGGGATGAGAACCTCGACGATGCCGTCGCGATGTGGCGGAAGGCGGTCGAGCTCAATCCCGATTTCGAAGAGGCACGGGTCTACCTGTCTCAGGCGGAAACGAAAGCGCGCAACCTCAAGAAACAGAAAAGCGCCGTTATCCCGGAAACTGAAACCCAGATCACGATAAAACGCCATTACCTCTACGGGGTCACCTTTTTCATGGACGGACTCTACCGGGAGGCGATATCCGAGTGGAAACAGGTCCTCGCGCTCAACCCGGATCATAAAATGGCCAAAGCCAATATCGTGCGGGCCAAGAGCAGGCTCGCGCTGCAGGGGGAGGGTTCATGAAACGGGTCCTCCTCCTCGTTCTTTTTCTATCGGTGCTCTCATGGGCGTATCCCCGGTACTACTGGGACGAGGGGCGTTTTCTCGGCAAGGACAAACCCGGATTCGTCCATTCCGGCGTGCGGGGGGTGGAGACCGGAGGGTCCGTCCTCGTATTTACTCTCATCCGAGAGAAGGGCGTAGCGGAGCTTCAGTACTACGAAGTCCGGTCCCCCGGCGAGGTCGAAGGGCCGAATAAGACAGGTATCCGCATACCCGTTCGCGCGGGTTTTTATCCCCACTTCGATGCAGCGCTGTTCCGGGATGTCCTGTACCTGGCGTTCAATACCATTGACGGCGAAATATTTATTGCTGAAAAAGGGGAGGCCGCCGAAAAGTGGTCGAGGCCCCGTAAGATCACGGGGGCGGGAGGAGGGCCGTTCGTCTCTGACCTGTCCCTCCAGCCCGCGGGACCGGATTTATGGCTGTTCTACCATTCGGAAAAGGAAAAGAAAGGGCGGTCCATAGGGTTTTCCTACATGACACTGCGGGCGGGCTCGCAAAGGTGGGAAGGGCCCATGGAAGTCGGCGGAGATTTCGCGGGCGCGTTTTTCCCCTCGCTTCACCCGGTCGGAGGGGAGTATTACCTCTTCTGGCAGGCGCGTCCCTTTTCCAGCGGGTCCGTGCCCGTGTTCGATATTTACCTCTCCAGGGCATCGACTCCTTCCGGACCGTGGTCCGAACCCCTGAACCTCACCCGGAGCGCGGTGAGCGAGGATGAGGTTCCCCGCGCCCTGGTGACGGACGACCGGTTTCTCCTCGTGTGGGAGAGCGACAGGGAAGGCGTACGGGGCGTGTACTACGCAGAGTTCAACCCGGAGGGAAAACCGCTTACGGAACCGGTTAAGGTGAACGGTTCGCCCTTTACAGCGAGAAACGCGCGGATTGTCGAGCATGACGGGACGCTTTCGATTTTCTTCATGGACGACAGGAACGGGGGATGGGATATTTACCAGGCGGTAAGGGATGGTGATATCTTCACGGAAAACGGTCCGGTCGGCCGGGTTGGAGCGGGGAGCGGTTTCCTTCCCGTGATTGCTGCAGGCGACCTCTTCCTCCTGTGGAACGACGGGGGAATACGGTACGCGGGCCCGGACAGGGCGGTAAAGGCCCCGGTCTTTGTCTCCACGCCCCGTTATATCGGTATCAACGGGGTCAGGCTCAGGTGGAACGCACCGGAGGACCCCCAGGGTCTTGAAGGCTACTGCTATATTTTCGATGAAAACGAGGACAATGTTCCCGAGATCGTCAACATACCCCCCGAAGTCAGGACGATTAACGTGAAAGCGGCGGAGGAGGGACGCTACTACTTCCATTTTCGTGCCAAGGACTCCGCCGGGAACCTCTCCGAAACCGTTACCCTCGATCTCGAGGCGGACCTCACCCCTCCCTCTCCTCCCGTAATCGGCCCCGTTAACGAGGACGAGGAGGGTTATCTCTCCGGCGAGCCGTTCCTGTCCTGGGAACCGGCCCCCGGGGAGGACGTACGGTTCAGATACAGGCTTGTAAAGAGGGATGATGACGGTTCGTCCCCTGTTTTCACGGAGGAGAAGCGGATAGATCTCACCGGTATGGACGGAGGGGAGTGGCTTTTCAGTGTCGAATCGGTCGACCGGGCGGGAAACGTGAGCGAATTGTCCAAAATCGGTTTCAGGCTCAGGCCGGCCCCGACGGACGAAACTGCAGATGCCGATGTTGAAACGGCTCTTTCCGAAATAGAGGACTCCGGCCGCAGGGAACGGGCCTATATGAATATTAAAAATACTGCCGCTGTCGGCGCCGCAATCGGCGGATTTCTGCTCATAGCGGTTTTCGCGACCCTCTCTATAGTGAAGCATCGCTCAAAAGGAGTACGTATTATGGCACGGGAAAACAGAAAGAAGATCGGGCTCCGATTCAAATTCAGCCTCCTTATCGGCGGCCTCGTTCTCCTGATCACCGTCGGTATAAGCGTTGTGCTCAGCTTCGTCATGGTCGAGCACGAGAAACGGGCGCTGGCCGAGCAGATGATGGAAAAGGCGGAGCTCTCGCTCAGTTCCATGGCGGCCGTTGCGCGGGAAGGCCTGCTGAACGAAGACGACCTCCTCCTCCTCTCCGTAATCGCGAAAACCATGGAGAACACGGACATCAGGTACAGTGCCATAATAGATACGGAGAAGCGCGTGATCGCGCACTCGGACATGGGGCTCCAGGGGTCCGTGCTTTCGGAAGATTTTCCGCGGCGGGCCGCTGAATCGGCGGAGAAGGTTGTGAGCCCCGCGTTTACACCCGAAGAACTGCTGGAGGTATACGACCTCGGTATGCCCGTTCAGTTCGCGGGTACGAGAATCGGCACGGTCCTGCTCGGTTACTCCTCGGAAAGCATATTCCGGACTATAGGGGCCGCCAGGCGAAAGAACCTCGTGAATACCGTGATCATAACGATTATTACCATCGTGGTCGGGATACTCGGGGCCGTGATCCTGGCCACCGTCACCATAACGCCCATCAAGGAGCTGGCCGCGGGTGTGAACATCATCGGCGGAGGCAACCTGGAGCACAGGATACACGTCAGGGCCCGTGACGAGATAGGCATGCTGGCGGATGAGTTCAACCGCATGACGTCGCGGCTCGGCGACTATCAGCGGGAGATGGCCCAGAAGGCAAAGCTTGACGAGCAGATAGACATCGCGAGGAAGATACAGCAGGATCTCATTCCGGGGGCCGGTATAGAGACGCGGGGGCTGTCGATTCACGGGTTTTACCGGGCGGCGGCCGGCGTGGGCGGCGATTACTACGATTTTATTCAAATCGACAACGATCATTACGGTCTTATCATCAGCGACGTGGCCGGCAAGGGGGTCCCCGCCTCGCTCATGATGATAATGATACGGACCGTTTTCCGTTCGCTCATACAGACGGGTATGAAGGACCCCGCACAAATCGTGACGCTCATCAACAGGATGCTCGCTCCCGATATAGCGGACGACCGCTTCGCAACCCTTTTGTTCGGTGTTTACAACCGGAGGAGCCGACTATTCAGGTACGCGAACGCGGGATACGGCCCCCTCCTCGTATTCAGGAGGAAGGAGCGCGAATGTACGCTCATAAAGCCGACCGTGCCTTCGCTGCCCGTGGGTGTAATGGAGGACACGGTCTATAACGCGGAGAAGTACGTCAAGCTCGCGCAGGGCGATTCGGTTTTTCTGCTCACCGACGGTGTGCATGAGGCGCGCAACGGGAAAGACGAGGAGTACGGCATGGAGCGGCTCCTGCACGTCATTCCGGCACTGTCGGAAGGGACGGGTAACATAGCGGACGGCATAATTGCGGATGTCTTGAAATTCGCCGGAAAGGCCCGTCAGCACGACGACATGACCCTCCTCGTACTGGATTTGCGCTAAAAAAGGTGGTGTCCCCGGTGTTTTTAGTTATAATTATACACAGACCGGAGGACGACGTGGTATGGAAGAGATCTTAATAAAGGATTCACTGAAGCTGACGAAAAAGGAAGAGGCCCGGGGGGTCGTACATATAGCGCTGAACGGCTACCTCGATACGTACAATGCCCCTGATTTTAAATCCTTTATCAATAATCTCATAGATTCCGGCATAGACGGTTTGATCTTCGATTTCGGCGGACTGAGCTACATCAGCAGCACGGGCATCGGCGCCTTTACCGCGTTTCAGAAACGATTGAAACAGATGGAAAAGGCCATGGTTCTGTTCAACCTCCAGAAAAAGGTCATAGAGGTGTTCGAGATCCTCGGGTTCACGGCATTCTTTACCATCACGAAAACCCGCGATGAAGCCCTTTTAATGACAACCGAAAAAGGACGGGGTACCGGCAAGAAAAAGACCTTCCCCGTTGTTTTTGCCTGTCCGCACTGTTCGAAGAAGCTCAAGGCTCCGGAACCGGGAGATTTCAAATGCTCCGGGTGCGGAGGAACCGTGCGGGTAAATGAAGACGGGTCCGCCGAGAAGGGCGGGTAACGATCGAAGACGGGTGGGAGGAATGAGAGAGAAAAGATGGAACCCGAGAGAATAACGTTCGATGCGAACCTCATTAATTTGTCCAAGGCCCGGGATTTCATATCGCGCAAGGCACGGGAAGCGGGCGCGGATGACTCGGATATCACGAAGGTGGAGATTTCCTGCGATGAGTGGAGCGCGAACATCATCGAGCATACGCTCGGTTTCGGAAAAAAGTCGCATTTCACTATTGAGTGCAGGAGCGAGGGGAGTAAATTCACCGTCATTTATGAGAGCAGGGGGGAGCGGTTCAATCCCATCGAGCAGGGACGGATCGATATAGACGAACATTTTTCCGAGGCAAAGGAGAGGGGGCTCGGGATCTATATCATGAAGGAGATGATGGACGAGATCCACTACGAATACCTGGACGGAGGCAAAAACAGGCTCATACTTGTCAAGTACCTTGGTAAAAAATGATACTCCCGCCTAGCCGCTTTTTTCTTTCCTTAATTAAATGAATCCGTATTTCACACGTCAGCGCTCCGTATTCCGACCGTTCAAATGGTTATCGCGCGTTCAAATCGACAGATACAATTATCTTGATCGACCTTTGAAATATTATTACAATTAAATCTGGTGAAAAAAGACAACCGGTCCGCCGGTTTCTCTTCGCTCCGCTTACAAACCAACAATCAGAAAGAGGGAATATAATGCAACGAGAAATGGTACCTATGGATGGAAACACCGCGGCTGCGTATGTCGCCCATGCAACGAACGAGGTTATTGCTATCTATCCTATTACGCCTTCTTCTCCGATGGGAGAGCTGTCCGACGCATGGACCGCGAAAAACCGGGAGAATATCTGGGGGACGATCCCGTCCGTAACGGAGATGCAGTCTGAGGCGGGCGCGTCCGGCGCCGTTCACGGCGCACTGACGACCGGGGCCCTTACCACGACCTTCACCGCTTCGCAGGGCCTTCTGCTCATGATACCGAACATGTACAAGATCGCCGGTGAGCTCTGCCCGGCTGTTTTTCACGTTACCGCGCGTTCAGTCGCGTGCCAGGCGCTTTCCATCTTCGGCGACCATTCCGACGTGATGTCGGTGCGCGGCACGGGATGGGCCCTTATGCCGTCCTCCTCCATTCAGGAAGTCATGGACCTCGCGCTCATAGCGCAGGCGTCCACGGTCAAGGCACGCGTGCCCTTCGTTCATTTCTTCGACGGGTTCAGATCATCCCACGAGATACAGAAGATCGAGCAGCTCTCCTACGAAGACATGCGTGCGATGATAGACGACGAGTACGTCATTGCCCACCGTATGCGCGGTCTCAATCCGGAAAACCCGAGTATTCGCGGTACGTCGCAGAACCCTGACGTGTTCTTTGCGGCCCGCGAAACCGTGAACAGGTATTACGATGATACACCCGGCATCGTACAGTCATATATGGACCGGTTCGCCAAGGTGGTCGGAAGACATTATCACCTTTTTGATTACATCGGCGCTCCGGATGCGGACCGTGTCGTCATCATAATGGGTTCGGGCGCGGAAACCATGGAGGAAACCGTCGATTACCTCGCCGACAAGGGCGAGCGTGTCGGTGTTATCAAGGTGAGGCTCTACCGTCCCTTCAGTACGAAGGCCTTTATCGAAGCGCTTCCGAAGAACGTCAAGGCAGTGGCGGTGCTCGATAGAACGAAAGAGCCGGGCTCGATCGGCGAGCCCCTGTATGAGGATGTAAGGACCGCGGTCGGAGAGGCGATGAGCGACGGTTGGGCTCCCTTCAAGGAGTATCCCGTAATCGTAGGGGGCCGGTACGGGCTCGGCTCCGCGGAGTTCGACAGCGCGATGGCAAAATCCGTGCTCGACAATTTAAAGGTGGAGACCCCGAAGAACCACTATACCGTGGGTATCAGGGACGACGTGACCGGGACTTCCCTTGACTGGGATCCGGGATTTTCAACGGAAACCGAGAAGGTGCACCGCGCGCTCTTCTTCGGGCTCGGTTCGGACGGAACGGTCGGCGCGAATAAGAACTCGATCAAGATAATAGGGGCCTCGACAGACAACTACGCCCAGGGATATTTCGAGTACGACTCGAAGAAGGCCGGCGCGATGACCGTAAGCCACCTGAGGTTCGGAAAGGACAGGATCAGGTCCACCTACCTTATCTCCAAGGCGACCTTTCTCGCGTGTCACAAGTTCTCTTTTCTCGAGAAGTACGACATGCTCTCCAAGCTCGAAGACGGCGGCATATTTCTCCTCAATTCGCCTTTTTCCGTGGATGAGGTCTGGGACAAGATGCCGGCCGAGGTCCAGAAACAGATCATAGACAGGAAGGTCAAGTTCTACATGATAAACGCGATGGCGATCGCGCAGAAACTCGGACTCGGAGCACGCATTAATACCATCATGCAGACCGCTTTCTTCGTTATCTCGGGAGTGCTTCCCAAGGATGAAGCGGTAAAGCTTATCAAGGACGCGATCGTAAAGACATACGGCAAAAAGGGGCAGAACGTCGTCGACATGAACATGAAGGCGGTCGATACGGCCCTCGAGAATATCGAAACGGTTGATTACCCGGACAAGGTGACGAGTAAGCTGCACATGCAGCCCGCCGTCCCGGTGGACGCTCCCGAGTTCGTGCAGAACGTCACGGGCAAGATCATCGCGAAACGAGGTACCGAGCTGCCCGTCTCGCTGCTGCCCGATGACGGGACTTATCCGACCGCGACAACGCAGTTTGAAAAGAGAAACGTGGCGGACAATATTCCTGTCTGGAATCCGGAGTACTGCCTCCAGTGCGGCCAGTGCTCGCTCGTTTGTCCGCACGCAGCGATCCGTATCAAGTTCTACGATCCGGCGAACCTGAAGGACGCGCCCGGCGCATTTAAATCCGTGGATGCGAAGTCCAAGAAATTCGCGGGTATGAAGTACACGGTTCAGGTCGCTCCCGAGGATTGCACGGGATGCAGACAGTGCGCGAATACCTGCCCGGGTTTCAAGAAGGTCGACGGCAAGAAAACGGACGTGAAAGCGCTTATGATGGAGCCGCAGATACCGCTTCGCGAGCAGGAGGTGGAGAACTGGAATTACTTCCTTGATCTGCCCGATACCGATCCGGGCATAATGTCGCGGACCACGATTCTCGGCTCACAGCTCCTTCCGACGCTCTTCGAGTTTTCGGGCGCGTGCGCGGGATGCGGAGAGACGCCCGTCGTCAAGCTCGTGACCCAGCTTTTCGGGGACAGGGCGATCATCGGCAACGCGACGGGATGCTCATCCATCTACGGCGGAAACCTTCCTACAACGCCCTATACGAAGCGGAAGGACGGAAGGGGACCGGTGTGGTCGAACTCGCTCTTCGAAGATGCGGCCGAGTTCGCCATGGGCATGCGGCTGACCTCGGACAAGCTGTATGAACACGCCCTCGAGATGGTGGAAAAGGTACAGAAGAAGGTCAAAGCCATAGACAGCGAAGTGATCAAGGGGCTTCTGGCTTCGGACCAGTCGACACCCGAGGAGATAGAGGTCCAGCGGAAGAGGGTGGAAGAGCTCAAGAAAGCCGTCGGTAACTCGGACGACCGGGATTTGAAGCTCATGTACAGCCTGTCGGATTATCTCGTTAAACGGTCGATCTGGGCATTCGGAGGAGACGGCTGGGCCTATGATATCGGGTACGGCGGTCTCGATCACGTGCTCGCGTCCGGAAAGGACGTCAACATTCTCGTTCTCGATACCGAGGTGTACTCGAACACGGGCGGCCAGATGTCCAAATCCACGCCGCTCGGCGCGATAGCCCGTTTCGCTGAGGCGGGAAAACCGCTATCCAAGAAGGACCTCGGCATGATGGCGATCACCTACGGAAACGTATACGTGGCGCGGGTGGCCATGGGTTCGAATATGAACCAGATAGTAAGGGCATTCAACGAGGCTGACGCGTATCCCGGTCCTTCGATCGTGATTGCCTATACACACTGCATCGCGCACGGTATCGACATGTCGAACGGTCTCGCCGAGCAGAAGATGGCCGTGAACTCCGGAGCGTGGGTGCTCTACCGGTACAACCCGCTTCTCAGGAACGAGGGCAAGAATCCGCTCATTCTCGATTCGAAGGAACCCTCGATCGACATGGAGGAGTACATGTACAGCGAGCTGCGCTTCCGTGCGCTGAAGCAGACGAACCCTGAAAAGGCGGCCCTTTATCTCGACCGCGCGAGGGAGGAGGCAACACGACGGTACGAAATGTACAAGCACCTTGCCGAAATGAAATAGTGAAGGCTGTCAGGGAAGCATAAAATATGAGGGGGACGCCCGGGGAGGGCGTCCCTCTTTTTATAGAGTCAGGTGTCCGGAAACAAATCGCGCTCGTTGTATAAATGGGGGTCCCTCAATCGGCGCTGCGCGCCTCAATCGAGGGCAAGTCCCCACAATTGGATTGACAATTGGGTGTTACTGGGATAAGGTAAGAGCGGTAAACTCCGGGCGTAATCGTTGGGTCTTCAGGGGGGGAACGTGGTCTACTGGCCCTACATTACCATCTTCGTGTCTCTTCTACTCATCCTTTTTTTTCGTAGGATCGATAAAAGAAACCTGAATTTTCACAAGTTCAAGCGGTACGCGGAAAAGCTCGCCTCCGATTTCGGCGCCTATCTCGACGGTAAGAAAGAAGACCTGAAGGGCGGCATTCAGGACCTCGAAAAAGCCGTGAGCAGGGCGGAAAAGATGCTTGAGCGGATCGAATCCGTACAGCAGTCCGTTGTCGAAAAGCACGCGGAGCTGCATAATGAAAGAGTCGAGCTGGAGACGACCAGACGGGAGCTGGAGAAACTGAAATCGCTGAAAACCGAGATCGCAAACGAGGTCGCCCGGCTCGCCGAGAGTCTCCCCTCGATGAAAACGCTCTCCAAGCGGGTCGAGAAGCTCGACATCGAGATCGCCGAGAACGAGAAGAACCTGCGCAATGCAACGGCCGTCATTCCGAATATCGAAAAGCGGGTCCGTGAAAAATCTGAGCAGGCCATCATGGACGTGACCGACCGCATACTCGAGGAGGCGAAGAACGTCTTTAGCCCGATTTCGGATGAGTACAGGCAGAGCTTCGAGATGATGCGGGAGTCACAGCAGCAGGAGCTGGACCGGTTCAGAAAAGAGACGTCCGGGGTACTGAATCAGACGAACAGGAACATGTCCGAGCTCACCGAAGCCATAGACGAATGCCGGAACAGGATACATGAGGTCGAATCCGGTACGCTCGAGGGTATATCCGGAAGGCTGGGGGAACTGGAAGAGGCGGTAGAGGGAGCGCGGACACGCATAGAGAGTATAGAGGGAGAAACGACCGACGCGTTCATGAAGAGGGCGGAGGAGGAGTACGGGCGGTACGTCGCGCGGCTCGAGGAAAAACAGACGGTTTACCGGGATGATATATTCAAGGACATTGAGGAGAAGTCGAAGGACCTCTCGTCGTATATCGCACGGCTGGAGGGAAGGGTGCAGACCCTCCTCGATGACGTCAAGAAGGAAACAGACGGCTATGGAGAAAACCTGAAGCTCGAAGTCAAGGCCCGGGAATCGGCGGCCGAAGAGCTGAAGGAGCGCATCATCTCGGAGATAGGGGACGAGGCGAACAGGAACCTTCTCCTCATTAAACCGATCGCGTCGGAGATGAACGAGAAGTTACAGGCCCACAGAAAGGAATTCGGGGCCATTTACAAGGAGATACAGTCCAGGATCACCTCGCAGGAGAATTTTATCAAGACTGAGATTAATAATTTCAAGACCCGGGTCGAGCTCGAGAAGAAGTCCATATTCGACGGGCTCGGGTCACAGCTCCATGAAGCGCGCGCAGCGATCGCGGCCATGAACGCAAAGATCGAAGAGGGCGTCTCTTCGGCCACGGATACCGTGAAGCGCGGTTTTGTACAAAAGCTGAGAGAGTACGAATCTGAAATCAGGGCTCTCGAGGGAAGAATAGGCGACCTCGGGAACATTGCGCGCACCGGCCAGAAGATGATCGAGGAGCGCATAGATACGGTCTTCCAGAACTACAAGCCTGAGATCGAGCAGAAAATGCAGAGCCTGCAGAAGGAGACGGAAGCCTTCTTCGAGCAGCACCAGAACCGAATCGTACAGAAGATCGACGGGATAATTGAGCAGACGGACACCGAGCTGAACGAGAAAAAGGAGGAGCTCAAGTCCTTCCTGGAGGAAATGGAGCGGGAGGTTAACAGCTCGGAGGAGAAGCTCGGCACACATGAGAAGGAAATAATCGACAATATAAACAGCATCAGGGCAGAGGCCCGGGATGAGCTCGTCAGGGAGCTGGAAAACCTCAAGTCGCTCTTCAAGGACGAAAAGGAACGGGCGCTGTCGCGTTACGGCGAGGAGCTCGAGGGGCTCAAGTCCAGGATAGACGATCTCAGCTCCAGGGCCGACGGTATTACCTCGGTCGTGGAAGAGAAGATATCCGAGGCGCTCGGCAGCGCCGAGTCCTCGGTCAGGGTGGTGGAGACCAACTACCTGAAAACCGGCGAGGATATGAAAACCCGGCTGGACGAAAACCTGAAGCGCGTGCGGCGGGAGATAGACGAGATACGGGAAACGGTTGGAGGGCTCAGGAACGATATGGTCGCTGACGTCAACCGTTCACTGGAAGGCTTTAAACAGAACATCGACGCGACCTATGAGGCGTGCGGGAAGCAGCTGAAGGACAAGGAGCAGGAACTGTTCGGCTTCGTAAATGCGATGACGGACGAAGCGCGCCAGGAGGTCGAGCGCTCGAAGCGTGACGCGGGTGATATGCTCGCGGGCTTTTCGGAAGAGGCACTCAGGGTGCAGGAGGCCATCGAGGGCCGTATCGGCGAGATCGAGAAGCGTATAGACGGGTTTGAGAAGGAATCCGTTGTGCTGAAAAGGGCCGGCAAGTTCCGCGACAAGGTGGAGGAGGATATCGAGAAGTTTTCCGATCTCATCGCCCAGTTGAAAGAGGACAAGAAAAACATCATGTCACTGAAAAAACTGATGCAGAACCTCAAGCGGGATGAGGGCGATATCTCCGCCAGGGTGCGGCAGCTCAAGGGCGATAAAAAGATGGTCCAGGATATCGCGAAAAACGCCGAACAGGCAATCGGGCTCATATCCGTGGTGGATGACAAGATAAAGCTTATCGAGTCCGAGCGGGAGATGCTGGAGAAGATCGAAGACGGCATCAAGGAGATGGAGAAACGGTTCAATGTCATGAAGGAGAAGACGGAGGCACTGGAATCCCGGGATAAGGATATCGAGGTCTCTATCGATACGATCACGAAAACGAGCGAGTTTATCGGCAACCTCGAAAAGAGGACGAACCTCCTCAAGGAGAGCTTCGAAGAGATCAAGTCCAGGGAGGAGGATATAAAGAAGCGGATCACGCTTCTCGACGAAAAGTCATCGGCGGTTACGGGCAAGGAGAGCAAGGTCGACGAGGTCCTCTCCCGATTCGAGGAGATGGACGCACTCGTTGCGGATATAGAAGAGCGGACCAAGCAGCTTCAGAGCACGCGCGAGTGGCTCGCCCGCGTCGAATCGAGGCTCACGAACCTGACAAAGGACGCGGAGGGCCTCATTGAAAAGCTGTCCGAAAAGGGAGCGGCCGGGTCCGGGTCAAAGGGAAAAACCGCGGCCGTGACCAGGGAATCGGAGAGCAAGGTCAAGACCGTGCTCACCCTCTTTGAACAGAAGTGGACCATACCTGAGATATGCAGGGTTACGAAGATGTCGCGCGGTGAGGTCGAGCTCATCCTTGAGCTGAACAAGTAGGGCGCGGCCGACCTTCTAAACCAGCTTTCACATAACTGATTGTATAGTATCAATAGACGAGTATCTCTTTAACTGCCTGTTGCGTCACGGACTCCCTCCGGTCGAATGGTCCTTCTGTGGAAAGGACCTTCAGGTCCGGCTGCTCTTCACATGCTCTACGTATTCTCCCGCGAAGTACGCACCGAGGGCGCCGTCACCCACGCAGGTGGCGATCTGCCTGAGACAGGTGTTCCTGCAGTCACCGGCCGCGAAGATGCCATCCACGGATGTCCGCATGCAGTCGTCCGTAATGATGAGGCCGTTCCCGGTTTTTTTCACGTTCACCAGTTTCGTATTGGGTATATGCCCGATGTAGACGAAAACCCCGCCGACGTCCAGTCGTGTCTCTTTCGAATCGTGTACGTTCCTGATCGTTATGGACTCGAACGAATCCTCCCCGTTCACGCGCTCAACAACGTGATCCCATACGAACTCGATCTTGGGATTATCGAAGGCCTGTTCCTGCAGTATCTTTTCGGCCCGGAGCTTGTCCCGCCTGTGCACGACTGAGATCTTCTTTACGATCTGGGTGAGGTATATCGCTTCCTTGATCGCCGCATCACCGCCTCCGATTACCGCGACTTCCCGGTCCCTGAAAAAGGGCCCATCGCATACGGCGCAGAAGGAAACGCCCTTTCCGATGAACTTCTCCTCGCCCTCGACACCGAGCTTTCTCGGGTTGGATCCGGTCGCCACGATCACGGCCACCCCTTCGTACTCCTTCGACTCGGTAATCACCCTGTGGGAGGATGGCCCCGGTACGATTTCGGTCACCTCCTCGTACTCTATACGGGCGCCGAATTTCTCCGCGTGTTCCTGGAATTTATCCATGAGGTCGGGACCGCTGATAAAGGGGAAACCGGGATAGTTCTCGACCGCTTCCGTCAGAACGATCTGCCCTCCGACGCCGAGTTTTTCGAGGATGATCGTGTCCATCCCGGCCCGCAGGGCGTATATCGCGGCGGTAAGCCCCGCGGCTCCGCCTCCTATGATGATAATGTCGTACATCCAAAGCCTCCTTGGAATGATCCGTCAGTTTGCCGAAAGCTCGTGTTTGGGAATTTCGGTTTCATCGATTTCACGCGCAAAGCAGCCCGTCCATTTCGCATTGAACCCTATTCCCTTCCCGATATCGAGGTGCATCCGCTTCAAGTCTTCGTAGGATTTGATGATGTACCACGGGGAAAGGACGCTGTGCCGCTCGCATACCTCTTTGATATTCGCGAGCATGGCTTTCCTGCATCCGTTGTTTTCGAAACAAAAACCCTCATCCGGACCCTTCCGGACAATTGCATGATAAGCGGCCGCCCGAACGCCTATGAGATAAAAGCCGCCGTTCAGGAGCGGCCCGAGAACAATATCCTCACCCCACTGCAGCTTGTCAAGGGCCTGCTCGATGAAGGCAGGCGGTATGTTCGGAACCGAGTGCGCGAGTATTACAACGGTCCCGTATCCGCGATCGAACGCGTCCAGGAGAATCCCGTGTATCTGTTCGTGTTCCTTATCGCCCTTCTGTCTGAATATTTTAAAACCCGCGCGTCTGTAGGGATCGTACGGTTCATGACCGGAGAGCGGAGAGAGGGCGAGACCCACATCCAGGCTCTTTCTCGCTCCCTCCAGCCGGGAAACGAGAAGCAGCATGTCCCGGTTTATGTCATGGCAGAACGTACAGGGGCGGTCGGGACCGGTAAGGTTCGATACCGAACGGTTTCTGCATTTCACTTGATGTTCGCGGAGAAAGGTTATAACGATTTTACCGTTCACATTCGGCCCCGGCGATCAACGCCTCCTCTCACGGTGTTAACCATACCTTTACAGAAATACCCGGAGCACTTATAATAATCGCCGGGTATTTAGGGTGAGCTTCGAATTTTTTATTTTATACCATGAAATAGTTATTGGACATGATAACTATTTCTAATTTATA
>CAYWUT010000033.1:0-30359 GCA_964460545.1 uncultured Spirochaetota bacterium
TCGGTTTAACCATGCCGAAGGATGCCGATGACCTTTTGGATGTTTGCAAAACCATCGCCGCAAAGAAACCTGATATTGCCCCGATATCGCTTGGCTCGAAGTACAAGTGGACCACGATCTACACGTTCGATACCATCCTGCTTTCCATGCTCGGCTCGGAGTTTTACAAGGATTTTTATACCGGTAAGGTGGATATTGAATCGAATGCCGATCTCAGGTCCGTTGTTGAAAAGTTCAAGAAATTGGTCCCCTATATATATGAATATCATTCCACAAAAACATGGGATGAGGCTGCGGACCTTGTTTTCAACCACAAGGCTGCAATGTATATAATGGGTGACTGGGCTTATGGACGGTTTCTCAGCATGGGATGGAAATACGATGTGGAGCTGGGCGGATGGCCATTCCCGGATGAAATCTGGTTCGGACATCCTGACTGCTATACACTCTGCAAGGGTGCTCCCTCTCCTGATTTAATAGGGCTTTTCCTTGAAAATGAGTCGGTTCCCGAGACACAGCTGCAGTTGTCTTTATTGAAGGGAAGTACCGCGTGCGTCAAGGGTGTGGATCCCTCGGATTACCCGGACAGATTACGGCAGCACAATATGGCGCAGCTCCTGGATCCGACCGTACCGAAAATGGGCAACGCATTCGCAGGCCTGTCGACACCGGCTTTCGTCAATGACTTCATGGAAATCCTGCAGGAGTTCCTCTATGATGTCGATGTCGACCTCATGCTCAAAAGAACAGCGGATTCCATGGCAAAGAACAACGTCAAGGAAGAGATGGCGTGGTACTGGGAATAATTCCCCGCATCTCTCTTGACTGAGCCATAAACGGTATTTTGCCGTTTAAACCGAAGTTGTCATCTCCTGCCCCAGTTCGGAAATTGATCTGGGGCAGGAGAAAAAATATTTTAAAAGCAACACTTCACAGACCTGAAGGGGAGGCGGATATGAGTGGTAAAACATTGAAGGTGGGTGTTATCGGATGTGGGGGAGTTGCCCAGATAATGCATTTACCCTATTTAAATGAGCTTGATGAATTCGAAGTCGTAGGTGTTTGTGATATCTCGAAAAACCTTGTTAATAAAATAGCTGATTATTATAATATTCAAAAAAGGTACACAAACGCATACGACTTGATAAATCAGAAAGACATTGAAGCCGTTTTCGTTCTCACCATGGATCATGCGGATATAGCGATTGAAGCGGCGAATAACGGAAAACATGTACTCGTAGAAAAGCCCATGTGTCTATCGATTGAAGAAGCGGATAAAATGGTGGAGGCGAGCAAACGCAATAACGTAAAAATCATGGTCGGGTACATGAAGAGATACGATCCGGGATTCCAATATGGAAAGAAATTATTTGAAAACAGCGACACAAAATTAATCTATGTACACGATCTGCCACATTTCAATTCTCAGCTGGTCGATGATGTTTACAACCTTCATACATACAAGGATGTTCCAAAAGATGTAATAGATGAAATCACATGTTCTTATTTTAACAAGCTGAAAAAGGCGATTTCTTCCGATAATGAAGATCTTATACATGCATACAACTGGCTGCTGATGCTCGGTTCACATGATGTTTCCATACTGACCGGTGCCTTCGGTTATCCGAAAGATGTGTTGTTTACCGATGTATGGCACCCCATGCCCGGACCCTATGGTTATTTCATTACATCATTTCTGGACTATGACAATGAGAAAAGATGCGTTTTCGAAATAGGCCATTCCGAAAGAAAGTGGTTTGAAGAAAGCCTCATAGGATATTCTCCTCAAAAAACAATATCGATTTCTTTTCCGAGCCCATTCCTGAAGAACGCCCCGACGAGGGTAAAACAGATAGAAATGGAAGATGAAGCCATACATGAGAGAGAAACAATAGCTTCATACGATGAAGCCTTCAGAAGGGAGCAGCTTCATTTCCATGACTGTGTCGTGAATGATAAAACACCGCAGACGGATGTGGAAATCGGAAGAAAGGATATTGCGCTGTTGACGGAAATATTAAACAAGTATATTCAGAGAACAGCGTAGTTCATTTATCTTTTAAATATTTTAAACATTTAAATAATGAGCGTATTCATTTAGAAACTATGGGTAGAATAAGCCAGAAAGATATTGCAGCTCGCTTGAATATATCACTGAGTACCGTTAACAGGGCGTTAAACGACAAGCCTGATGTAGAAAAAGAGATGAAATCACTCGTTATTCAAACCGCGAAGGAGCTTGGATACAGAAAAAACCTTGTTGCAAGAGGATTGAAATATCAGAAAACAAACACCATCGGGGTTGTTCTCCCGAATATTTCCAACCCTTTCTTTTCACAGCTCTTGCATGGAATAGAGGATGCAGCACAAAAAAATGAATACAGCATTCTCCTTGCCAATACTTCCGAAGACACGGGAAAAGAGAGAAAGGCTATATCAGTCCTGGAAGATAGAATGGTTGACGGCCTGATAATCGTACCGGTAAGGGCATCGGACGATATATGTGCTGAAAAGGAAAAATACCTGCTGCCGCATATCTTTCTTGGAAGAACGAATATCTTTTGCAACAAGAATTCGGTTCGGTGTGACGATTTCTACGGGGGGTATATTGCAACGCGTTACCTGCTTGATAAAGGGCATAAGAACATACTATGTCTTACCGGCCCCCGGGATATGGAAGTGGCAATAGAGAGAAAAGATGGATACCTAAAGGCATTTGAAGAAGCCCGCTTAGCGGTAAAGGATGAGAATATTGTCGAGGCCGGGGAATTCATCGCTGATGGATATGAAGCTGTTAGGCAAATAGATCTTGAAGGCCGGGGAATAACGGCGATTTTTTCATTCAACGACCTGCTTGCGATCGGATCGTTCAAAGCAATCAATGAGGAAGGCCTCGAAGTACCTCAAAATGTTGCAGTGGTGGGATATGATGATATAGAGTTAAGCAAGCATATTTATCCATCTTTAACTACGGTAAAACAGCCCACCTATGCCATGGGGGCCAAGGCGGCCGACATGATGGTAGATATTTTAAAAAACGAGAATAAAAAGAGTTACGACGCATTTGTTTTCAAACCTGAACTTATAAGAAGAGATTCGGCATAGCCTGCAGATTACTTCGGAAGTTCAAACAAATACATGAAAACAGGACGGAAAACATGTCAGAGAAAACCAGAGTGCTGCTCGTCGGGGAGACGTGGGTTGTATTGAAGTTTCATATCAAAGGGTTCGATTTGTTTCCGATCGCAGGGTATGAAGATTATGGTGTCTGGTTTGTTGAGGCACTGTCAAAATTCGATGACATTGAGCTGGTGCATATGCCCAACCATGTCGCGCTCGGTTCATTTCCGGATACGCTGGAAAAATTAAATGAATATGACGTGGTCATTTTAAGCGATTGCGGGAAGAACACGCTTCAGATGTACCCTAACATGTTCGAAGTTCCCATGGGAGCGGACCGCCTTGATATTATTCGGCAGTTTGTCGAAAAGGGCGGGGCGTTCATCATGATCGGGGGGTACGGTTCCTTTCAGGGGCTCAGAGGAATTCCGGGGTATCATGATACGGTAATAGAGGAGATTCTTCCCGTTGAGATACAGCAAACGGATGACAGGATGGAAAAATCACAGGGGGTACGTCCTGATGTGCTGGAAGCCGGGCACCCCCTCTTCGAGCAGGTCCCGGACGAATGGCCCCTTTTCCTGGGCTATAACAAGGTCACGGTCAAGGACGGCGCACATCTGCTCGCGAAATTCGGAGATGATCCCTTTATCACCGTTTGGGATTACAAGGAAGGGAAGACAATGGCCTTTACATCGGACCTTTCACGGCATTGGGGTTCGGCCTTTGTCGAATGGGAAGGTTATGGAGATTTCTGGCACAACACCGTGAGGTATTTGTCAGGGAAATGAGGTCTGCGGGGCTTATAAATTGTATTTCAATGAATGACCAACAGCCCTTTTCCCGGTAAGGGAAAGGGGCTGCAATTTTATATACCCTGCGGACTGATCACGCCCTGGATCGCCCACGCAGGAGCTTATATAACGATATTCACCATACTGGCGTTCATGCTTCCGTTGTAACGCCCTTGCGGTACTTGAACGCAGGCCTGGGATATTTCAGGGCCTGAACGTAAGATCGGCCGTCGCGTAATAGTCAGTTCTGCTTTCAGTCCAGTTCCGTCCGTCAAGCGAGAGGTAGTGCCATCCGCCTACGTGGCTCGCCATCCACCTGTCGTTCTTGCAGGTTACGTGGGTGAGGGATGACGGAGGCATGGATTCGAAATTACCGCTCACGTCGACCCAGCCCGACTCGGCGTTCTCGTCGCTGAAATAGACCTTTATCGTGTCCACCCCGACCGTATCAACGGACTCCCCGGTGACGACCCAGTTGCCGTTCCCGTTTCCAAACACATCGTGAAAGGTGATTCCGGGAAACGTGTCTTCCGATTCAAGCCAGGTTTCGCCGTCCGCGGAGTACAATATTTTCCCCACCGTTCCCTCAAACTGGTCGTAGCCGGCAATGACGAAACGGTCTTCGGAGTAATCCACGGACTTCGCCCTGAACATGTCGAAAGCCGGGCCGTCGAGAACGGTCCAGGTGGCACCGAGATCGTCGGAGTAGCACGAATAATTCGAGCCGACCGCGATCAGGCGCGAGCCGCTCCAGGCGAAGTCCCAGATTATTTGCGGGTCAAGGATTTCAGCCGTGCCGCTTATAAGCGGCGTGATCGTCGACCAGGTACGGCCGCCGTCTCCGGAAGAGAGCAGGGAGGGGTCGGTATAGCTCCCGCCCGTGCCCTGTATGTTCCCGATGTCTGCGATGAAAAGGCCGCTGCCCGCGGCTACCACGGACCAGAGCGAATAAGTCGTGCCGGTCTGAACGGCGGTCCAGTTTCGGCCGTTATCCGAGTAGATGATCTTTCCCCCGTCTCCGACGGCAACGCAGTTGCCGTATGCGTCGCAGGCGATCCCATACAGGTTGCCCGTAATCCCGCCCGGGTTATCGACCGCTTCCCAGTTCGTGCCGTCGGAAAAGCTGATGTTCGCCGTTCCGCACGCGATAAAATCTATGGTGGTAACGGAAACGACCGTATCCTCTTCGTCCCCGTCTTCCCCGTCGTCCGATTCGGACTGCTCCAGCGCGTCAAGTATCTCGGCAAAGTCGTAGACCGTTCCGTCAACCGTAAGGGTTCCGGACACGCTTTCGGGCTCGTCGGATGTCCACTCACCGTTCGAGTCAACGGGAAATACGGACAATGCATCCAGCGAGCAGGAGCTGTAAGTCCAGTTCGTCATGGAGAAAGAGGCGGTAACATCGAGGGTCGAGGTGCTGTCGCCGGGAGTCCAGGAATTGACGAGCGTTACGGAACCGTTTACCACCGGACCGCCCGAGCCGTCAGGTTCCACGTCACTGATTGTAATTACAAGCGTATTCATATCCGAACCCGAGCTGACGGACATACCGTCGGGATAACCGTCGGGATATTCCGCCAGGTCCGGACCGTCCGGCGGATTATCTCCGGAGATCGCAATACCTATGATTCCGGTGATGAAATCGGCAATTTCGAGAACATCCTCAGGTATATCCTGTGCATCGGAAGAGTCGCCGTTCCCTCCATCGAGCTCGGAAATCATTTCGCAGGAGGTTAATGCGGACAGCACTATGATAATCATGGAAAAAACCAGCACTGAAATCAGATGTTTTTTCATATCCATCTCTCCCTGTTTAATTACGCGTGTTCTGCCTGGAGTAATGCCTCATGGCTTAATAAATGTTCAAAGAAGATTTAATGATAATATATCGTAAAATAATTATTTAACAATATTTTCATGGGCGTATCCGTTCGGTAAAGTGAAGTGATGAATGAAAAGAGGATATAATTCTCTCCTGAGAGAATGAGGGTACGGATTTTTCCGATCTGCGTGAGAGAGGAGCAGGTGGGGCTAGACGATAATGAGCTCTATGCCGTGGTTACTGATAACGGCCCTGTACTCGTCCGGTATATTGGAATCCGTGATGATGATGTCGAAATCGTCTATGTCCGCGAAGTAGCCGATTTTCGTTTTACCGAATTTCGTCGAATCAATGGTGAGAATCTTTGTCTTGGAAGAGCGGATCGCCGACCTCTTGGTTTCCACCTCATAGGTATTCGCGCAGGTTACGCCAAGGGTTTCATGGAATCCCGCGGCTGAAATGAATCCCTTGTCGGCCCTCGTCCTCCGTATCAGCTCTATTCCCTCCGAACTTTCGAACATCAGGGTATTTTCGTGAAGAAAACCGCCCGCAAGGATCGGATTACAGCTCCTCTTCCTGTACACCTCGACGAGTATATTCAGCGCATAGCAGAGAATAGTGACGGACATATCGTTCGGGATAAACTTTGCGATATGTTCCACCGTGGAGCCGACGTCGAGAATTATGGTGTCGTTCTGTTCCACCATCGACGCGGCCTGCTGTCCGATACGAAGCTTTTCACGTGTCCTTCTCGATTCCTCATTGTAGATATAATACTTTTCGTTATTGCGTATTTCATCCCTCGGAACTTTTAATAACGCTCCGCCCGGGATGAGCTCCACTATGTTATCGTTTCCAAGGAGAACAAGGTCCCTTCTGATGGTCATTTCAGAGACACCGAGCTTTTTTGTGAGCTCCTTTATGGTTACGGCGTTCTTGTGACGAAGAATATCGACAATAATTTTAATTCTTGTGTTCTTGTCCACTTTCATACCTTGGATAATAAGTACACATTCTCTCCCGAATGTTCATTTATATACCGCTGTTATAATATTGTCAAGTTTCAAGACGTACTGCAGATATTCATAGAAGTCACAATGAAAAGAATTTGACATACCCCGAATAGATGTTATTATTTTCACAAAAATTGATAGAATAATTACCTGTACGGAGGGAAAGTTCGATGTACATAGCGGGAATGGATATCGGGACCACGGGTGTGAAAACGATGATAACGGACACGGACGGCAGGGTGGTGAGTCTGTCCTACAGGGAATATCCCTGTACGTATCCTCATCCGGGGTGGGTCGAGCAGGATGTGGAACCTATGTGGACACGCCTGTGCGAAACGACAAACGAGGCGGTGGAGAAGAGCGGCATCAGTCCCGGCGATATTGCTTCGCTCGGCATCTCGAGCCAGCGTGGAACGTTTATTCCGGTTGACCGTGCAATGAAGCCCCTGGGAGATTCAATCGTTTGGGCCGATGTTCGCGCGGATCGCGAGGTCGAGTGGATTAAGGAGAATATCGGCGAAGCCAGGGTCCATGCACTCACCGGTGTACCGGTCTCCAGCATGTGGGCCTATCCTAAGATGAAGTGGTTTATCGACCATCCGGAGCGTGGATACGACAGAACATACAAAATACTCAACGGCCAGGAATATTTTCTCTACAAGCTCGGAGCGGAGGACCTGAGCACCGATCCGGCATCCATTACCCTGAACGGTATGATGGATATCGACAGGCTGGACTGGTCCGGCGACCTCTGTTCCAGGATAGGGTTGCCCATGGAAAAGCTCCCGCCCATGGGCACCACTGCGCGGCAGGTAGGGACCATTTCAAAAAATGCGAGCAGGCAAACGGGTTTTGCGCAGGGTATGCCCATTGCCATAGGTGCGGGAGACCAGCAGTGCGGTGCGATCGGAGCGGGTATAGTAAGAGAGGGCATGGCTGAGATCACCGTTGGAACCGGCATGGTCATTGTGGCGCATATCGACTCCCGTAAAAAGGACCCGAAACGGAAGATACTGGTCGGGGGTTCGGGTATTCCGAACAAGTGGGACATGGAAGGCATAAACTTCACGTCAGGAGCCGCATTGCGGTGGTGGAGAGACGTGTTCGGCAGGAGCGAGATGAAGGCGGCTTCGGAATTGAATCTTGATGTCTTCGATATAATTACGCTCGAAGCGTCCCAGAGTCCCCCGGGAAGCAGGGGCTTTATCTTCTTTCCCTATTTCCAGGGGCAGTGTACTCCACACTACCACGATTACGCGAGGGGGGGGAGTATCGGGCTCTCATTCATTCATGACAGAAAGGATACGGCGCGGGCCGTGCTTGAAGGAGTGACCTTCGAGATAAACATGGTGATCGCTGCCATGGAGGAAGTGCTCGGAAAGAACTTTGATGTTCTCAGGCTGTCGGGCGGGGGGTCGAAATCGCAGCTCTGGAACCAGATACAGGCTGACGTGTACGGAAGGGTGGTGGAGAGGCCCATGGTATCGGAGTGCGCTACACTCGGGGCCGCTATACTGGGTTCGGTCGGATGCGGTCTTTTCAGCACCGTTGAGGAAGCTGTCGAAAGAATGGTGCACCCGTTGGATACTGTCGAGCCCGATATGCGGAACCACGCGATGTACCGTGAACAGTTTCAGCTTTTCGAGGAGACTTTCGATGCCCTGGCCGATAGCGGCCTCTACAGGAAAATCGTCGATTTTCAGAAAAAATACTGGGGCTGAAAAACGTCCATAATTTATTCTTTTTATGGATGAATAATTTCCTTGACGTTGATGGTATGTTAAGTTAAAATTATCACACTTTCAGTTAGATATATTACATATTTTGTAAATATGTAAAACTAACTAAATGGAGGGGAACCCGCGGTACAAGAACTTCGGCGGGATACGCCTTCCGGCATCGTCGTACTTATCATACTCAAAGCTCATAAATCACTGGAGAACGGGAGTTCTTACATCCTGACGGTAGTTGAAAAACCGGACGAAAGGGGGTGGTTTTCGAGTATTCAGGTCATCTGCGCGAAGGCCTAAAAACGAAGCGGCCTTCATAAAAATCAAAATCCAATAGAAAACGGAGAGAATGCTATGAAGCGAAATGTATTTATTGTGATCCCCCTCGTACTCGCCATGCTGTTTACTGCTGTTTTCGTTTTTGCTGCCGGCGAAAAAGAGGAAGGTGAGGAAGTGCTCGAAATCGTAATGGTGGCAAAGCACGAAGGAATCTCATGGTTTGACGACATGCGTGTCGGTGTTGAGGAGTTCGGCAAGGCGTACGGAGTCAATGCCTATCAGATAGCGCCCGAGGGAGGCGACCCCGCAAAGCAGGTTCAGATGACTGAGGACCTCATTGCCAAGGGCGTGGACGCTATTGTTGTTGTTCCCAATGACCCTCTTTCAATGGTTCCCGTGCTCAAGAAGGCAAAAGAGGCCGGTATCGTTACGGTAAGCCACGAGGCACAGCAGCTCGAAGGAATCGTCGACTGGGACATGGAAGCATTCGTGAATGAGGATTTCGGAAGGCTCATGTTCTCG
Organism: uncultured Spirochaetota bacterium; assembly: GCA_964460545.1. Lineage (GTDB taxonomy): Bacteria > Spirochaetota > B62-G9 > B62-G9 > DRHN01 > CAYWUT01. Next base: position 9,281 of record CAYWUT010000033.1, read on the forward strand.
GCCCTTGCTGAAGCCATGAACTACGAGGGCGAGTATTCCGGATGTGTCGGCGCGCTCACCATGGAGACGCACATGCAGTGGTGGAACGCGGGAGTGGAACTGCAGAAGCAGAAATGGCCGAAGATGAAACTCGTCACCGACGGTCCGCTGGAGGACAAGAACGACGAGAAGCTTGCCTATGACAAGGTCGTGGAGCTCCTGAAAACTTATCCGAATTTGAAGGGTATATACGGATGTACGGTCGCAACCTGTGCGATGTCCGCGCTGGCACTCGAGGATAAGGGAGTCAGTAACGTCAAGGTCGCCGGGCTGGGACTTCCGTCCGTTAACGGACCCTATCTCAAATCGGGATATCTTTACCGTGCGCACTGCTGGAGACCTGCTGATGCCGGATACGTAAGCGCATTAATCGCCTACAAGGTACTCATGGGTGAGGAGATCAAAGAGGGTGTGAATCTTGATAAGAAGGGCTATGAAAGCTGCTCCGTAAAGGGCGGAATTATCTTCGGAAACGCACCGCTTGTGCTGAGCAAAGACAATGTTGATGATTATGCCTTCTGAGGATACTTAATCAAACCGATAAAAACAGGTTGTGCAGGGGAATATCCTGCACAACCTGACTGTTTAATTTACAGCTCATCGGTTTTTATACGGAAAACGAAGCGGGCGCCGCACGATTACAGCCGGATCAAGGATTAACCTTATTTACTAAGTCACGGTGAGTTTATTATTATAGGTTTAATGTCTCGTTCATGGAAATCCGGATTAGGCGATATTCGAAGTTCTTCCTAAAACAGAAAAACACGGGTTCGTATTTATGAGCAATGAGTTCTTAAAAGTTGAGAACGTCAGCAAGTCGTATGTGGGCGTCAAGGCACTGGATCATGTAAGCATGACCGTTGAAAAGGGGAAGGTCCACTGCCTTGTCGGTGAAAACGGTTCAGGGAAATCAACACTTATCAAGGCAATAGCGGGCGTCATTCCCATCGACGATGGTGAAATCATCATCAACGGCAAACCCTACACCCACCTCCGTGCCATCGATTCGATACGAGAGGGTATACAGGTCATTTACCAGGACCTCTCGCTTTTCCCCAACCTTACCATAGCTGAGAATATATCACTCAATCAGATGGTCGAGCGGAGGAAGAAGCTGCTGAAATGGAGTGAAGTGAGGTCATTCGCTCTCAGCGAGCTCGATAAAATAGGTATTTCACTGTCAGTGGACGATCTCGTGGAAGATCTCTCCATGGCAAACAGACAGATAGTCGCCATTGTTCGAGCGCTTACGCAGGGCACGAGGCTCATTTTCATGGACGAGCCGACAACGGCACTGACAAAGAAGGAAATCGATTCTCTTTTCTCCATTATCATGGACCTGAAAGAGCAGGGAATTTCCACGGTTTTCGTCAGCCACAAGCTGAGCGAGGTACTGGAGATTGCGGAGAAGATAGCGGTTTTACGGGACGGGAAGATCGTAGGCGAGTTTGATACGGCCGAGCTCGATACCGATAAGCTCGTTTACCATATGACCGGAAAGAAGATCGAACACACCACCTTCGAGTACAAGGGAAGAGAAGAGGAAGCCGGGCCCCTTCTCGAGGTGAAAAACCTGACAAAGAGAGGGAATTACGAGGATATCAGTTTTGAGCTTCACGAGGGTGAAATAATGGGTATTACGGGCCTTCTCGGCTCCGGACGGACCGAGCTCGCACTGTCCCTCTTCGGACTCAATAGCCCCGACTCGGGGAAAATCAATATCAACGGGAAGCGGGTTCACATTAACTCTCCACGGGAAGCCGTCAGGCTGGGTATAAGCTATGTACCCGAGGACAGGCATCACCAGGGCCTTTTTCTCGATCAATCCATCGGAAACAATATAATCGTCACCGTGCTGAGGAGACTTTTAAACAGACTGAGCTTTATCAGCGAATTGAAGAAGACGGCATTCATCGATAAATATGCCCGGGAGCTTCGAATCAAGACACCTTCACTTGGAGCACCGGTCGACAGTCTTTCAGGGGGAAACCAGCAGCGCGTTGTTATTGCCAAGTGGCTGGCCACGGACCCGAAGATACTCATCCTGGATGGACCGACCGTGGGGATCGACATCGCCTCCAAGGGCGAGATACACAATATGATAACCGATCTCGCCGGAAAGGGTATCGGCATCATCATAATCTCGGACGAAATTCCGGAAGTATTTCATAACTGCAACAGAGTAATGATCATGCGGGACGGAAAAAAGATTGTGGAAGTCGATCCGAAGAGTACGAGCGAGGAAGAGCTGTACGAAACGGTGAAGAAAAAAGCAGCGGCAGCCGGTCGTTATTAAGGAAAAAGCCGTCAGGAGATATGGGGTATGTTTGAAAGGTTATTCAGGAAGCATGAGACGTATCTGCTTATCATAATAATTGTCTATTCGATTGTCGTCACCTCCGTCAATAAATCCTTTATGTCCTTTGAAAACCTCTTTGACATCATTCGCGGCAGTGCGGGTATGGGGATCCTTGCCATGGGCGTGCTGGTCGCGCTGCTCTCCGGCGGTATTGATGTCTCGTTCACGGCGGTCGCCATTTCCGGAGGTTATATATCCGTGCGCCTGATAATGGCAACCGGCTGGAGCAATCTTTTCATGGCATTTCTCATATCCTGCGTCGTCGGTATTGCCTTCGGGACGATCAACGGACTGATTATTTCATATTTCAAGCTTCCGACCCTCATCACAACGCTCGGAACGCTGAATGCTTTTCACGGTATACTCACCACTTTTGTCGGTACTGAATCCGTCAATGCTCGTGAAATGCCGGAATGTTTCGTTAGATTCGGTTCCGCAAAGATAATCAAACTTGCTAATGACCAGGGAGGTACCTACGGCTTGTCCGTGTTTCTGATACCGCTCATTGCGGTCATTATTTTAACCTGGTTCATCCTGCGGTTTACCATGCTGGGCAGGGGCATCTTTGCCATAGGGAGCAACAGGGAATCCGCGGTCAGGGCCGGGTTCAATATTAAAGCCATTCAGATGTTCATCTACGCGTATATCGGATTTCTGGCAGGTGTCATGGGTGTCGTCGCGGTATCCGAAGTACGGTGGGTGAATCCCGTGTACCTGGTCGGTACGGAGCTTACGGTTATCGCGGCCGTCGTTATCGGCGGAACCAAGCTTACGGGGGGTTCGGGCACTATTCTCGGGACCATACTGGGCGTGGGAATCGTTCGGATTCTCTACAATACCCTCGTCCTCCTGGGTTTGTCCGCAGCGTGGAACAACTTCTTTGTCGGTATCATTATAATTGCGAGTGTTGCCATAACATCATATAGAAACAAACTGAAGGCCTATCGATCCCTGACGTTCAGGGTATAGCATTGATGATTCGGAGGTGGCTCGTTGTTTCGATTAAAAAGACTTAGAGGGCTGGATACCAATTTAACAATACTGTTCATCATACTCGTACTCGTGGTCCTCGTGCTTACCGCGTTCCTTCCGGGTAAGTTCCTGACGGGCCGAAACCTCAAGTCCATGGCGTTTCAGTTTCCCGAATTCGGGCTCCTGGCGCTTGCCATGACGCTTGCGATGATAACCGGCGGTATCGACCTGTCGGTAATAGCAACCGCTAACCTCACGGGAATCCTCTCGGCCCTCATCATGACGCATTACATTACCCCTGATGTGAGCGGTTCATTCAGTGCGCTCATCATTGTCATCGCGATTTTTATAGCACTCCTCAGTGCAGTTGTCTGCGGACTGGTCAACGGTTTCCTCATTTCCTTCGTCGGTGTTCCCGCCATACTCGCGACGCTCGGTACCATGATTTTCTATTCCGGAATCGGGATGGCCATTACAAAGGGAATAGGCGTCGTCGGGTTCCCGGACAGCTACCTTGCCATTGGATCGGGGACCGCTCTCGGTCTTCCCATACCCCTCATCATATTTATCGTGGTGACCGCTGTTGTGGCATTGATACTTCGAAAATCGTCATTCGGAATGAATATGTATTTCGTGGGTGCGAACCCCATTGCGGCCCTGTTTTCAGGGATCAATATCAATTTCACCATCCTCAAAACCTATATGACCACGGGCCTTCTTGCCGGACTCTCCTCCGTTGTCATGATATCGAGGTTCAACTCTGCAAAGGTGGGCTACGGGGATACCTACCTGCTCCAGGCGATTGTCGTGGCCGTGCTCGGCGGTATCGATCCATACGGCGGATACGGACGGGTGATCGGCGTGGTAATGGGTATTTTTATACTGCAGGCATTGCAGAACGCATTCACGCTCTTCGGGTTCACCCCCTATGCGAAGGGGTTGATATGGGGCCTCGTGCTCATCATGGTCATGATCATCAACTTCATCACCGCCCGGTACCAGGAACGCGCCAGGATTTCGAGAATGCTGGAGGACCGCAGGTTCAACAACGGCGCGGGGAATGATGCTGACGCGGTTGCTCCATAGATCGTCATCCGGCCGCGCACTGTTACCGGTGCCGGAACAATCAGTCCCAGCAGGGATTGGAGATGGTGATGGTGTCGAGCCAGGGACCGTCCGGCACATCGAAAAACTCGACGAATTGCCAGTCCGTTCTACCGTTGTCCTCCATGCCCAGATAATGGAAACAGGCGGGTGAGAGGTCCAGTCCCGCAGCTTCGTTTATTCGATTTGCCGGTTTCCCGGTCCCGAACACGTACGCGGCATCATCCGTCTCATAGGGACCGACATCCTGCCACTGCGCGTAGCATACGCGGTCGCCGAAGGCGATCCTGACCCATCGATTCTTGCAGTATGACGTTATCCTTTCCACCTCCCGTGAACGAATTTCCCTTGACCAGTAAATAATGGAGGCGTTTTCCTTGTGTCCGCTGCCGTTCAGGTCGTTATACGGGAGGGCGCAGTAAAAGGGATTTTCAAGTGGCTCGAACCCGGCGGGCAGGTGGTTTTCCCGTTTGTCGGGATGGTCAATCCCACCGTAGCTCTCCACCCATTTCCCGGTCCACGCGCTTGACCTGTTGTTGAGCAGGAAGTGCCTCCCCCTGCTGTATTCACCGATATAGAAGAGGGTCGTCTGAACATCCCGATGTACGGGGTAGTCCGTCCCGCGATCCTCGATATCGAATCGGACGGGCTCGATATATACGGCTTCATGGGCGTCCGGTGTGCTCCTGCAGAGCATGCTCCTGCAGGATAAAAATCCCCCCGTGAGCAGTATGACCCCGAAGAGGGACAGCGAATAGATGTATTTCATACGAGTGGCTCCGATTATCGCGTTATCCCCGGTTACCTTTCGCATTTTTACGACGGATGAGGAACTTCAGGATGGACGGTCTTTTCAGAAAAACCGTTGAGAAGTGGGAAAGATAACAGAAAAGTCCCATATAACAAAGAAAAATGAAGGGTTCTTACCAAAAAAGGTATGACATTGACCCGACTTTTTACAGGGATTAATGTTAGTCTTGTCAGGCCCGGTTCGATACGCGGATGTGGAATAAAAAGAGGCCGGTGTTTCAGTGATTTTCATTATGAACCATTAAATAACAAGGGGGTTGATCGTATGGCAGAACTCAAGGATATCATTCAGAAGGCTGATTGGAAAAAGGAAAAGCATGTTCCCGTGATAGAATGTCCGGATGAGGTTTCCGTGGGGGAGTTTTTCGATGTTGTCTTAAGTCTGGGCAAGGAGATCGCGCATCCGAACACCACCGAGCATCACATTCGCTGGGTAACCCTTTTCTTCCATCCCGACGGGGCGAAGTTTCCCTATCAGGTCGGTAGATTTGAATTTTCGGCCCACGGCGAGTCGGCCGAGGGACCGAACCAGGGGCCGGTATACACGAATCACCGGGTTTCGGCATCCCTCAAGATAGATAAACCCGGCACACTCCTGGCGGTTTCCTACTGCAACATACACGGCTTGTGGGAGGGGAAAAGGACGGTCAAGGTCAGGTAGCCGGACCCGACACGACATATGAACAGGACCTCCTGAAGCGGGTCTTCGTACGGTGAAGCCATGAGCTGAACGAACGTCTCCCCGGAGGGCTGGAGAGCAGGATACGACTTACCCTGAGTACGGGTATGAGGGCATATTCCTTGGAGTTCCGGTATTTATCGGCGAAAAGGGCGTCGAACGGATCGTGGAGCTCGACCTGACCGATGAAGAACGGACCGCGCTCGACCGCTCCGCGCGGTCCTTCGCCGTTGGTGTTCAGACGCTCGACAGTATATATGAGGACCTATGAACCCTTTTATTTTATCCGGCTTTACCCGCTCTCCGAACATGCGTATATTTCATCCTGCCAGTATAAAATCAGTCGGAATTCTCCATGGAAAAGATACACCTGCAAAGCGGAGTCACCCTTCTTATCGACCCGGTACCCGGAAGCGAGGTCGTATCGGTCGGACTCTGGCTCAACAGGGGCTCCCGCGATGAAGGACCGGACGAACGCGGATATACCCACTTCACCGAGCATATGCTCTTCAAGGGAACGCGAAAGAGAAACGCGCTCGATATCGCGCTCGAAATAGACGAAATGGGCGCGGACATCAACGGCGCGACGGGGCACGAGCACACGAGCTTCTTTGTCAACTCCGCGAGAATATTCCTCGACAGGGCGGTGGAGATACTTGCGGATATGTACCTGAACTCGATCTTCGACCGGTCCGAGTTCGAAAAAGAGAAGCTCGTGATACTCGGCGAGATCGGGATGTCGATGGATGATCCCGAGGATTATGTGAACCAGATGTTTTCCAGGCTTATCTGGCCCGGCCACGGACTGGGAACTCCCGTAATGGGGAGGGATGCCGACGTTCGCTCCGTCACACTCGAGGGAATACGCACCTTCTACCGGGAGTGTTACGGTACTGACAGGCTCATACTCTCCGCTGCCGGAGGCCTGGATCCGGATAAATTTGCACAAGCAGCCGAGAAATGGTTTCCGGACAGCCGTGAGACACCCCGGTATCCAAGAAAGAAACCCGCCCCGGGCAGCGGATGTCTGACCGAGTGCAGGGAGATTGAGCATGTTTATTTTCTATGCGGCACTGAGGCATACGGATACGGCGACGAAAGAAGATACCAGCTTCTGCTGCTCAATATGGTCCTCGGGAGCAGTCTGTCTTCCAGGCTTTTTCAGCGTATACGCGAGGACCAGGGACTCTGCTATGCGATAAGCTCGATGGCTTCGAGTTTTTCGGATTCGGGAGAGTTTACGATCAATTTTTCCGCCTCTCCGGAAAACCTGAGACCCGTACTGGACGAGCTCAATAAGCAGATCGGGCTTGTCATGCGGTCCGGTATTGAGGAGGAAGAGCTTGATCGCGCAAAGCGGAGATTCTTCGGTAATTATACGCTCGCCCGCGAGAGCGTAGAGTGGAAGATGACGAGAATGGCAGTTCAGGAAATGGTTTTCGGGAGAATATTTCACTACGACGAGATAATGGAAAAGATAAACCGTGTAACGGTAAGCCAGATACACGCTGTGGCCCGGGACCTGTTCCATGCGCCTGATTTCTGTTTTGCAAGCCTCGGTCCGGACGCGCAGAACGGGGTGCTCGACGATTTTAATTTCGATTTTGGATAAAAACCTTCCACCGCTGCTATTAACGATGATGTGGGTAAAATTTTCCTTTTTTTATCCTTTAAACCGTGGTACAATTGGGCGTTCAACAGTAAAAACAATAGGGTTGTGAGTCGCATTCCTTCCGACACTTGATCAATCAACAGTGCATGGTTATTAAGATCTTTCGCCTGAACAGTGATAATCCTCTTCCCTGCTACATGACGGAAGGATCGAGCGGGCTCGACCTCTATGCCTCGCTCCCATCTCCCATAGAGATACGTCCCGGCGAATACAAGTGCATTCCCGCGGGTATTGTGATCGCCCTTCCGAAGGGATACGAAGCCCAGATCAGGCCCAGAAGCGGACTCGCCCTGAAACATGGGATTACGGTGCTCAACGCTCCCGGAACGGTGGATTCGGACTACAGGGGTGAGATCAAGGTCCTGCTCATTAACCATTCGGCAACGCCGTTCAGAGTAGAAGGCGGTATGAGAATCGCCCAGATGGTATTTGCGGCCGTTATCAAGGCCCGAACGGTTGAGGTTGAAAAGCTGGAAGACCTCGATAACACGAAAAGAAACAGCGGCGGTTTCGGACATACGGGAGTTTAGACATGGATGGAGAAGAGCTTCGTATCATCCCGCTCGGCGGTCTGGGTGAAATCGGCAAGAATATGATGGTCGTCGAGTCCGGGGATACGATGATCATCGTCGATGCGGGTATGATGTTTCCCGATGACACCATGCCCGGCATAGATTTCGTCATTCCGGATTTTTCCTATGTTCTGGAGAACAGGAAAAAAATCAGGGGCATCATACTGACGCACGGTCATGAGGACCATATCGGTGCGCTTCCCTATCTGCTGTCCCTGGTGGATGTTCCCGTTTTCGGAACGAAATTGACCCTGGGATTTGCCCGGAACAGGATCGAGGACCACAGCATCGCCTGCAGGGTGAACCTGCACGAGGTAAATCCCCGCGAGCCCTATGAGTTCGGGGATTTGAAGATCGAATTCTTCCGGGTCTGTCACAGCATTGCCGACGGTGTGGGCCTCTCAATCGAAACTCCGGCCGGTTATATCGTTCATTCAGGGGATTTTAAATTCGATCTGGGACCCTCACGGGAGAATTTTGATTTCTTTAAGCTGACCGAATACGGTGAAAAGGGCGTGATTCTCCTCCTTTCGGATTCGACGAATGCCGAGAGCAAGGGGTTTACCCCTTCGGAGCGGGAGCTCTATGCCAGGTTTCGCGACGTCATCAGCAATGCCCCAGGTCGCGTTATCGTCGCCACATTCGCGTCCAATATTCATCGCATACAGCAGGTGTTCGACGTCAGCGTGCGCTCAGGCAAGAGAGTGGCCATACTCGGTAAGAGCATGGAAAAGAACATCGAAATGGGCAAGAAACTCGGGTATCTCCACTTTAATGAAAGAATTCTCATATCATCAAAGAAATTACAGAGCTACAGGAAGGACTCCATCGTTCTGCTTACCACGGGCTCTCAGGGCGAGCCCATGTCGGCCCTCTCGCGGATCATCTATAACCGTCACCGGCTCGATATTGAAAAAAGCGATACCGTCATCCTTTCCTCATCGATCATACCGGGAAACGAGAAGACGGTTACAAAAATCGTGAACGACCTTTTCAAGAGGGGGGCGCAGGTATACTACGAGGGAGTGGATGAGCTCCACGTCTCCGGCCATGCGTCACGTGAAGAGCTCAAGCTTCTCATTGCCATGACCAAGCCGAAGTACTTCATGCCCATACACGGAGAGTTCAGGCACCTCATTACCCATGTCAGGCTGGCCAAGGAGATGGGCGTGCCTGAGAAGAACATCATCCTGTGCGAGGACGGCGATGTCGTCTCCGTCCGGGACGAGGATGTCAGGATTACCGACCGAGTCAGAGCCGGACATGTTTATATAGACGGAAAGAGCATCGGCGCCATCGAGGCCACCGTGCTCGAGGACAGGCACAAGCTGTCCAGGGACGGCATCGTGATCGTGGCATTACCCGTTCTTGCGGGAGGGAAAAAAAAGATTTCACCTCCGGATATCTATTCCCGGGGATTCATACACTGTGAAATCAGCAGTGATCTCTTTGAAAAGGCGAAAACGGCCGTCTACCAATCAGCCATGGACCTGGTCGGGCAGGAAGGCCTGGATCATTCCCTCATAAAGGCCTGTATCGTGGATACGCTGAAGAGCTTTTTCAGAAAACAGACGAGCCGGGTGCCCATAATCGTTCCGCTGATCACCGAGGTCAAGTGCTGAAGGGGCCCCTTCGATTATCAACATGTTTTAATCCCACATTGACATCACGAACCCCGGAGGGTAGAGTAAGGTGTACCTGCCGGTGACGGCGGTCCCGGCTGCATCCGGGGTGTGTTCCTCATTACTGTTGAGAGGTGCGGAGTAATGAATACGAAGAAGGAAAAATGGCAGGAGGCTGCGAACCTCGAAGACCTTCATGAGGAGGTTCCCTCCGTTGTGTCAGTGGGAAAACGGAAAGTTTTGCTGTTGCTGTCCGAGGGTAGGGTGACCGCGGTCGCGGCACGTTGTCCGCATTACGGCGCCATGCTCGATAAGGGCGTACTCATTGGTCACGTTCTGACCTGTCCGAAGCACGCAGCCCGGTTCGATGTGGAGAGCGGCGGGCTCTTATTTCCGCCTGCTTTCGAGGATTTGAAGCGGTACAGCGTAAAAGTCGAAAAAGGCATGGTTTATGTGCGGCAGGACGAAAAACCCCGCCCCCGTATAACGATCAGACCTGAAAGCGGAACATTTATCATCGTCGGCGGGGGAGGTGCGGGATGTGCAGCGGCGCTTACCCTGCGGCGGGAGGGATTCGACGGGAGGGTAATAATCGCGACGGCCGAACAGGCGCTTCCCTATGACCGTCCGAACCTTACCAAGGACTACCTGGCGGGGGAGCTTGAAAGGAAGTGGATGGACCTGAAACCGGAGGAATTCTATGAGGATTCGGGGATCGAGATCAGGACGGGAAGCCGGCTCATTTATATTAAACCCGAAGAGAAATCACTTCACTTCGCGGGCGGGGAGTACATGGAATATGACAGGCTCCTTCTCGCTACCGGGGGAATCCCCCGTACGCCCGATATACCGGGGGTCTGGCTCGAGAATTTCTTCCTCCTGCGGAGTATGGCGGACGTGGACGGAATAATCGCCTCCCTGGAGGGCGCGGGCAGAGTTCTCGTTATAGGGGCGAGCTTTATCGGACTCGAAACGGCCTCTGCGCTGAGAAAGAGGGGGATCGAGGTCCACGTGGCCGCTCCCGAGAAAATACCCATGACCCGGATATTCGGTGAAAAAACGGGCCTCAGAATCATGAAGCTGCACGAAGAACAGGGTGTCGTTTTTCACCTCGGGGCTGCACCCGAAGAAATTACGGGTCATGAAAAGGTCAATGGAGCCGTGCTCTCGGACGGGAGCAGGATCGATGCGGACGTCGTCATTGCGGGTATCGGCATTGTCCCTGCCGTTAATTACATCGAGGACGGCGATGTGGCCGGAGGGGGCGGGATAGCGGTGGACGGGAATTTAAGGACGGTTTTGAAAGATGTATACGCGGCAGGCGATATCGCGGCGCTTCCGGACCCCGTAACAGGCACCGTGAGGCGGGTCGAGCACTGGGCTGAAGCGCTGGGACAGGGAATGCACGCGGCCCGGGCGATGCTCGGAGCGAAAGAGGAGTACAGCGAGGTCCCGTTTTTTTGGACAAAACAGTACGATACGGTTATCAAGTACGTGGGATACGCGCCGTCATACGATTCAATCGTTTACAGGGGAAACCCGGATGACGGGGATTTCATCGCCGGATTCTACGATCACGGGAAACTGCTGGCAGCGGCCGCGATCGGCAGAATGGACGACCTCGTGATAACGGCCGGCATAATAAAGAGCGGCATTCAGCCCTCCATGGATCTCTTTGGGGATGAATCAGCCGATCTGCGCTCGGTTCTTGAAAGCGGAAAAAAATAAAAACCCTTGTCTACCCGAGGTGGGCTTCGATCTTCTTTGAGAGCTGCTTCTTGGGGTATGCCCCTATCACACGCTCCACTTCCTTGCCATCTTTGAAGAAGATGAGGGTCGGAATGTTCATGACACCGAATTTGGTGGGTGTTTCCTGGTTGTTATCGATGTTGAGTTTTACAATCAGGATGTCGTCGCCGTGCTCGTTCGCTATCTCTTCCAGTACCGGTTCCACCATCTTGCAGGGACCGCACCATTCGGCCCACATATCAACGATAACGAGCTTTCCCTCTACATTTATATCCCGGGTGAAATCCTTGTCGGTCGTCTTGACTATCTCTGCCATTTCCCCTCCCGTTGATTTATTTGTTTTTACAGGATAAGATTAAGGTTCATTCGAATTAATATAGTGATCGGTGTGCCGAGGGACAATACTGAAAGGACGATTATTGCACCGGTTGGGGCGATATACCCCCTTATTTTCTTATTTTTTTAAGGACGATAATCGCACCGGTGCTGAATACGATATTTCCGAGCCACCCGCCGATAACGGGTGACAGCTTGCCGGTACTTCCGAAGGTATACCCTATTTCGATCAGGAAAAAGAACACCAGGACAATCCCAAGCGTCAGGCTGAAGCTTATGACCAGGGCGTTCTTGAACGCGATGCTTCCGAGTGAGAGCCCGATAACGATAATGATAAAGAGCGTGAATGCGTTTGCTATTTTTCGGTTGTAGCGGGTGAGGTCCCCCTTGGCGTTGAGCCCCATCCTCTTTCGCACCTGGAGGTATTCGTACCCTTCCCGAAGCGTCATATCCTCGATCTTTCGCTTGTTTCGGGCGAAGTAACGCGGTTTGTCCCTGATATTGTCGCGGTACTCGGTGAAGACCTCCTGCTGAAGGACCTCCCCCCTTTCCCCGAAAACCTGGGACGCCCCGTTGTAGAAAATCCATTCCTCACCGTTCCAGCGGGCGCTTTCGGCATCGATTCTCTGCCTGATAGAGCCCTCTTCATTTTTTTTCAGGACCATGACCTGTTTCATTTCACCCTTGCCGATGGTGAAGAGCTTGATATTGAATATGGTATTGTTTTCTCCGAAGACGACGAAATTTGCCCTGTCCGACAGGTCCGATAAGATACCCTCGCCCGAGATCGCGGCGGTGTACCGTTTCTTCAGAGGGAAGCTCTTCACAACCACGTAGTCCTCGAACAGAAGAGAGCAGATGCTGATGAGAAAACCCACCATGATGAGGGGGGAGAGGATCCTGTATATACTGACGCCGCAGCTTCGGAGTGCGAGTATTTCCCTGTTCTTCGTGATTATGCTCATCGTGTATACGGAAGCGAACATGCATGATGCGAGGAGCGCTTCTCTCGAAATAATCTCAGGGGCTTCCAGAACACGAATAATCACCGTCTGGACGAAGGTGTATTCCCGCGCGGAATCCATTCTCTGCAGGGTCCTGACGATAAAGGAGAGTCCCATGATGAAGATGATGCAGATGATGAAGGTCTTCAGGAATGAGCGTATGAGAAAGACGGTATAGGTCCTGCCTGGAAAACATTTCATCTCAGATTCTCATTTCAGCTTCCCTGACTGTAGCCGCCGGGCCGGAATCCTTTACGGAATCGCGGATACTGTTTCAGGGTTATGATAATCGATTCGCAGTCCGCGAGCAATAAAAATGCGGAACCGATATAAGTTTCGATATGCGGCGGTGGCTGAAAGGCGGGTAATAGATTTCTCAAATCGGTCGATACAATAGGAGAGCACTATGTCTGTTTCGGGAGATTAAAACATGGTGAGAGGACTCTACACCGGGGCCTCCGGTATGATCGCTCAGATGGAGAGGATAGACGTCATATCGAACAACCTTGCCAATGTGAACACGCCTGCCTACAAGAAAGATTCCGGTATATTGAAGGCGTTTCCCGAAATGCTCATGAGACGAATCAACGACGACGGAGTCAGGGTTTTTCCGGCCGGGTCGTACGATCTGAAGCCCGTCATCGGGAAGATGGGTACCGGGGTGGAAATGAACGAGGTGTACACCCGGTTCATACAGGGAGCGTTCAAGAAAACGGACAACGCTTTCGACCTCGCCCTCGAGGGCAGGGGGTTCTTCTCGGTTGAGACCGGATCCGGAGAGCGGTATACGAGAAACGGGAGCTTCCTCATCGACCACGAGGGTTATCTTGTAACGAAAGAAGGGCATAGAGTTCTGGGAGAGAACGGTTCCATAAGGCTGAAGAAGAACAACTTCATGGTGGACGAGAATGGGAACGTCTGGGAGAACGCCGAATATACGGATGATCCTGAAAGGCTCGTATCAATGGAGGAGAACGAGTGGAACGAAACCGTTCTCGTGGACAGGCTCAAGGTCGTTGATTTTCCGAAGATTCGTCATATAAAGAAAGCCGGGTCCAGCATTTACCGGGAAACGGAATACTCGGGACCGGCTTTTGTAATGAATGAGGGGAGGCCCGTGTTTTACCAGGGTTTCCTGGAATCGTCGAATGTGAATCCCGTGGTCGAGATGGTGGACCTCATTGAAGTGCACAGGAGCTATGAGGCGAACCAGAAGGCGGTGCAGACGCACGATTCGGCCCTGGGAAGGGTTATTAACGAGGTAGGCAGGGTTTGAGAAGACCCTGTAACGTGATAAAAGAGGAGCATATAACATGATGCGCGCACTCTGGACGGCAGCGAGCGGTATGATCGGGCAGCAGTTCAATATCGATACCATATCCCACAACCTGTCGAATGTAAATACGTCGGGTTACAAGAAGGGGAGAGCGGATTTCGAGGACCTCCTCTATCAGACGGTCCGTTCGGCCGGGACCCCGGCGACGCGGGACACGCTCGTGCCTACGGGTATACAGGTCGGACACGGCGTACGTCCTGCTGCGACGCAGAAGATGTACACGCAGGGGAGCCTCCAGAATACGGGAAATAAGCTCGATGTCGCAATCGAGGGAGAGGGTTTCTTCCGCGTACAGCTCTACGACGGAAGCTTCGGGTATACGAGGGACGGAACATTCAAAATCGACTCCAACGGGCAGATAGTGAACAGCAACGGGTACAAGCTCAGTCCCGAGATCATCATGCCCGAGGGTTTCGTGTACAAGGATATATCCATAGGGCCGGACGGACTCGTAACGGTGAAGAGAGCGGGAGACGACACGATCGTGGAAGTCGGGCAGGTCCGGCTCTACCGGTTTGTGAACCCCGCGGGGTTGAAGAATATCGGCAATAATCTCGTCAAGATATCGGCCGCGTCAGGTCCTCCCATCGAGGGTAGACCGGGTTTTACCGGTATGGGCAAGGTCGTACAAGGATTTCTCGAGATGTCGAACGTACAGATCGTTGATGAAATGGTGAACATGATCGTGGCGCAGCGGGCCTATGAACTGAACTCGAAGGCGATCATCACTTCGGATTCCATGCTCGCAACAGCAAACGGCCTCAAGAGGTAAATGACATATGGGTCCCGAAGCACTATCATCACTTAATCCGATTAACTACGATCTTCTGAAAGAGAAGGCTTCGAACACCGGCCTGCAAAAGGCAAACACGTTTAAAAGGATACTGGAAGGAGCGCTCGGGAACGAGGAGCCGACCGGTGATTCCGCCGATAAGGACGAGAAGCTGCTCGATGTCTGCTATGAGCTGGAATCGATCTTCGTGGGCAGCATGCTCGACACCATGAAAAGCACCGTACATGAGAGCGGTTTTTTCGGTAAAAGTATTGTAAAAGATATTTTTAGTGATATGCTGTACGATGAGTATGCTAAACTAATGGCACGATCCGACCAGTTCGGTCTCGCCCGCGAGATTTACAGTCAGTTACGTGTTTAAACAGAGAGCAGGCCTTTTTTTCCTATTCATCGCCCTTCTGATTTCCCCACCCGCTTTAGGAGCGCGTTTTACCCTCCTGAACGATTATTATCGTATCATGTACGGAAAATACCCCGGAAGTGAGCTGCCGCTGTACACGCCGAGCAGCGAGATAGCGGAACTGCCCCGTGACGCCGGCTCCGACATGTCCCGGGAGAGGCTCGTCCGCTATGCGTATTCCGACTTGTCGGAAGATGAGATGGAACTGGACCTCCAGGGCGAGGTTGACCTGAACCTCGTATACGGGAACCGCTTTCCCCTCAAACGAGGCACGGTCGCTGGAGCGGGTTCCGGAGACGTGGAGGACGGCCTGCAGTATACCCTCATCGAGAAGGTACTGCTCCTTGGTACAATAGGAGAAAGACTCTCCGTTTATTTCAACTACGACTCGGAAAGGACGGAGGAGGGGATCGGCGAGGAAAAAAATATCTACTCCGTTTCATACAGGGGAAAGGAGGACGAATTCCTGCAGGAAGTCACGGCGGGAAACCGGGAGCTTGCCATAGAGGACAGCCGCTTCATACCCATAGACGAGGGAAACCAGGACTCATTCGCCCTGCGCGGCAGGGCGGGATGGAGGGGGTTCTCTTTCGACGGTCTCCTTCGATACAACGAGGCATACGAGGGAAAAAAAACGTTCAGCGGTCTCAAGGACAGTGTGCGCATGGAGGTGCCCGATACCGGGTACGCTGCGAACCGGTTCTTCTTTCTGCCGGACACCGGAATTGAAGAGGAGAGCCTTATCCTCTACAGGTCGGCGGCGGGCAGTGCGGACGCTGTGATTGACGGCCGGACCTTCCGTTCTTTGCGCCGGGGTGATGATTATGATTTTGATAATACCACGGGCTGGTTATACCTCACCACATCCCTGAATTCGGGCCAGGAGCTGGCCGTTTACTACGAAAAGGGCGGATATCCGGTGGGCGGCCCACAGCTCGGGCAGCAAGCGATCATAGACGGGGGCGTTAGAACGGATTTCAACAGTGTCGCGTTCCCAGGATATTTCGATTCCACGTCGACTTATCTCTATCTGAAAAAAAGAGGCCTTAACAGCTACTGGGAGCTCCGAAACGGTTACTACCTGGAGGATTTTCAGGGACAGGCGATATACGACCTCGATATCGAGCTCTTCTACACTTCCAGCATCGCCTTGAACACCAATTACGACGGGCTGCTCGGTTTCTACGAGGTGGATACGAAGCGCGGAGTGATATTCTTCATATTTACCGACACAGAGGGACTGTTTTACCCGCGGCCGTTCCCCGGCGAGTATCCCTATACCGGCGTTAATTCCACCGACCCCTTCGATCCAGACAATCAGGTATACGGCGGCGTGGGGGGATCGCTGGATGTTAATTCCGTGAATACGCTCAGCCTGCATTACTCTTATTCGATCGACAGCTATTTTCTTAATTTCAATGTCGTGCCTGGAAGCGTGAAGGTCAGCGTGGACGGGCAGCCCGTTGATGCGAGCCTCTACACGGTTGACTATGACTTCGGGATCCTGACCTTCGAAGAGGGTGTGGTCAGACCTTCGAGCTCCCTGATTATCAGCTACCGGTATACGGGTTTCGGGGGAGGGGACCAGAGCTTTCTCTCGGCCTTCGGCGTCGGTTACGATACGGGACTGCTCAGAGCACGGAACCTGACCGCCTATGAGACACCTTTCAGGGGGAGGGAGGCGCCTGCAGTCGGCGAGGAAGGGCCCGCGGTTCTTTCAAACAGCACCGAGGTTTCCCTTCGGCTCGGCGCCGAAGAGGAGGAGATAGGGGGCTGGATTGAGGCCGCGGCGGGAGCGGCGGTCTCGGCGGTGCGGCCGAATGCCTACGGCTATTCGCTTGTCGCGGATATGGAAACAGAGGAGAGCGGTGCACAGTTGGCACTGCAGGATATTAAATGGGTTATCGGTACGAAATCATCACTCCTTCCGGGGGTTGCCTTCGGACCCGAGCTCGGCACGAGGGGGAATCTGCTCTATAAGAATTACCTGAAGGAAGGCGCCCTGCGCGACACGCTTCAGGGACTTGACTGGGACATTCCGCAGGGGAATATCTTTTCATACGGCGAGAAGGCGGGGCCCTATAACGCGAGCGACTACCCGTCGGGCGGGGACGAGACATCACTCGTTCTCGAGTACGAGTTCGAAGGGGCCGTGGAGAACGGTTATGTAACCACGGTCATACCCCTGGAAGGGTCGAATTACAGCGCTTTCGAACGGTTCAATCTGCTCCTTCGGGGAAGGGATATTTCAGGCGGAACGGTTCGGGTATACGCGGAGATGCTGGGCGACTATGACGAAGACATCAACGGGAACGGATTGCTTGACGGCGAAGCTTCAATCAATGACGCGGGCTTCGGTACCGTTCCGGTGGACGGTAACCCGACCGTAATAGGAACCGATAGAAACGGATCGAGTAATGGACGGATCGACGGCGAGGACCTCAACAGGAACGGCATTCTCGACAGCGGACCGGAACAGGGCGTGATTTTCCAGGGAGAGGACTCCGTCTATTTGACGGAGCTGTCCGGAGATGATGAGAGCTGGCAGCACATTTCAGTCGATGTATACGATCTCATTGATGGAAACAGGGCCGTTTTTGAAAACGCGCAGGCGCTCAGGATCACGGTTACCGTGACCGATCCGTCGGTATCGCCGAGCGGCAGGATCGTTTTGAACAAGGCGTGGTTTTCGGGTGCAGCCATTGTGAACAACAACCCGGAGTTTCTCACTATCAGCGAGGTTTCATGGGTGGAAAACGGTGAAGTTTCGCTGAATAAATTCTCAGGTTACTATCCCGGTCTTTATGAAGACCTGCACGGGGACGCGGCGTACAGGGACAACAACGATCTCGTGGAACGGGTCCTGCAGGTACGTTTCAACGCGTCCGTCGCCGCGCCCCTTGCCGCGGGGAGCGAAGCCACCGTTTCGAAGAGGTTTCCAACGCCCGGGGATTTTACGTCACATCGTTATTTCAGAGCCTACCTCTTCGTACCTCACGATGAGACGATCCCGGACAATCTCTTCTTCACGATCGGGTTTCTGAGCGGCGAGAACCAGAGGCTCGAGGCTGCTGTTCCGGCGGAGAATTTCAGGCCCGGATGGAACGAGATAGCCGTTAATCTCTCGTCTCCTTACGGGGTCTCGGTAAACGGTGCTGAAATAGCGGGCATGACCAGAACGGGAAGTCTCAATATACTCAAGCGGGTATCGGAGGTTCGTTTCGGCTTACAGGCAGAAGGGGGCGACGTGAACGAACCGCTCGAGATATGGCTCGATGAGTGGCACCTCTACAGGAGCAAGCGGTATGTGGATAAGGCGCTCTTCTCCGAGTTCACCATCGGATATTGGGGAAACCTCCTGGACGTGTCTGGTTACGCGCTGGTGCGGGACCCGGCTCTCACAGTGGGGTATGAACGGCGTGAGGGAAATTTCACGGAGGATTACGACGATCTGAGCAACCTCTTCTTTTCCGGGCTCGGGTCCAACCTCTTCCAGGTGCTGGATACGGACATTTACCTGAGCAGGGAGCTCACCAGCCAGATCAGGAATAACGACGACCTGCCGACGGGCCTGGGTTCGAATGGTTCCGTCAATAACGCGTCACACGAGCTCGTTCTGGATCTGGGTAACGACTATATACCCGTACTGGAGCATGAATTCAGAAGATCGGTGACGAATTCCAGGGAGGTCGAGCTTCAGGGACCGGATTACCTCCACACGAACGGTACCGAGTACGACGAGTCCATCTGGTTTTCGGAGGCCGTTTCTTTCCCCTTCGGTTTCCGGCAGAAAGCGGGTATCGGAAGGAACTGGTTCTACAGAAACGAGAAAAATACGTTTCCGGACGGGCTCCTTGAGGAAAACGATGACGCTTCCCTGGACCAGGTAAAGATGCTGGAGCTCGGGTATGACTGGGGCGGAGGCGGGAGCACTCTTTTTATTACGCGGGACGAACAGTACACGGGCCTGTTCGTTCCGCACAGCGGAGACTGGGGGCAGTCATATGCACATAAGCTTAAAACCATATATAAAACGCCGGGCGCTTCACTGGAAGACGCTTCCCTCTTTACCAGGACCGATTCGTTCGGCACGGGTACGAATATTCCGCTTGTGAGGAAGGCGGGGTTCACATCGGATTTCGGAACGGTTTACACGGAGCTCAATTTTGGATACGCCCACACGAGGCGCGACACCATTTACAGGCACTCGGTTTCCTTCGGCGTGCCCTTCTTCGCGTTCGGTGACGAGCGGGTTATCCTGACGCCCTCTATGCAAAGGACCATGAGCGGGGATTACAGGCGGGTGGAAATGTCACTGAGCGAGACGGAAATATTCGCGGAGAGCTACACCTGGCTTTTCAGGCTTCCCCTCTACTACATGGGACCGTTCAAAGGTATCGGAAGAGGTAACGACTATAAGGCCGTGGATATTTACGAAACATCTCCATCCATTACGGGTAACACGTCCAATACGCTTTTCAACAGGTATACGTTCGATGCCGACCTGGATTTCGACAGGACCCTTATTCCGGTCCACACCGGTATCGGCATAGACGGAACCACCACGCGCAGTGGTGCCACCTACGGCCAGAGCAGGGGGTTCGATACGTCAGTGACCGAGGACATACCCCTGAGGAGCCCGGTCGACGTGCTGAAAAGCCTCCTCCTTACGCTCGGCTACCGGGTGGAGAAGCGGTACGATACGAAAGTACTCATGAACAGGTGGGAGGTGGGATCTCGTTTCGAACGTCTCAGGTCTGCTTACCGGGGTATCAAGCTGGACAACGGGGTGGCTTATCAGCGCGAAAGGCAGAAACCGGGCGATATAAATTACCGTCTCTTCCCCGGAGTTGAGGACAGCCTCTACGTGCAGGAAATACCCTACCGCGACACGATCGAGCATGAGGCGCTCTTTCAGTACCTCTGGCAGATCGAGCTTAAAAAGGGACGGCTCTTCTGGTTCAAACTGGACTCCGCGCGTCACGGGTTGGCGGTGAACAACACGGAGAGCCTCAAGGTGGAGAACATCTATACCGCGACCGACCGCGAAAGGGCCGCGGCTTTTTCCAATATTCCCCTACGTGTCACCGTTGAGCACGATTCGTCCTACGCTATGACGGAGAACGTCCGTTTCAGCGGAAATCTCAAGGCAGTGGCCGGCATCGAGGAGAAGGTCTTCCCGGACGCGCCCGAGGGGAATGTGCTTTCCTCGATGGGGCTGGAGTTCGGAATTTCCATGCAGGTACTGTTTTAATTACCCGATTTTATTAAGGCAAGCCCTGCACAAGCACGTATTTGCCGAAACCTTTGCCTGAAACATGGGCCAGGCAAAGAGTTTATCCCCTTAAGGGGAGCGACCCCTTCAGATTCTGTTTTAAATAACCAATTCAATACTCAAATTGATAAAGTTGGATTCATTGATGAGTATGTAAGAACTGCAGTTGATGAAGGTACGGTAATCACTCGTACTGGTTGGGAATTTAAAGATTTAGATGTAGAAGTTCCTAACATGATTACACAGCAAGTAGTTGATCCAGATCAAATGATGGCTATTATGCAAGCCCTGGACATGATCCAACAAGATCCAAGTGCAATGGAACAGATGCCGGAAGACCTGGCAATGGATATACAG
>CAYWUT010000034.1:0-29855 GCA_964460545.1 uncultured Spirochaetota bacterium
GTCTTCCGGATAGGCGTTTCCCCTGTGCTGCACGAACCCCTCCGCATACTTAAACCCACAACGTTTACCGTACAGTTCCGCCGTTGCCTTCATGGTCTCGGTGTACTGGTCCATGCCGTGCTGCTCCAGGAGCCAGTCGCGCTGGCTCCTGTGACACGCGAGCATTGCACATTTGAAATCGATGACGTCCGTGACATTCACGTGTATACGCTGGGGAACGAAATCGCCGTATATGCTCATACCGTCTATGGGCGACCAGTAGTAAAGCCAGGGCCTTCGCGATATCACCGACGCCGGGTTTTTCGATCCCGTTGTGTAATTCGGTATGGGCGCGGCAAAGCATGCCATGCGAGCGAGCCTGCTCACGGCCTCGTGATCGGTCATGTAATCCTCGTGCGCATGCGTGAAAACGATATCGGGGGAAACGGTCCGTAAGAGCTCCGTCACCTTCATCAGCGTCTTGTCGTCGAAATAAACCCGCAGGTCTTTCTCGCCGACCTGGTGATAATCCGCCCCGAGCAGGCGGGCCGCCTCCATCGCCTCCTCTTTCCTGATCCGGGTTATAGCAGCGGCATCGTGCTCCATCGACCCGCAATCGCCGTTCGCGACAACGCCTATGGCGATCTCATACCCTTTTTCCCCGAGCAGTTTGAGCGTTCCGGAGCACATGAACTCGACGTCGTCAGGATGCGCTCCCAGCGCAAGCACGCGATTTCCCATTCCTCTTCCTCCCCTGTTATTTTCACGGACCCCGCGTGATGAATATTCGGGGACACGGACATAATCTTGCTAAAAACTCCAATGGCAAGTAGAATTATAGCAGATGATCCCGAATCCACAATCGTAAAAGGCACATGATGAAAGAAGACGCGCTCTATCCCCTGAAATTCAAGCCCATCTTCAAACAATACCTCTGGGGGGGAAGGGACCTTGCAAAGCTCGGTAAGAAACTGGATGTCGAGGGACCCGTAGCCGAATCATGGGAGATTTCCGACCACGGTGAAGATACGAGCGTCGTGGCCGAAGGCCCCCTTCAGGGAAAAACCCTGAGAGACCTCATAGGGATGTACGGCGAAAAGATTTCCCCGCCGCGCGAGGGGGGCCGTTTCCCGATCCTGATCAAGTATATCGATGCCAAGAAGAAGCTCTCGATACAGGTCCATCCCGACGATACGTATGCCCGGGCCCACGAGGGTCCCCTCGAGCTCGGTAAAAACGAGTGCTGGTTCGTCATGGACGCCCCTCCCGGTGCCGAGCTCATAATGGGATTGAGACGCGGGGTGAGTAGGGAAAATTTATCGCGCATGATGGATGAGGACCGGATAGAGGATGCCATAAACAGGATACCCGTTTCACCCGGCGATTTCATATTCATCAAAACGGGAACGGTGCACGCCATACTCGAAAACATCATGGTATGTGAAATCCAGCAGAACTCGGACACGACCTACCGGCTGTACGACTGGGGGCGCGTCGGGCCGGACGGGATCCCGCGGCCCCTGCACAGACAAAAGGCGCTCGACGTCATATCCTTTCTCCCGCCCGGGGAATACGTTGAACGGATGCGGGGAATCGTCATACCCTATGACCATGGTGCGGAGAACGGAACACAGGAGCTCGTGAGAAGCCGTTTTTTCAATATTGACCTCATCCGCTGTACCAAAACCCGCGAATTCGACCTTGCCGGAGCTTGCTTTCACACCCTGAACGTTATCGAAGGCGAGGGCACCATACGCTCCACCCGGGGTGATGTGTCCTTCAGCAGGGGCGACTCCCTGCTCATTCCGGGGGCCCTCCCCTCCTATTCCATAGAAACGAAGAACGCGACCCTGCTCAGGGCGTTTCTCTGAAAGCCCGTTAAAACCGAACCGTCCCAACAGCGGAGGGCTGAGATGCGCCCGGAACCGAGAAGACCATGCCGGGACTCGAGCGCTATATCGGGCTCATGCAGGAGTGGAAGAACAGGCTCTACCTCGTGGGCACGGCCGGATACAGAAACGACCCGTGGACCTACGGCAAAATGCACCGTACCGTATGCGGCCTGATCGCTGAGCTTCAAATGCTCGGGATGAAAGAGGGGGAGCGGATCATTATCTGCGGACCCCCTGCCCCGGAATGGGCCGCCGGATTTTATGCCGTCCTGGGGTGCGGTGGTGTCGCCGTACCCGTGGATCCGGACGCACCGCCCGGCTTTATTGCAGCCATTATACAGAAGACCGCACCGATCGGATTCATCTGCGAGCAGGGGGATTTTCTATCCCGGATCGCAAATGGGCCCGGTGGTCCCCCCCGGCATGGGAAAAGAGCCTTCTCCTATAAGCTGATAAGAGACCTCTCCGGCCGTTCCACGATACCGGCAATCCGGATACCCGAGGCAGACCCGGATAACGTGGCCCAGATCGTGTTCACCTCAGGTACGATGACGAACCCCAAGGGTGTCGTTCTCACCCACGGAAACATCCTCTCCAATCTGAATCCGATCGAAAAGGGAATCGAGGAGAAAAAAAACCTGATCCGCCTGATCACTCCGCTCAGGCTGCTCTGCACCGTACCCTACACGCACATGCTCGGACAGACGACGGGCCTCTTCCTTCCCCTGCTGCTCGGCTCCACCTGCTACCTGTGCCGGGAGACCGCCCCGCCCGCGCTCATGCGCGCGATCCGAAGAAACAGAATCCTGGCCGTTATCACCGTGCCGCGCGTCATGAAGCTCCTGGCCGGCCACATCGAGGCACGGCTGCGCGCAGGAGGCAAATGGAAATCATTCGAGCGACGATGGGTAAAATGGGTGGGCCTGCCCTATCAGCTCAGGGTTTTGTTCTTTATGAACGTTCACCGAATGCTCGGCCTTCACTTCTGGGCCTTCATTACGGGAGGCGCCCCCCTTGACGACGATACCCATGAGTTCTGGCGCAGGACCGTGTTCTCGGTTTTCCAGGGGTACGGGCTGACGGAAACCGCCCCCATGGTGACGATGTTCAATCCGTTCAGGCACAATCTCCGTTCCGTGGGCAAGCCCTTTCCAGGCCAGGAGGTGAAACTGGCTGAGGACGGCGAGGTACTCGTCAGGGGAGAGAACGTCATGCAGGGATATCTGGACGGAACCGGCTTGGAGGACCTATCCGTGGGTTTCTCCACGGACGTTATACGGAACGGGTGGCTTCACACCGGTGATATCGGCTCCTTTGACGAGGACGGACAGCTCTATATCCGGGGAAGAAAGAAAAACATGATTCTCTCCTCCGACGGCAGAAACATCTACCCAGAGGATATAGAGGCTGTGCTCAACGAGCTGGACGGGGTCCGTGAGAGCGTCGTGACCGGGAGAAAGTCCGGTCCAGAGGAAACCGTGCACGCCGTGCTCCTCCTCCACGGGAAAGCCGATCCCCGGCAGATCATCGAAGAGGCCAATAAAAAGCTCCAGCCCTTCCAGAGAATCGAGGGCTGGAGCGTGTGGAAGGACGCGGATTTCCCGAGAACGGCGACCATGAAAATCCGCAGAAGCGAGGTGGTCCGCTCCGTCGACGACCTGTCCGGGGATGCCGCCCGCGGGGAACCACGCATGTTCCACGGAATCATCGCTGAAAACACGGATGAAAACGCGGTGCTCGGCCGCGACCTCGGGCTCGATTCCCTCGACATGGTGGAAATCGTAACCAGACTAGAGGGCGCGTACGGCGTCACCCTGGATGAATCGCTCATAGGCCCCCGCACCAGCGTGGGCGAGCTGGCGAACCTCGTCCATAATCCGCCGGCCTCGCGAACCATACCCATGCCCCGCTGGACGCGAAAAGCCCCGATCCGTATGTTCAGAAATGTTTTTCTCGGGTACGCCGCTTTCCTCCTGCGCATGGCTTTTCCCGTTCAAATCCTGGGACGGGAAAACGTCGGGCACGCGAACGGGCCCGCGATACTCGCGGCGAACCACTGCTCCGATATGGACCCGCTCGTACTGCTTGCAGGACTTCCCCGCGCCGTACGAAGATCCGTTGCGCCCGCAATGGGTCTGAACAGGTTCTGGGGTTTTTTCGCGGACATGGGCGAATCCATATCCCGTATTGAAAGCGAAACCGGAGAAAAACGCCGGCGGAGACGCGTGCTTCACCGGTTCCTCTACTTCCTCGCGGTTTTTCTCTTCGGCGCGTACCCCTTTCCCCAGGGAGCGGCATACCGGTCGAGCCTCGAGTATTCCGGGGAGCTCCTGGACGCCGGATACTGGATTCTTCTCTTTCCCCAGGGTAGAATAGAAAGGGAAGAAACCCTTCCCTTTAAGAAGGGTGTTGCAGTACTCGCGGAAAAAACCGGGGCTCCCGTCATTCCCGTGGCCCTTCGGAGTATAGGGCCTCCATTCTTTAAAAGGAATAAGAAGGTTTTAATGGCATTCGGAAAGCCCCTGGAGTATGCCGGCGAGGACTATGAATCGTTTACCCGGAAAGTGGAACTATCGATGAGGAGCATGCTCGATAATGAAAAGGACAATTGAGATATCGAGACCGGAAGTAGGCTTGTAATGAAAAGGACAATTGAGATATCCGGCCTGGAAGCCCGTTTCTACGACCAGTTTATCCTGATAGGAACACTCGGGCTTTACCAGGTTCTTTTGAACCGCGTCATCAGGGACATGGGGATCAGGGAAAACGACCGCATCCTCGATCTTGGAGCGGGAACGGGCAAGAACGCGAGAATCATGAACCGTTACCTTCATTCAGGGACCGTAACGGGAGTGGAAATCGGGGATGAAATGGCGAGGATCTTCAAGAAAAAGAACGCCAAATACTCGAATATATCGCTCGTGAAAACCCGCATCGACGAACCCTTGGATTTCAGTGAACGGTTCAGCCTGGTCGTCATCTTTCTCGTAATACACGGTTTGAGCCAGGACAAACGGGAAACCGTTCTTGATAACGGGTTTCGTGCATTGCAGCCCGGAGGCCGATTGTGTATTTTCGACTGGAGCAGGTTCGAGCTGGAAAAGGCGGGATCGCTCCTGAGGTTTTTCATGAAGCGGATCGAGTGCCCGCCCGCCCTCGACTTCATTCAAAGGGATTTCAACAAATCACTGTATGAAGCCGGTTTTACCGGCATAGAGGAAAAATATTACGTTCGGGGGAAAATGCGCCTCCTGTGCGGTGTGAAGGAAGAAACCCGGGATGAAGCATAAATCAGGTGTCCGTCTCACATCCGCGGGGAATAGGGTATTGACCCCGCCATGAACTGTGTGTATGTAATAGAAAGGATACTTTCGAGGAGCGACAGCATGGAAGCCTGTCCCGGAGCACGATTTATCAGGCAGCCGAAACCCGAACTTTTCAAATGCCCGGAGTGCGGCTCCGAAGTGGAGATCTGGTCGGACGAGATGCGGAGGAAGTGTCCGGGCTGCGGTACGACCGTCACCCGTTTTCAGGACGGGAGCTGCCTTGAGTGGTGCAGGCTCGCCGAGGAGTGCGTGGGCCGGGACGCGTACAGCGCCTTCATAACAAACCGGCTGAATACCATGCGGGCCAGGCTGATTGAGGAGGTCCGTAACACGGCTGAAAACGAAAAAAGCGGCGAACAGCAGGCGGAACGCGCCCGACGAACGGCTGATTGGGCCGGGGAGCTTCTGAAAACCGAAGACGGCGATCATCACCTGCTTATACCCGCGAGCATACTCTTTTTCCTGCCCGAAGACACGGATGAAGGTTCCGCCGGTATCAACGGCAAATCACGTAATCGAAAACCCGTCGACACCATTAGGAAGATACTCCTCAGGCACGGGATGCGTATGGAGGCCATAGACGAGATATGCCGCCTGCTCTCACCGGAAGACTTAGCGGGAACCCGTACGAATAACTCCAGGGTCCTGCACGACGCCGTGCTCCTCGCGGAACTCGATACAGGCGGGAAAAACTCGGGAAAAACGGGATTCCTCACTGATACGGGCGGGCGTTTCGCTGCTGAACAGGACCGCTGATCATACTTCCACGACCATCTCGATCTCTACGGGAATATTCGCCGGGAGGTTCGAGGTCCCCAGGGCGGCACGCGCATGCTTCCCCTGTTCTCCGAAGATCTCGATGAGCAGTTCTGAAGCCCCGTTGACCACCTTCGGTTGATCGTGAAAACCGGGTGCGCTGTTCACGAATCCGCGAACGTGCACGACCCTCTTGACGGTATCCAGGGAACCGGTCACGAATTTTATCTCCGCAAGGCAGTTTAAACCCGCTATTCGCGCCGCCTGATACCCTTCCTCGAGCGTGATATCCTTTCCGACCTGTCCCAGGTATGCAAACTTCCCGTCCCTGAAAGGGCCCTGCCCTGAGCAGAAAACGAGATTGCCCGATCGAACAGCAGGGATGTATGCCCCGGCGGGCGCCGGTACCGCGGGCAGCGTAATCCCGAGCTTCTTCAACCGCTCTTCGTTGGTTGCCATTTTAATAACTCCATTTTCGTATGCGCACGGCGTCGCAAGGTCACGGTATTGAAACTGAAGTACGATTCCACATGCCGTATACGGTATTATACCTGGACCCTTCTTTCCGTACAACCACATTCAGCGGTTTACATCCGGATTCCTTTATAGGTGAATGCAATAGTATATATTTTTATAACTTCTGATATGAATAGAGAGTGTGCAATTTTAATAATATTCTTGACATTATAGCAAAATTGAAACACACTATGCATCAAAACCGCAGATAACGGGACGTTTTATGAAACTGACCTCCTCCATAAAGGACCCTGCAACCTTTAAATGTGCGGATCCGGCCTCCACAATAGCGAAAATAGAGGAAGGGCTCGAGAGAATGGGATTGAGCTTCCGGTACACGGGCTCCGGGGCGTCCTCTTCCCTCTTTTGGGGAAATCTCTCCCTTCCATCACTGAACTACTTCGTGGAGGGAAAAGGAATCACGGAGGAGCTCTCAAAGGCGAGTGCATACGGTGAAATGGCGGAGCGTATTTCCGCGGGACAGGCGGTAAAGTACGATTTCATGAAGAAGTTCGATTTCTCCGGTTCGGTGGATAAATTAGAAGAATATTCGAACTTCGAGTATCTGAACGGTTATAAAAAGGGATCACAGGAAGAAATCGAAAATCCGGTAACTGTTGAATCGATTCTCGGCCGCTACAAAGAGCTCTCGAAAGAGGACGTGGAAACCGTTAAAAAGAGCGAGATCGCGTCTCACTGGGTCGATGCATACGTACCGGGAGATGAAAAAGTAAAGGTACCGATAAAGCTGATACACCGTATCTCCGGTACCAACGGGCTCGCAGCGGGCAATACGGTCGAGGAGGCGATCGTTCAGGGGGCGAACGAGGTATTCGAACGGTACGCGTGCATCGAAACCCTTAAAAGCGGAAGAACAGTACCCACCATGGACGTGGAACATTACGATGAAGATATACGGGAGATCCTGCGGTTCTTCGAAAAAGCGGGCATAACGATCACGGTCAAGGACCTGTCATGGACCGGGTTTCCCTGTGTCGGAGTTCTCTTTACGGACAGGAAAACGGCCAAAAATAAAAACCCGATAACACGCACGTTCAGGTCCATGACCTTCAGAGCAGCCTCGTCTTTCAGCCTCCGCGAGGCCCTGCTCAGGTGCTTTACCGAACGGATGCAGGGCAGGACCGCGGACCTTCTTAAAAAGGAACCCTACTTCGACATCATCTGGAGCCATTTCCTCCGTGAGGAAGGCCCTTACGAACCGCCCGTTTTCTTTCATAACGTGCTCAGAAAGTACGAATACGCGGGCGACCTTTCCTTTTTGCTTGAAGGTGATCTGATAGACCCGCGGACATATGACGGCGTCATTTCCGATAACGGCGTCGTTTTCAACGACTGTGCTGAAGAAATAGAAAGGATCGACTCCATCTGCAGGAGCCTTCACACAAAACTCGTAATCCTGGACACCACCCACCCGGTCCTGCGCTTTCCTGCCGTACGTGTAATCATACCGGGATTTTCCGATGTTCTGGCCTACACCAGGGCTGGCCGCAGCGGCCCGTGCGTCCGCGAAATAGTTGAACCATCAAGAGCTGAACGTGATTTCGAGGTGAGCGATGAGGTGTTTATCTACGAACTTTCGTGGATGCAGGACGAGGTTGCCCAGAAAAAGCTTATAAACGATATCATAGGTTATATAAAAACATACAATACCCACTTCATCCACACTTTCGGCATTTTTAGCAGAAGCATAGACGCGTTCAAGCTCCTCGCCCTGCTCGCTTTCAGGACGGGCCTGAACGATCTGCTCGCCCGGTGCGCCGGGATACTCGCGCTCCTGCATCCAGGCGGAAAACGTTACTACAAGCGGCTTCAGCTCGGTGCGCTGGTAGGCGGAAAGACAACCCCGGGAAGGGGAAAGCTCACCGCTATTATGAAGGAACGGAAGGAGTGGGTACCCTTTCTCGCAGAAAAACCGGAAAAAAATCCCCTTCTGTCATGGTCCGAAGAGGAAAATCCGGAAGCGTGGGAGGAGAAATACCTTCGAGACCTATCCGCCCTTATAGGTTCCTCCTTCACGTAATTCCTGCGTATGATCACGGTGAGCGTTCAGGGTCTTTCAAATCTTTCGTTTTCCGTAAGTATCTAAACCGCTTATTCATTAATGCTTTCCTTATTCCACAGGCATTTAAACCGCCCTCATTATAATTCACGCGTACAGATCCGTCGACAGGTACCGTTCTCCCGAATCGGGAAGAATGACCACGATCGTCTTCCCCCTGAACTCGCGCTCCCTGCAGAGCTTCATCGCCGCCCCAACAGCCGCCCCTGAAGAGATCCCGCACAGTATGCCCTCCTCCCGCGCGAGCCTCCGTGAAACCTCGAAAGCGGCATTATCGGATATGGTCTCGACCCGGTCGATGAGGCCGAGGTCCAGTATATCGGGAATGAATCCTGCCCCGATACCCTGTATTCCGTGCGGACCCGGTATCACATCCATACCCGCACGGGTCTGCGTGATCACCGGGCTCTTCTCGGGTTCGACCGCAACGGAGACCACCGGCTTTTTCCTGGTATGCTTTAAATACCTGGATATCCCCGTTATGGTCCCTCCGGTGCCCACGCCCGCCACAACAGCGTCCACACCGCCGTCAGTGTCATCCCAGATCTCCGGGCCCGTGGTCTTTTCGTGAATCACCGGGTTTGCCGGGTTTTTGAACTGCTGGAGCAGTACGTACCTGTCCGGGTCCGATTCCTTTATCTTTTCAGCTTCCTCGATAGACCCCTTCATACCGAGCTTTCCGTCGGTAAGCACGATATTCGCCCCGAGCGCCTTCAGCACCATCCTGCGCTCCGCGCTCATGGTATCCGGCATAACAAGCGTCACCGGATAGCCGCGGGCTGCTCCCACAAAAGCGAGGGCTATGCCCGTATTGCCGCTCGTGGGCTCGACGATCTCCCTCCCCGGTTTCAGTATTCCCCGGTCCTCCGCGTCCCACACCATTGAGGCCCCCACCCTGCATTTCACGGAGTATGCGGGATTCCTTCCCTCGATTTTCGCGAGCAGCAGGGCTTGACTGTCCCCGCATAATTTCAACCTTATAAGCGGGGTTCTTCCGATTGAAAGGCTGTTGTCTTCAAAGAATGCCATACCGATTCTCCCTCACACTCTTAAAGCGTAGTAATAAAAAATTAACCCCTTCCATGAAGGCATGGAAGGGGTTTCATTTATTATGATAAGGCTCTTGTTTTTATTAATACTTTGCCGGCTAGAATCCTATACCGTACATTATGGAAAATGCACCGTTCTTGATCGAGAATTCGGTTCCGGTCGCCACCTCCAGGAGATCGGCGAGGCCAAGGCTATACCGCGCGTCCACGGACATCTGCATGCCTGCCACGATGAAATCGATGCCTCCTCCGAAAACAGGTCCGTAGTCGAGCGTCGTTATCTCGGCCAGTCCTAAAAAGTAATCTTCAATATCGCCCTCTTCCTCGAAAACGACAGTGCCAGCCACTTCATACTCGTACTTGTATTTATGGCTTATGTTGATACCCAGATACCCGCCCGCAAAAACGTTTGGTTTAACCATACCGGGAACAGGCACGTAGAATTTTAATAAAACGGGGATCTGTATATAGTTCAGATTGATGTTCATTGTGTCGGTATAGGCGCTGCCGGCCGTTGTCAGGCCCTTGTCCTCGTATTTCGCTCCGTTCATGGTGAAGAGCGCTTCAGGTTGAATGGCGAACACCTTTGCCAGAACGATGGTGGAGTAGGCCCCCACGGTGAATCCGAACCTCGACCCCTTGGTCGATGAGCCCCAGTCGGCTGCGTCCGATTCACTCCCGTGAAAGGAAGCGAGGTTGATACCGCCCTTTAATCCGAAATACGCGTACTGGGCAAATACCGATGTGGCTGAAAAAAGGAATACGATACAGGTTATAATGAGAATTTTCTTCATTCTCGGCCTCCATTGCAAATGACTGATTTTTTACATCATAACAAATTTTCTCTTACTGTCAACACGATTCTTACTAAATACTACCGGATGATGTATAATATAGTAATAAGGAAATCGTAATAATCGTATCATCCAGGAGGAAAAAAATGAAGCAATTCAAAATCGTTTTTGTTGTTTTTTTCTCCTTTCTACTGATTGGTTTACCCGCATTTTCAGGCGGAGGCAATAAACCGGAAAAACCCGGGAGGGAGCCGTCGGCCCAGCAGGAGAGCGAAAAACTCCGGAAACCCGGAAGGGATGATGCCGGAGACGGTGAGAGTGAAAAACTCGTAAAGCCGGGAAGGGAAGAGGAAACGGACGGGGAACCCGAAGAGGAAAAGCTCGCAAAACCGGGGGTGGACACTGCGCGAACCGATCGCGAAAAGCTGCAGAAACCGCGAAAGGAGGAGTTTCAGAAATCCTCGGCAGGAGTGAAGAAGGAGGTGGAGGCAACGGGCGAGGGCCTTGAGATCATCGATCTTGAGTTCTTCGATATCTTTCCGGTATTCTACAAGTACTACGATGAAAATCAGGTCGGCATCGCCACCCTGCGCAACTGGGAAAACCATCCGGCCCAAGACATTGAAGTCTACCTCTTTGTCAAGCAGTACATGGACATTCCGAAGCAGTGTACCGGATCGGAGGTGCTCGAGGGCGGCGAGGAGGGCCGGATAAACCTCCATGCCCTGTTCACCAAGGAGGTACTGACCATCACTGAAGGGACGAAAACCGCCGCTGAAATAACCGTGGAGTACACCTATAAAAACGAGAAATACGTAAAAACCTATCAGGAAACGATCCGACTCTTTGACAGGAACGCCATAACATGGGACGACGACAGGAAAGCCGCTTCCTTTGTCACGGCAAAGGACCCCGTGGTGCTTAAGTTCTCGAAGAACGTCGCCGGCATGATACGGGGCAAGGGAAGCAGGGCCGTGAATAAAAACCTTCTGCTGGGAATCGCCCTCCACGAGGCGATATCCATATACGGTCTGACCTACGTGGTCGATCCCACGACCCCCTACGCCGACCTCTCTCAGAGCGATACCGCGGTGGACTATCTCCAGTTCCCGAGCCAGACCCTCGAGTACAGGGCCGGCGACTGCGACGATCTGTCCATACTCCACAGCGGACTGCTCGAATCGCTGGGCGTGGAAACGGCTTTCATCACCATACCCGGCCATATACTCATGGCCTTCTCCGTCGATATGCATCCCGACGAGGCGAAGAAGGCGTTCTCGCGCCCTGAAGACCTCATTTTCATGGAGGATAATACGTGGATCCCGGTTGAGGCGACGCAGATTGACGGCGGGTTCCTCAAGGCCTGGCAAGCGGGAGCCAAGAGCTGGAGGGAAGCCTCTTCCCGGGACATGGCGGGATTTTATCCCATGCACGATGCGTGGAATTTATATGAACCGGTCGGCATATCCAGCGAAACCGGAAGCATCGTCATGCCCCCGGAAGACACGGTTGTGAGCGCCTATCTCGAGGAGGTTATACGGTTTATCGACCGGGAGATATATCCCCAGGTCGCGGCCCTCAACGATGAAATAAAACGGACAGGCGAGAATCCCAAAACCGTGAACAAGCTCGGCGTGCTGTACGCGCGGTACGGCCTGTACGAAAAGGCCGAAAAAGAATTCACCCGGTCCCTCGCGAAAAAAGCCGATTATATGCCGGCATTGATGAATCTCGGAAATCTCCACTACCTGAAAGAGGACGTCCGGTCCGCACTGACGTACTATGAAAAGGCGTACGGCCTCGCGCCCGACAACCCGAAAGTACTGCTCTGCGTGGCAAGGGCAAACCACGACATGGAAAACTACGGGATAGTTAAAAAGTATTACGGAAAACTGCAATCCCTCAATCCGGAGCTGGCGCGGCAGTTCGCATACCTCGACATGAGGGCCGACGATACGATGCGGGCGGCGGACGCGAAGCGGATGCGCGAAGTCATGGTCTGGCATGACTGAACCGGGCATGACACACATGTTTATCTCTTCGTAATTCTAATGAGCCTGTTCCTTTACATTCACTCTCCTGGGATATAATTTAGTGCCATGTCTCTTTACGATGTGGCGATCGTGGGCTGCGGCGTAATAGGGGCCGCAATCGCCCGCGAACTCTCCAGGTACGACATCTCCGTGGTCGTTCTGGAAAAGGAAGCCGACGTCTCGTTCGGGGTATCAAAGGCGAACTCCGGCATCATACACGGCGGTTTCCACCACCCTCCGTCCTCGCTGAAGGCCCGGCTCGAGATCCGCGGGAACCTGATGTACGACCGGCTGAAGGAGGAGCTTCACTTCCCCTTTAAACGGTGCGGCATACTGGTGGCCGCGTTTACCGAGGAGGAGCTGAAAACCGTCAGCCTGCTTTACGACCAGGGAAAGGCAAACGGCGCTGCCGGGATCGAGATATGCAACCGGAATCGCATGCTCTCGCTCGAGCCGAAGCTCAATCCCGACGTCGTCGGCGGGCTTCACGCGCCCGGAGGCGGCATCACCGAGCCCTACCGCTTCGTATTCTCACTCGTCGAATCCGCGCAAAAAAACGGGGTCAGGCTGCTGACCGAATACCGGGTCTCGGGCTCTGAACGAAAGAACGGAAGGATGATCATAGGGTCCGGGGACGGCCGCCGCGTGGAGGCACGCTTCGTGGTGAATGCGGCGGGGCTTTCCGCTGACCGCGTCTCGGAGATGCTGGGAGGGGAAACCTTCACCCTCATAGGCCGTAAGGGTGAGGAATACCTCATGGACCGGAACGCAAAGGCCTACACCTCAAGGGTGGTCTTTCCCGTTCCAAGCCCCATATCCAAGGGGATACTCGTAATCCCCACGGTCGAGGGCACGACCATGGTGGGACCCACAGCCGAGGCCGTGGAAGACCGTAATGACGTGTCAACCTCGGCGGACAATTTCGAAAAGATATTCTATCACGCGCGCCGTCTCGTTCCGGCGGTCTCGGAGCGCGACATCATCACCGCATTTTCCGGGATACGGCCCGCCCTTCCTGACGGAGATTTTCTTATCGGGGTCTCTGCCGGAAACCCCCTCCTGGTGCAGGCCGCGGGTATTCAGTCGCCGGGCTTGACAGCGGCCCCCGCGATCGCGGAATACGTGCGCGAACTGCTCTCCAAAGCGGGGCTCGAGCTCTCCCCTGATCCTTCGTACGATCCGAATATCGAGCGGCTTGACCGTCTGAGGCAGATGTCACTGTCCGAGGCGGATGAATGCGTGGAGAAGAACCGGAGCTTCGGTGAAATTGTGTGCCGGTGCGAAACCGTCAGTGAAGCGGAAATAGTCGAGGCGATCAGGAAGGGCCATACCACGCTCGACGGCATCAAGTTCTACACGAGGGCCGGCATGGGCAGGTGCCAGGGGGGTTTTTGCACGTATAAAATCATGAAGATACTCCAGCGGGAGACGGGAATCTCCTTTGACAGGATCACCAAGCGGGGCGGCGAGAGCAGGCTCCTGCTGAATGAAATCGGGGAACCCGACGGAGGCGGGCTCCCGGCATCCGGAAGGAATGAAAGGCGGCATTAGATGATTTCCAGGAATTTCGACGTTCTCGTAATCGGCGGAGGCAGCGCCGGCCTTGCGGCAGCAGAGAGAACCGCCGAGGACGGATTTTCAGTCGCAGTCGCGGACCGGGAGAACTATCTCGGGGGAATACTGAACCAGTGCATTCACAACGGGTTCGGGCTCCACGAGTACGGAGAGGACCTGACCGGACCGGAATACGCGCAGCGCTGCATAGAGGGAATCGGGAAGCGAAAAAACATCGAAGTTTTTCTGGAAACCACCATAAACCATGCTGAAGAGACCCGGGACGGAATGGTATTGTACGGTTTTTCCCGCAGCCTCGGAATCATACGGCTTTCGACCCGTGCGCTGGTACTCGCCATGGGATGCAGGGAGCGGAACAGGGGCAACATAGGGATACCGGGAACGAGACCGGCCGGGGTTTTTACGGCGGGTCTTGCCCAGCGTCTGGTCAATATCGACGGATATGTTCCGGGTAAGGAGGTCGTTCTGGTCGGTTCCGGAGACATCGGGCTGATAATGGCCCGGCGCATGACCTGGGTCGGTTCAAAGGTGCTGGCGGTTGTCGAGATACAGCCGTACCCGTCGGGACTTGCCAGGAATATCTCCCAGTGCATAGACGACTTCGGCATCCCGCTCTACCTCTCCCACGTGATATCGCGCATTCGCGGAAAGGACAGGGTCGAGGGAGTGGATGTCACTCCCCGGGTTAACGGGATTTTAAATCACGAAGAAACCTTCACATTGAAATGCGATACGCTGCTCCTCAGCGTGGGCCTCATTCCGGATAACGAGCTGAGCAAGAAGCTCGGTGTGGAGCTCAACCCGCAGACCGGCGGTCCCGTGGTGGATGCCGACCTCATGACCTCGCGTCCCGGTGTATTCGCGTGCGGAAACGTGCTCCACGTGCATGACCTGGTGGACTCCGTATCCGCGGAGGCAAGGCGGTGCGGGGCCTCGGTAGGTAATTATCTGAGGGGAGAAGAAAGAGGCGAACAGGGGGATGCGGTCGCGGGTTCCAATATTCGCTATGTTATTCCGGGTAAGTTCAGAGCAGGCCGTGAAATGGTTTTTACCATGCGGCCCCTGATCGTGAAGAACAAAGCCGAGCTGAAAATCAGCCAGGGGAAAAAGCCCGTTTGTACACGCCGGCTTCTGCACGTACAGCCGTCAGAGATGCTAAGCATAACGGTGGATCTCGATGTTGCCGAAACGAAACGGGGCCCGCTCGAGTTTCACCTGCATTGAGAGACGTATCCCTTGCCTAAGGATTTGACATGAAAAAAACACTCGTCTGCATATCCTGCCCGGTAGGATGCCGGCTCACGGTTTCCACCGAGGAGGACGGAAGCCTCTGTGTGACCGGCAACCTGTGCGCGCGGGGCGAGGAGTACGGACGGGAAGAGGCGCTTTCCCCGAAACGCGTTGTCACGGCCACCGCCCCGATCGATTCCTCGACCAGGCATAGAATTCCGGTCAAGACCGACGGTTTCCTTCCCAGGGAGATGATAAACGGCCTGCTGACGGAAATCTACCGGCTGACCGTGGCCCCTCCCGTCGAGGCGGGTGACGTGCTCATAGAAAACTTCAAGGAAAGCGGAATAAACGTGGTGGCGACCCGTTCGATTCGAGAATAGAAAACCCTCCGGATGTGACCATACCAAACCGGACACAGTACTTATTCCGTCTCAGGTCTCGCTGTACTCCCCGGACGCATACTTCCGGATGTTCGCGTTCCTGCCTCCCCCAATCTTTCGTATCTGCGCTATCACGAGAAAGAGCGTTATCGTGAATGAGAGGGCATCTGAAATGGGAAAGGATATCCATACGCCGTTGAGACCGAAAACGAGGGGGAGAAAAATAACCATGGGTATGAGTATGAGGACCTGCCGTGCGAGCGAAAGCACGAGTGCTTCCAGGGCTTTTCCGAGCGCCTGGAACAGCCCGCTTCCGACTACCTGGAATGCGATGAGCGGCAGCAGCAGTACGACGTAACGGAGGGGTTGTTCCGCCACTGCCAGCAGCTCCGCATCCCTGCTGAACGCTCCGAGTATAACCTCCGGTACGGCCATGAGTATGATGAAGCAGAATACCGCGTACGCCGTCGAGCTGATAACGGCCATCCTGAAGCTCTTTCGAACCCGGTCGTACTTCTTCGCCCCGTAGTTGAATCCCAGTATGGGCTGCAGCCCCTGGGTCACGCCTATTACGGGCATATAGACGAAGTGTATTACTCTGAAGATGATTCCGAAAGCGGCGATTGCCGTGTCCCCGCCGTACCGTGCGAGCATGTTGTTGACGAGCGCCACCATTATGCTCCCGGCCGCGGCACGCGCGAATGCCGATACTCCGATCGCGAAGATCTCCCGCACGACCGTCCACTTCAGCCGCAGGTAGCGCAGCCCCATCCTGATCTCGCTCTTTCCGCTGTTGAAATAGATGAAGAGAAAGAGCGCACTCGCGCCCTGGGAGATCACGGTTGCGAGGGCCGCGCCCCGGACACCCATGTCAAGGCCGAAGATGAACACCGGATCGAGCGCAATATTGAGGCAGGCACCGATGAGCATGGTTCCCATGGCGATCTTTGCATTGCCCTCGGCGCGCGCCGCGTTGTTCATCGCCATGGCGAATGAAACAAAGGGTATCCCGAATATAATGACGCCGAAGTACGCCTGCGCACTGGGAAGGAGGGTATCCGTCGCACCGAAAAGCCGCAGTATCGGGTTCATGAAAATCCACCCGATGATGAGGAGAGCGACGCTTATCGCAAGAGAGAGGAGCACCATGTTCCCGAACGTCAAGGCCGCTTCATCCTCCCTTCCCTCACCCATGCGGCGGGAGATAATGGAGGAGCCCCCTATCCCGATCGTGAGAGCGAATGCCATTATGATCATCTGTATGGGAAACGCGATCGTTATGCCGCCGATACCGGCGGTGCCGACGCCGCGGCCCACGAACACCGCGTCCACGAGGTTGTAGGTCGCCTGCACCGCCATACCGATGATGGCGGGCACGGACAGCCTGTACAGAAGCTTTCCCACCCTTTCCGTGCCGAGCATATCGCGTCGAGACCTGGGCGGGACCTTTTCATTGATATTTTTCCGGTCTTCGTGCATGTCTGAAGTCATTGTCTTTTCTTTCTATAGTTTATTAACGATGTTATCGAGCGTATCCACGGCCCTGAAGAAGTCATGCCTGTCCTTTTCCGACAGTTTCTCCAGCCGTGCGGCTATATACCGGTCAGCCGCCTCGTGTACTTCCCGTGCAGCTGCAATGCCCTCCGGAGTCGGAGCCACGAATACCTTTCTCCGGTCCTCCTCACCCCGCTTCCGCTGTACGTACCCCTGATCGATGAGGCCGTCGACGATACTGGTGAGGCTTCCCCGCTCCAGCCCGGTCAAATCGTGAAGCTCGCTCATCGTCAGGCCTGAATGCGTAATGATGATGTGCAGCACCCTGCCCAGGGAGTGGGTCAGGATATTCGGTATGCCGTCAGGCCTGAATCCCTTTATCAGCTTCTTCTTGACCATATGAAGTGTCTTGAAGATATTGACGATATCCCGTGACGGATCCATCCCGCATCCCTTTATATTTCGTTATCAAACTATTTTATTTATAATTTTTAGGAATATAAATATTTTCATCTAAAAAGGTCAAGAAAAAAAATGGGGGACATCCATTCTGGGGACAGGTACACAAGATGAATGGTGACAGTTCCTAAAGGAACTGTCACCATTGTATCACCATTTTCGGTTCAGTTCAGGCCGGCCAGAGCCGCGGCCTGCTCATACAGGGGAGCGCCTTCCATGGGTCCTTTCCTGGTGACGGCGAGCGCGCCCACCGCATTGGCAAGCCGTGCCGTCTCATTCAGGTTCATTCCCTTTGTCAGGCCCGATAAAAAACCGGCGCAGTAGCAGTCACCCGCGCCCGTGGGGTCCACCTCTTCCACTTCGAACGCGGGCATATGAATGACATCCCCGGCCGTATACACGGACGACCCCTCCACGCCCTTTTTAATGGCGATAATTTCCGGGGAACGGTCAAGCAGGGCATTGCACGCCCGTTCTTCAGTATCTTCTCCGGTGATTGCTTCGAGCTCGTCGAACGTGGGGAAGACGATATCCGCGCACGCGAGTATGGGCTCGAAGAGCCGGCTGAGCTCGTCTTTTGAGATGAGCTCGGGCCTGAAATTGGGATCGAAAGACACACGTCCTCCCGCCTTCTTGACAATTTCGGCCCCTTTGAGGCATGCCTCCGCGCAGTGGTCTCCCAGGAACATGGTCGATCCCATTATGTGAAAGTAGCCGACATCCTCCAGGTAGGACGGATCAATATCTTCCGGATATATTTGGCCGGTGGCGGCCCGCCCCATGTGATAGATGAATTTCCTGCTCCCGTCCTCGAAATAGGTAACGAAGGCCACACCGGTGGTGTAGTCGTCCATCACCTTGATCCGCGTGGTATCCACACCGTCCTCACGGAATCGACGGGTGATAAGGTCGCCAAAATCGTCGTTGCCTACGGCGCCTACGAACTTTGCCGGAACATGCAACCGTGCGACCGCATCAATGAATATACCCGATGCCCCGCTCGGAAAGGGGCCCACGAATGTGCCGGGTTCTCCGAGCGGGTCACCCACATTCGGACGCATAACCTCCACAAGAAGATCACCGGCACATGCCACGTATTTTTTCATAATGAGATTCCTCCCTATTCATGCAGTCTTTATCCCCGGAACCCAACCGCTTTGGAATAGATTTTCAATATGTCTATTACCCGGTCGCGAATAAACGCCTCCGCATCGCACGTGAGAGACCCCTCCCTGACCTTGCGGTACTGGTCCGGAAGATACTGGCTGAGCAGCGAGAGCGGTATAGTGATTCCCCGAAGGTTACGGACCAGCATTTCCATGGCCCGCTTCACCTCTTCATCCACCCAGTAGTACCTGATGCGGTCGAAAAAGCTGTACCTTCGCTTGAACACCAATTCAGCTTCCGTTCCCGAGTAGTGGCCTTGCCAGTGGGCCGGGTTGCGCAGCATCGCCTCTTCCATCACGTCGGCTATACGGGATGACTCAAAGCCCTCTCTACCCGCAAGGATATTCTCGATCGCACCGAGCATAAAAACCGTCTCGCGCACGGCGAGTGTAAGGGACGGGCCGACTTTCAGAATCGCGATGCCGTCCTCAACCATCTGCCTGAGCCCGATCGCGGTCTGATAGTCCGTGGCATGGCCCTCGAATACAATGTTCGGTCTCTTTTTCAATGCTGCCACGAGATCGGCCGCCTTGGATCGGTCGTATTCGACAATGGTATGGTCCCCGTGTTCGACACCCGGCTGGACCACCACCGCGATAACGCGCTCCCATGCATCGTTCAGGCCGCGCTCCAGAAACATTTCCCTGTGTATCGAGAGGGTTTCCTCAAAGTCCTCGGGGCTTGTAATGACGAGACCCTCTTCGACCTCATCGCTACCTCCCGGCGCCGGGACTTCGGTTCCGATGATATATACGGGAGCCGGGTCGTTTGCGCCTGCGTTTTCCCGATACGTCTTTTCGGCGGTTTCACAGAGCAGCGCGCAGCGCCGCGCTATGGTCGCCTTGTCGAGAGAGGCTGACTCCCCTCCCGGATCATCGGCGACCCCCATACTCGTATCCAGGTGTATCTTCGTGCACCCTGCGAGAACGTACGACTCGACCATCTTCTGAGCCTCCGCCATGGCGGACTCCTCGGGCCTACTTCTGAACGGGTAGGGGCCGAGATGGTCGCCTGCGAGAATGAGCCGTTCCACGGGGAAACCGGTATCCTTCGCGATTCCATCCACATACCCCTTAAAATCCAAGGGTGTCATACCCGTATACCCGCCCAGATGGTTCACCTGATTGCAGGTCGATTCTATAAGCAGGTTTCCCCCGTCCTCGAGCGCCCGCATGAATGCGGCTTCAAGAACATACCGGTTATAGGTACACACCGAGTAGATGCCCGCAGTCCTGCCCGCCTTCCGCTCGCTGATGATGGAAGTAAGCCTAGTGTCTGTTTTCATTCTCTCCTCCCGCTGTTTGCACCGGTGATTCCTCACTGCTGCCTGTAATAATAAGCCTTGCTATATCGTCAATATTAGTTTTATTCTTTTCTCTTACTCCCACACACTTACCCTGGTACAATACGGCTATACAATCGGAAACCTCGAACACATCATTCATTTCGTGGCTGATAATAATTACCGTCACCCCTTTCGCCTTCAGGTCGAGAATAAGATTCATGACCTGTTTCTTTTCCTTGATTCCCAAAGCCGCTGTCGGCTCGTCCATGATGATGACTTCCGCTTTCCAGTAGAGAGCCCGGCCGATGCTGACCCCCTGCCGCTGGCCTCCGGAGAGGAACCGGATCGGTTTATGCATGAACGGCAGATTGATCTGCAGTCGCCCAAGTGCCTTCTTTGATTCTTCCTTCATGAAATCCCTGTCCAGCACCTTCAACCCCAAAATACTCCTGTATTTCTCCCGACCGAGAAAAACATTATCCGGCACGTCGAGCAGTTCGGCGAGCGAGAGGTCCTGGTATATCGTCTCGATTCCGAGGTTCTTGACGGCGAGGGGATCTCCGAGAGGCAGGGGCTCTCCCTTAAAGTATATTTCACCCGATGTGGGTTTATAAAATCCGGAAAGCATCTGTATGAGAGTCGACTTGCCCGCTCCGTTGCTCCCCACGAGCGCAGTCACACGTGCCGGAGGTATATCGAGGTCCACATTGTTAACCGCAGTCAACCCGCCGAACTTCTTCGTAAGGTTCCGAATACTTATAATCGGCTCAATTTTCGCCATTTAATTCCTCCCTGTGAAACATTGTACCCTTTTTACCTGCGTATATGGAGCTCAACTCCCGTCACTCAATCTGATTCAGTTTCCCCTGGGAGAACTGGTCGAGAATCACTCCGAATATTATTATTGCACCGATTGCTATATACTGGTAGAACGGCTGCACCGCAAGAATGACCAGCCCTATCTGCAGGGCCCCGATAATGAGAGCACCGATGATTGTTCCCTGTATATCACCGGTACCTCCATACAGGCTCGCTCCTCCGATAACCACCGCCGCGATGGAGTTCAACATATGGGCGGCGCCCGCCTCGGCGTTTCCACTTCCATAGCGGAATACATAGGTTATACCGCCCAGTGCCGCAAAAAGCGAAGCAAGACAGTATATCTTGAGCAGATGTGATCGTACCTTGATACCCGCGCGCCTCGACACCACCATACTGTTGCCCACCGCATAGGTATGCTTGCCGAACTTCGTTTTCGAAAGGATGATTACCATGAACAGTGCGATTACTATCACTACCACCGCGACGAGGGGAATCAGTCTTACGACATGCCTTAACGCGGAATGCGGCACCCCCTCGGGCATGTGGAAAAAGGCGAGCCATTTTCCCGGAAGAAAATAGAAGAGATACCGGTTCCCGATCGATATCACGGTATCCGGAAGATTCGCAACAGGGAATCCGCCGCTCCATAGAAGCGCGGCCCCGTGGGCTATTCCATACATTCCTAGTGTCGCGATAAAGGGCGGGACCTTGAGATAGGCAACGATATAACCGTTGATCAGGCCCGTGATGATTCCTATCGCTATGGTTGGAACGAACGCGATGAGTATACTTATTCCGGGACCGAATCCGGCCTGGCTGAGGTCACGGATAATACTTGCCATCACGACCGATGTAAAACCCATGGTAAAGCCGACGGACAGATCGATACCTCCGGTTATTATTACAAAGGTAACGCCGATCCCGAGAAGCATTATCGATGTTGAAG
This sequence comes from uncultured Spirochaetota bacterium, assembly GCA_964460545.1. Taxonomy (GTDB): domain Bacteria; phylum Spirochaetota; class B62-G9; order B62-G9; family DRHN01; genus CAYWUT01. The sequence goes on from CAYWUT010000034.1 coordinate 21,787, forward strand.
CGAGAAAAATATCCTGAAAATTCTCAATGCTGAAAAACCCTCTTCCGGTGATCGAAAAGAATACGAGCAATACAAAGAGGAACATAAGCGACCATCGCTTGAGTGCGAACTCTTTCAGCTTATAGATACGAGACATGTATGAGACCTCCTGTGGTCATGTCATCCATCACCACGTTATACCAAAACTGAATATGTATCAAATAAAGAAAGGGGACCGATCATTTGAAAGGCCCCCTTTTTTTTCAATTCGGTGTTTTTACACACCCCAGACCCTCGCCCCGGTGTAAAACCGGAACGTGCCGCTTACCTATTTGTAGATACGTTTGTCCATCTCGGGATCGTCGACATTTTCGGTCGTGAAGAGAATCGATTCGATATTTACTTCGGCCGGAGGCGTAGCTCCTTCGCGGATGAATTTCACGCCCCACTCGCATGCCATCTGTCCTATAACATAGGGCTGCTGAGCCACCGCGGCATCCATCCATCCCTTCCGAATCATGTCCGCGACTTCAGGCGTAACGTCGAAGCCGACCACCTTGACCGCACCCGACAGGCCGGCATTGTGTACGGCGGTAGCCGCGCCGAGACAGGCGAAGAGGTTGTTGCCGAAGACACCTTCGATATCGGGATGCGCCTTCAGAATCGCGGCCGTCTGCGTCTGGGCAAGGTCCTGATCGTCGTCACAGCTGTTGGAACTGACCAGCTCGATATCGGGATACTCTTTTATGGCTTTGATGAAGCCCTCGGAACGCTCATCCGAGGTGCTGACCCCCACGTGGAATTCCTGAAGGTAGACCTTCCCCTTCTTACCGATAAGCTCGGCAAGAGCATGAGCCGCCATTTCCCCGGCCGCGATATTATCGGTGTGAATGGCGGACAGAGCAAAGCTGTCCGATCCGGAGCTGTAGTCCCCGTCGCCGATGTAAGTATCAGTCGTGATAACGGGAATGCCACGCTCATATACGTCCTTCAGCACGGGTATAAGGGCTTCCTTGTCCACGGGGCATCCGAATACGAGATCAACCCCGCGGGAGGCCATTGCCTTCCACATGGGAGACTGCGTATCAACGCTCCACACACCCGGTATCTGAGTAATGATCTCGACACCGCCGAGCTCCGCCGCTTTGTCTTCGGCCCCCTTCTGAATAAGGACCATAAACGGATCCTGAACACCGGCTACATACCCGAATGTAAGGTCCTGCTGTTCATCCGACTTCTTTCCCTCGGCGAGCACCAAAGGAGCTGCAACGAGCAGAAGGACCGCTACTAAGATGCCGTACTTCATGAATCTTTTCATTCCAACCTCCCTACTGTAGTATTTACCACTTACCTATTAATAAGCAATTTTTATGCCGGTATTTCATATTTGCAGATATTTATATATTTCATTTTGTGACAATGAAATAACGTAAAAAGGATTTGAGAACTTAATTTGGGCGGGGGTAATTAAATTCCTCCAGCCGCAATTATCATGGGTAATTTTTTACACCGCAACAGGGGTCCGTTTTATACAACCGTCTGAAATCGAATGGTAAAGGTCGTTGCCTTTCCCGGAGTACTGCTGCAGGTGATAATTCCGTCGTGCATCTCCACAATATGCTGACTTACGGCGAGGCCCAGTCCGGTATTTTTTTTTCCGCTCTTGGTGGTAAAAAAAGGATCGAATATTTTTTCCATCAGGTCTTTGCCGATACCGTGTCCGTTGTCGGTGATGTCCGTTCTGACATATCCTTTTCGCGGGTGGTTCTTCATGACTACATGAATGTATCCGCCGTCATCCACCGCTTCCACACTGTTCAAAAGCAAATTGAGAAAGAGTTGCTTCAGCCGGTTTTCATCACCCGTTATAAATGCTCCTGAATCCGGCAGGCGGCTCGTAATGCTTATGGACTTCTCCTTAATCCTGTGGTTGATGAGCACTAGTACGTCCCGCAGTACGTCGGGAAGACTCACCTGGCCCTGCGGCGGAACATTCAGCCTGGAGAAGGAGAGCAAATTTCCGACAATACTTCCGATCCGTTCTATCTCCTTATTCACCTTGTCAATCTTTTCCGCCGTGTCACGATCAAGGGACCGCTCCCTGAGGATTTCGATATAATTATGAATGATTCCGAGGGGGTTGTTTATCTCATGCGCAACGCCCGCGGCAAGCTCCGCCGTGGACGCAATCTTTTGCGTTCTCAGCAGGTATTCCATAACCTGATGCCGGTCGGTTATGTCTTCAATGAGGATGATGGTACCCAGGTATTTATAATCCTCATCCTGAAAAGGATAGGTGTTGATGCTCACGTACTTTCCGGATGACAGGACCTCCTCTTTCCATATACAGCTCTCCTTCTGTTTAATCGAATTTATCAATTTCCGTTTTACTTTCGGCGCAAGCGCTGTAAGGACTTCCTGGACGGGTTTTTCCCGCGCGCTCTGCTCGTAGAGGTCTAGAGTCTTCAGAGCGTTGAAGTTTATCATATACACGCGGTTCAGAGGATCGAGTATGATAACGCCGATCGGGAGGTTCTTGATAATCGTCTCATTGTATTTCTTGAAGTAGTATAAGTTTACGTTGTCCCGTTTGAGTTCGTTCCTGCTCAGAACAAAGGAATAGGTGAGCTTGATAAGATCGATCCTGTCTATATCGCTTATGTTTTCAGTACCGGTCCTGCAGCCGTCTTTCAGGATCGTCACCCTGTCGGCGAATTGAAAAACTTCGTCCATGTTGTGCGTGATGTAGATTATGCTCTTCCCCTGTTCACGGGAACGTAGGAGAACCGGGTATACGAGCTCCATCTCCTGAGGGGTCAGCTTGGAGGATATCTCGTCGACAATGATCAGCTTTGGATCGTGAGCCAGTGCCTTTGCAAGCTCCACCATATGCTGGTCCGCCTTGGAAAGACGTTTGAGGGGTGTGTGTATGTCCATTTCGATGCGCAGGCGGGCCATCAGTTCTTCCGTTCTGCGCACCATGGCAGGGTAGTCTATCCTCCCGCCCCAGTTGCACATAAGCCGTCCCGCGAAGATATTCTCGACCGCGTTCAGGGAGTCGAGCACGTTTTCGTCCTGGTAAACCATACCGATACCGGAGTTGAGGGATGATTGCGGCGTAAACCGCTCGACACGGCTGCCGTCGAACACGATCTCACCGGAATCCTGTTTTACGGAACCGTTTAAAACCTTTACCAGCGTTGTCTTACCCGCCCTGTGCTCGCCTACGAGGGCATGTATCTCGCCATACCGGAGATCGAAGTCAACCCCCCTGAGGGCTTTGACATCCTGGTAGGACACACTGATGTTTTTCATTCGAAGGAGAAGCGGATTCGCAGTCATTCCATTTCCAGCTTTTTCATCCTGTTGTAGAGAGTCTTACGGGTTATGTTGAGAAGCTTCGCGGCCTGCTCCCTGTTGCCGCCGCTCATTTTCAGGGCCTCGGATATTATGGCCCTGTTCATACTCTCCTGCAGGTTATCGAGTGTATTCATTGCATAGCCGACACCCAGCTCCCGGTACTGCGATCCGAGATGTGCTGTTTCAATGGTATCGCCCTCGCTGAAAATAACAGCCCGCTCCACGCAGTTTTTCAGTTCCCTTATGTTACCGGGCCAGTCATGCTTCATGAATACGGATTTCACCTCTTCGGACACCCCTCGAACCGATCGACCGTACTGTACGTTAAACTTATCGATGAAATGGTCCACCAGGGGCAAGAGATCCTCTCGTCTTTCCCGCAAAGGAGGAAGCTCGATTGTAACCACGGAAAGGCGGTAATAGAGATCCTCCCGGAACAATCCCCGCTCGATCAGGTCGCGGATGTCCCGGTTTGTCGCGGAGATGATCCTTATATCCGTATTATAAATACGGTTCCCGCCGAGCCTCTCAAACGTTTTTTCCTGCAGCACGCGAAGTATCTTCGGCTGGGTTTTTACACTCATATCGGCGATCTCGTCGAGGAATATGGTACCGCCATGGGCCAATTCGAATTTTCCCGCATGTTCATCGACCGCATCCGTAAAAGCGCCCCTCTCATGCCCGAAAAGCTCGCTCTCGAGCAGGGTATCCGGTATTGCGGCGCAGTTTACCTTGACAAGCGGCCTGTCACGCCTGACACTTTTTCGGTGTATGAAGGAAGCGACGAGCTCCTTCCCCGTTCCGCTTTCCCCGCTTATGAGTATGGCCGCGTCAGTGGGTGCGGCCTTCTCGATATTCTTCATTATCCCCCGCATCACGGGGTTTTCCGTCATGATGAGCTCGTCTTCCAGCCGACCCGTGAGGTTCCGGCGGGACGAGAAAAGACGCTCGACCTCACTGAGGAGGGTTTGTATTTTCAGGGGCTTTACGAAAACGTTGAGCGCCCCGTACTTCATTGCCTTCACGACATTCTCGACGGATGGGTATCCGGTGATCATGACAATGGGAATACGTCCATGGTTTTTCCTGATGGTCTTCAGGAGATCAATTCCGCTCATACCCGGCATCTTGATATCCATGAGGACCAGATCGATGGTTCGGGAAACCATGATACCCGCGACATCCCCGGGGTTCGTGACATAGAGGCATTCGTAACCGCGGGATTCCAGGATCTCCTTCAGCGAGAGGCACATCTCCTTCTCGTCGTCCACTACCAGTACCGTGCGACTATCGTTCATAATTGAATCCCTCGTTCACCGGACCGCCCGATGTTCGCGGAGTTACCGTCCCCGATAGGTACTGCCGATAAAAAGATACCGCGGATATCGCAGCAGGGCAAGGCGGCGGGTCTAGGGGAGGGCAGAAGCGGTGAAGAGCGGTTTACTCACCCGGGATTCGATTTATATACCATCACGGCGATTATACCGAATGAGAGCTCTGTAAAACGGTATTTCTTTCAGTTAAATGATATATGTCAAGACTGCTGCAGATAGCGGGCTTATGCCGCGAGGCCCCTGTCATTCGGCGTTATCGCACCAGCCGATGAAGAGAAGCCCGGCCGGAACCGGCGTGTCGCTGCCCGTTCCCATGTTGCCGTCTCCGAGCTGTCCGTAGCTGTTGTCACCCCATGCCCACACCGTGCCGTCTTCCTTCAGCACCATGGTATGTTTCCGTCCGACCGCCACCTCCGCAACGTCCGTCAAATACCCGGCGCCTCCGGCTCCCCTGACCTGTACGGGCGTACCGCTGTCCTCGGGAACATTTCCGTCTCCGAGCTGTCCGTCGCCGTTATCACCCCACGCCCACACCGTGCCGTCTTCCCGGAGAGCTGCGGAATGATACACTCCGGCTCCGACCGAACCGACTCCGCTCAGGGTTCCTGTTCCTTCCGGACCCAGAACCTGTACCGGCGTATCGCAGTCGGTCCCACTGTTGCCATCGCCGAGCTGGCCGGCGCCGTTTTCACCCCACGCGTACACACTGCCGTCGTTCATCGCCGCCAGTGTGAAATCCCCGAGGGCCGCAATCATATCCACACCACTGAGAGAACTTACAACGGCCGGAATGTCGCTACCCGTTCCCATGTTTCCGTCTCCGAGCTGGCCGCTGGCGTTGTCACCCCAGGACCAGACCGCCGTGCCGTCGCTTTTCAACGCAGCCGAGTGGCGCGTACCTGCCGCGAGGCCGCCGACCCCGGAGAGGTCACCGGTCCCCGCCTTATCGGTCACCTTAACCGGAATATTGCTGTTCGTTCCGGGAATGCCCGTATTATCGCCGAGCTGGCCTTCATCGTTCAGCCCCCACGCCCACAGGATCGTACCGTCGGTCTTCAATGCCAGGGTGTGATACGACCCAGCCGCAACCGCGCCGACCCCGCCCAGGGTCCCCGATCCTCCCTCTCCCAGAACCTGCACCGGCAAGGGGCTGTCCGTGCCCGTATTTCCGTTACCGAGCTGGCCGTACAGGTTTCCTCCCCACGTATACATCGCTGTACCGTCACTTTTAACCGCCGCGGAGTGTGTTCCTCCGCCAGCGACCGAACCTATATCCGACAGAACATCAACTCCTTCCACACCCAGAACCTTTACCGGCGTGTCCCGGTCGGTCCCGGAGTCGTTGTTTCCCAGCTGGCCGGAGCTGTTCTGCCCCCAGGTCCATACCGAACCATCGGCCTTTACTGCAAGGGAGTGATGCACCCCCGTCGCTATCGCAGCTACTCCTGTCAGGCTGACATCTCCTCCCGGCACAGAGACCGAGACCGGCGTATCATTATCCGTCCCTGCGTCCCCATTGCCGAGCTGCCCAAAGTCGTTGTCACCCCACGCCCACACCGTACCGTCGCTCTTCAGGGCGGATGCATACGCGGCCCCGGCGGTTATCGCCACGATTCCGTCCAGCACCCCCTCTCCTCCCTCAACTACAACCTGCACCGGCGTATCGCTGTCCGGACCGGTAAAGCCGTTTCCGAGCTGCCCGAAGGCGTTGTCCCCCCATGCCCACACCGTCCCGTCTTCCTTCAGCGCGACCGAGTAATTCCCGTGAGCCGCCACCGCCGATACACCCGACAAAGAACCCGCCCCCCCTTCGCCCTTTACCTGAACGGGGGTATCGCTGTCCGTTCCCGGCGTTCCCGTGTTGTCGCCGAGCTGCCCGGAATCGTTTTTTCCCCATGCCCATACCGTCCCGTCTGTCTTCAATGCCAGTGCGTGATAACCGCCGGCTTTCACGGCCGCGACCCCGCTCAGGATGCCATCCCCTCCCTCTCCCATAACCTGCACCGGCGTATTGCTGCTGATTCCCGGTGTTCCCGTACCGTCTCCAAGCTGCCCCTCATCGTTATCTCCCCATGCCCACACCGTACCGTCATGACTCAGGGCCATGGTGTTCTTGTATTCGGCTGAGATTGCCACAATACCGGAAAGGAAGCCTTCACCGTCCGCTCCCACGACCTGCACCGGCGTATCTTCATTCGTTCCCGTATTTCCATTTCCAAGCTGTCCGGAGTCGTTGCTTCCCCATGCCCACACCGTACCATCGGTCTTCAACACCACACTGTGATGCCAACCGGCTTCCACGGCCACGACGCCCGTCAAGGTGCCATCCCCGTCTTCGCCCACGACCTGTACCGGCATATTGCTGCTGATTCCCGGTGTTCCCGTAGAGTCGCCGAGCTGTCCCGAACTGTTGTCCCCCCATGCCCACACCGTATCGTTGCTCTTCAATGCAACGCTGTGGTATCTGCCGACAGCTACATCCGTGATACCGGTGAGGTTGCCCGTGCCCTCGGCTCCGACGACCTGTATGGGCGTATCCCTGTCTTCTCCCGGTACTCCCGTATTATCGCCGAGCTGGCCATTATCGTTCAATCCCCACGCCCATACCGTCCCGTCTTCCTTCAACGCCACGGTATGCCTGTATCCGGCTTTTATAACCGTACCAGGAGGAGCTGAACGCAAGACGTTGGATTCCCCAGATTCCATCCCTTCCCGCAGCGCCGTCACCATGAACCGGTACTCGTGAAAGTTCAGCAAGTCTTCGAAGGTATAACTCGTGGACGTGATGCCGGTTACCTGATTCCCGTTGTCGATTCCAGGATCGGTGCCGTCATCCGTGTAGTACACGTTATAGGAATCCGCCCCCTCCCGGGCGTTCCAGAACAGCTCGATCTGATGATCGGCCGGTAAAAAGGTCAAGCTTCCGACAGAACTATCCGTGGGAGTGCCGAAGTCCGTCACCCCGCCGGAGTAATTCGGTATATCATCATACGAGAAAGCGGTATAAAAATAATCAGTGCCGTTTGCAAGGCCCGTATCCGTGTATTCCTCGTCACCTCCCTCATATACGAGGTCCCCGTCTCCCGCGTTGGCCGGAGCACCGCTTTCCTTTCGCATTACGCGCACGCCCGTAAAATCCGCCTCAGGAGGATTCGTCCACAAGAGCCGTATCTGCCCGTCCCACGGGTACGCGGTAAAATCCGCAACATCGGGAGGCGGTACCGCCTCATGAACGGTAATGATATCAATCAGCTCAGTCACGACCTCTTCATGGCTCAGCTTTATTCCGGTCTCGAGGTCCCGCCCGGTCGAGTTGCTGAACGCGACGGAAAACTGCACGATCCCGTTCAGGAGGTTCACGGTCGACGGGCTCACCGTGACATTCGGATTTGTTAA
>CAYWUT010000035.1:0-29119 GCA_964460545.1 uncultured Spirochaetota bacterium
ATCTATTGATACTATACAATCAGCTATAGGAAAGCGTGTTTAGAAGGACGACTGATAAGGAGTCCGTAACGGGGCAAACAGATATAGAGATTCTAATCTATTGATACTATACAATCAGCTATAGGAAAGCGGGTTTAAAAGGATGACCGAGAAGGAAAGAACGGAACGCTGCCTGCGGTTTGAAGAAACCGATATTGTACCGTGGCAGATCGATTATACATCCGAGATCGCGAAAAAGATCATGCACGATCTCGGGATAAGGGAACAAACCCACATGGTTCGCGGCAGGAATATATTCGCTTTTAACGGATTGAACGATTACCTCGGCAACCATCTGGCTTATCTGCGAACCGAGCCGGTTAATTCTCTCAGTCTCGTTCAGGATGATGTATGGCTGGACGAGTGGGGGGTTATGTGGGACAGGCATATCGACAAGGATATCGGAACCCCGGTGAGAACGATACTGGACGATTCCGGGCTCGAGAATCTTAAAATACCCGATCCGGACGATCCGGCGAGGTTCGAGCACTTCGAGCCCCTGATCGAGGCGAACGGAAACCGGTTCGTCATCGCCAAGATATCACGCTGTCTCTTCGAGCGGGCCTGGTCCCTCAGGGGGATGGAGAACCTGATGGTCGATTTCATCGTCAATCCCGATTTTGTACACGGTCTCCTCGACACCCTCACCGGGTTCGTGTTGAAATGCATCGATAATCTCAGCGGTTTTTGCATAGACGGACTGCGTTTCAGCGACGACTGGGGCGGGCAGAACGGGCTTTTAATGAGTCCGGATATGTGGCGAAAATTTCTCAAGCCCCGCCTGAAAAAAATGTACGACCGCGCGCATGCCCGGGGTTACAGGGTATTCATCCATTCATGCGGCGATATCACGGCCGTACTCGACGATCTCGTCGAGATCGGAGTGGACGTTTTCAATCCATTTCAGCCCGAGGTCATGGACATTGAGAGCGTAATCGAACGGTATGCGGGAAGGCTTGGATTCTACGGAGGGGTGAGCATACAGCGAACGCTTCCGTTCGGCTCGGAGGAGGACGTGCGGCGGGAGATTGACCATCGTCTGGGACTTGCGCACCGCTTCGGGGGTTATATCATCGCACCCTGCCACGATATGCCGCCCGATATTCCGGTTTCCAACGTGCTCGCGATGCTGAAAGCGCTTGGGAAAAATTGACAACCGCCTTGAAAGGGCATACCATGGAACAGCCGTGAATACCGATTACGGATAGGGAGGGTACCGTTTTAACGCCGGTATTATTCCACGGGAACTCCAAGCGAATAAAAGAGGGAGGGAGTATGGAGAAGCCTTTAAAGCTGATACAGGTCGGGGTCGGTTTCTGGGGATGGAGCTGGGTGCAGGTCGCGCTCGATTCGCCGTACTGGGAGCTTGCCGGTATCGTGGAGCTGAAGAAGGAGAACAGGGAGAGGGCGGCCGAGCATTACGGCTTCGGCTCCGGCCAGGTATTCGGCTCGCTGCGGAAAGCAGCGGCCGAGCTTGAACCCGACGGCGCGCTCGTCGCGGTCGGTCAGGAGGTGCACAGGTCCGTGGCGGTGGAGGCGCTCGAGCTCGGGCTCAATGTGCTCGTCGAAAAACCGATGGCCATGAGCATGGGGGACGGACGCGCTATGGTGGAAGCCGCGGATAAATCCGGAAAGAAGCTCATGGTGAGCCAGAACTACCGGTACAAGCGCGCACCCCGGACAATTAAAGGGTTTCTGGATAAGGATACGATCGGAAAAGTGGGCGCGGTGTATATTGATTTTCAGAAAGCCCCGGCACTGTCCGGTTTCAGGGTCGAGATGGAGGAGCCGCTTCTCATTGACATGTCGATCCATCATTTCGATCAGATACGCCACCTTCTTCAGGATGAGCCCGTTCGGGTTCGCGCGCACAGCTGGAATACCGACTGGAGCATCTTCAGGGGAAACGCGCTTGCGTCGGTCGTTTTCGAGATGAAGAGCGGGGCGGTGGTCGCGTATACGGGAAACTGGGTGTCCCGGGGAAGGGAGACCTCGTGGGACGGAGACTGGTACTTCCACTGCAGCGGGGGTCAGCTCCGCTGGACGAAGAATGAGGTTGCATTCAGAACGAACAACCTCCTGCAGGAGGTGTACACCCGCGGTGCGCTCGAGAGGGGAGGCGAACTCGACCTCGAGCTCACGGTCATGGAATGGGAGGACAGGTGGGCCTGTCTCGAGGAGCTCGCGCGGTCGATTCGTGAAAATCGGGAGCCTGAAACCTCGGGAAGGGACAACCTCAGCACCCTCGCCATGGTTATCGGGGCGTGCAGGTCCGTGAAGGAAGGGCGTCCGGTAACAATCGCGGAGGCCCTCGACTCCTGAGTCAATGACATACTATTCCGGAGGATATCCGATGTCTGAAAACGATCCGTACAGGAGGGAAGCACTTGAGCGGATGAAGGGCTATTTCGATGAGGAGCGTCTCGTCACCCACACGATGCGGGTGCTCGACTACGGGGAGAAAATACTGGAAGGTGAAGGGATCGAAGACGGCTTCTACCGTACCACGGTAACACTTGGCTGTATCTTCCACGATATCGGGATACCGGAAGCAATGCGGGTGCACGGGTCAGCGGACGCCCCCTATCAGGAGAAGGAGGGGCCTCCCATAGCACGACGGTTCCTTTCCGGTATGAAGGTGAGGGCCGATATTCTCGAACGGGTTTGCTACATCGTGGCCCATCACCACACGGAGGAATGTGTTGACGGCATGGACTTCAAGGTCATCTGGGAGGCCGATTTTCTCGTCAACGTTAAGGAGGGGAACCTTATGATCGAGCCCGCGGAGCTGCCCGCCGCGGGCCGTGAGAATATCCGGTCTAAAACGGGTACGGCATTCTTCAAGGATCTTTTAAAGGAAATGTGAGCAGTGACGGTACGGACATGAAGCAGAACGGGACAGAGGAATAATGGAGAAACAACTGGAGCTGGAAAAACGGCTTGGAAGCTTTGATCGTGAGAAGAGAAGGAATTCGCTTGCGGAGCTGCACCGCATGCTCATGAGGGGGGAGGTCGCGGCGGTTCCCGAAATTCCGGTTGCGAACCTTCACTGTCACACCTTCTTTTCATTCAACGCCTATGGATACTCTCCTTCGTCAATCGCGTGGGAGGCGAAAAAACGGGGGCTGTTCGCGGCGGGCATCATCGATTTCGACGTTCTGGACGGTGTCGACGAGTTCCTTGAGGCGAGCAGCCTGCTCGGCCTCAGGTGCGTCGCCGGGATTGAATCGCGGGTGTTCATACCGGAATGGAAGGACGTTCAGATCAACTCCCCGGGTGAACCCGGGATATGCTACTTCATGGGGACCGGTTTCATCGTGGGGGACCCGAAGATGAGGGAGTCGGAGCCTTCCTTGAGGCGGATGCACGATCTGGCGCAGGCGAGAAACCGGGCCGTGCTTGGAAGGGTAAACGAGTACCTGGGAGACCTTGGGGTGGACTGGGAGCGGGACGTTTTGAGCCTGACCCCTTCCGGGAATCCGACTGAACGGCACATGGTCGAAGCCCTGGACAGGAAATCATGCGATATTTTTCCGGACCCCGTAAAAAGAGCCGCTTTCTGGTCCGAGGCACTCGGGAAAAAGAAAGAAGAGGTGCTCACGCTCTTCAGAACACCCATCGATTTTCGTCTCTTCATACGTGCCAGGCTCATGAAGAGCGGGGGGCCGGGATACACCGCCCCGGACGGATCCGGATTTCCCCCGCTGCAGGAGATGGTCTCCATGACGCGCGCGCTCGGGGCCGTTCCGACACAGGGGTGGCTCGACGGGACGAGGGACGGGGAAAAAGATCCGGACATACTCGTGGATTTCATGGCCGCGGCCGGATCGGATTGTCTCAGCATCGTACCGGACAGGAACTGGAACATACGGGACGAGGAGGAGCGCAGGATAAAGGTCTGCAATCTCTATCGAATAGTGGAGGCTGCTGACAAAAGAAACATCCCCGTCATTGCGGGAACTGAAATGAACAAGCACGGCCAGCCCTTTGTGGACGATTTTTTTTCCGAGGCCCTCAAACCCGTCGCGGATGTTTTCATGCGCGGCGCGCGAATCGTTTGCGGGCATACCCTGCTCAGGCGGGCCGTGGGGATCGGCCTGTCGAGTCCGGAGGTCGAAGAACGGTTTCGGGGTGATTTAAAGAAGCGGAACCTCTTCTTCCGGGAACTCGGAGAGCTGGTTCCTTCGCATGAAACGGACGGTATTGTAAAAACCATGTGGGAGAAGTCATTGTAACCCATCCGTGGTTGTGCCGCCGGGTCCCGACGCAAAAAAACCGTCACCATCCTTACTTCATATGCGGTAGTACCCGAAAAAAATCTCAAATAGCACTTGACAGGGATGATGAAGAACGAGTAAAATGTGATGTATAATGTACGTACATACTAACATACTGAAGTTTAGCTGGAAAATTTTGTTTTACACACAATTTTAAAGGAGGTTTTATGAAACTCGGCGTTTTTAACACGGTATTTCTCGACAGGAAGCTCGAAGAAGCGCTCGATGCGGTCAAATCCCTCGGTTTGGATGCAATCGAGATCGGATGCGGCGGATTCATACCGAAAGACCACATCGATCCCGAGGAGCTCCTCGAAAACGACTCCAAGAGAAAGAGCGTTAGCCGGGAGCTGGAGAAGCGCGACCTGATCCTCAGCGCACTCTCCTGTCACGGGAACATGGCACATCCGGACAAGAAGGTCTCGGAGGCGCATCAGAAGGATTTCAGAAACACGGTCATGCTCGCGTCGAAGATGGGCGTGGAGAGAGTCGTGTGTTTTTGCGGCTGTCCCGGAACCTCGGACGGGGACAAAAACCCGAGCTGGATAACGTGTCCCTGGCCTGATTATTTTTCAGAAGCGCTGAAATGGCAGTGGGAAGAAAAACTTATTCCCCTCTGGAAGGAACTGGCCGGATTCGCCAGGAAAAACGGAATAAAAATGATCGGGCTCGAGATGCACCCCGGAGACGCGGTCTACAACCCGGCAAAGCTCCTGAAGCTCAGGGAAGCGGTCGGTGAGGAGATCGGCTGCAACTTCGATCCGAGCCATCTGTTCTGGCAGGGTATAGATCCCACGGCCGCCCTCCGCGCCCTGAAGGACTGTATATTTCACGTCCATGCAAAGGACTCAAGGGTGGAGCCGCTCGTGGCGCAGGTGAACGGTGTGCTGGATACGAAGCCCTACGAGGAGGAAATCGACCGGTCATGGATATTCAGGACCGTGGGCTACGGACATGATTCCGATTTCTGGACCGATTTCATCAGTACACTGCGGCTCATAGGGTATGATCACGTACTGAGCATCGAACACGAGGATTCGCTCATGTGCGGCGAGGAGGGCCTCACCAAGGCGATAGAATTCCTCAAAGTCGTCATGATAACCAAGCCGAGGGGGGCCATGTGGTGGGATTAGGGCGCGTGCGCTTACGTCGCAAGATATGCGAAACGCATATCTTGCTTACAGGCATATGCTTACACGCGTACGCTTACGTCGCATGATATGAGAAACGCATATCTTGCTTACAGGCATATGCTTACACGCGTACGCTTACGTCGCATGATATGAGAAACGCATATCATGCTTACGTCGCATTAAATGCTTACAGGCATGTGCGCGAATTCCTATACACTTGCCCCTGCAACTGAACGGAAAGGGATATGTATAATACGAAAATAGTATATTTCGGCACGAGGGGTCAGGAGCTTACGAGCCGGCATCTGGAAAAATTCGTCGAATGCGGGGCGAACATAGTCGGGTTCGTGGAGGCTCCGCCCGGGTCGATTTCCACCACGCATACGGAAGAGGATCCGTATGAATCCATAAACGAGACCGCGCAGCGTCTGGGCCTTCCACTTCTCTGCCCGACCAATCCCGGCGATCCCGGATTCATCCGGACGCTGAAGGAACTGGGTCCCGATGTATTCATCGTCGTCTCATACCAGTTCTACCTTTCCGAGGAGGTGCTCGCTATCCCGCCCATGGGCGCGATTAATTTCCACACATCGCTTCTGCCGCGCCATGCGGGAATGCACCCCGGATTCTGGGCCATCTGGTACGGTGACGGTGAGACGGGCATGGTCATCCACTTTATGGACGACGGAATCGATACGGGTGACATTATCTACGAAACGAGGGTTCCGGTTCGCCCGGGTGATACGATCAACGTACTGTACGACCGGGTGTGGAAAACGAGCACACCGCTCGTGGGGCGGCTTTTGGATGACCTCGACGCACGGACTCTTCCGAGGAAGCCGCAGGATATGTCGAAGTACCTCTATAACTACGAGATAACCGAGAAGGACTTCGAGCTTGATTTCAGGCAGCCCGCCGAGGTGCTCTATTCAAGGGTGAAGATGGCTCCGGGTAAATTCTACTTCGAGGTGAAAGGTGAGAGGTACTCTGTAACGGACTGCACCGTCGTTGACGAGCACGTGCATACGAGGAAGTTCGAAACGGGTGTTCCCTACCCCATCGAGGGCAGGCTCGTGTTCGTTACACCGAGGAAATTCCTGCAGGTGGACGGCGTTATACGGGACGGCGTACGGATCGATCCCATATCCCTTGCGGATTGAGAAAGCGAAGGAAAGGAGAAGCCAATGATCGTAAAGCGGCACACACGGGAAGAGATGCTGGGTAAAATGAGGAAAAAGGTGGCTGAGGGACGGCCCATCTTCGTTGCGGCCTGCGGCACCGGGCTCGTTGCCAAGTGTCTCGAGCAGGCGGGCGCGGACTTTATCGTCACGTTTTCAGGTGCGCGCCTGCGGAACAACGGATGGGGAACCATGACGCAGTGGTGGCCCATACTCGATTCGAACCAGCAGGTTATTGACAACACCGAGCACGATATACTGACCGCGCTGAAGGGTGAGGCAGCGGTTCTCACCTGCGTTCAGGCGAACGACCCGCTCCGTGACATGTATCTCGTGCTGGAACATTTAAAAAAAATAGGCGTGGTTGCGGTCTCGCATGTGGGGCCGTCGATCGGGTATTACGAGAAGGACAGCCTCATGTACCGCGTATTGACAAAGGCCGGGATCACCCTCGAGAGCGAGATAGAGATGCTGAAGCTCGCAAAGGAGATGGGCCTCATCACCTTCGGTATGCCGTTCGATCTGGAGGATGCCGAGAGGATCATGAAGGGCGCCATGTGCGATGCGTTCTGCTTCCATGCCGGCACGACCAAGGGCGGGCTCGTCGGCTACGATACACCCTATACAAAGGAGGATACGGCGAGGAGAACGGAAGAGGCGAACCAGATCGCCCTGAAGATAAACCCGGATGTTTTCCTCCTCGCGCACGGAGCCGCGCTCGAGACGCCCGAAGAGGGACAGTACATACTCGACAATACCTCGTGCCACGGGCTCTGGACCGGATCGGCAACGGAGCGTATTCCCATAGAGCGTGCTATTCTCGAAACCGCCGGTGAATTCGCGAAGCTGAAGCTGAAGAAGAAGTAGGACACGATATTTTTAACACATTCAAAAGAGATGGAAAGGAGGAAGAATATGAAAAAGACCATAGCGATACTGGCAACACTCGATACCAAGGGTCCGGAGGCCGACTACCTCCGCCAGCAGGTACAGGGATTCAAACAGAATGCCCTGGTCATCGATACGGGGGTGGTGGGGGAGCCGGCCGTCAAGGCGGATATCACGAGGGAGGAGGTCGCCGAGGCCGGGGGAACGCCGCTTTCAGAGCTCCTCAAGGACCCGACACAGGAGAAGGCCCATCCGGTCATGACCGCCGGAGCGGCGTCAATACTGAAGAAGTACCTCGACGAGGACAGGGTACACGGTGTCGTCAGCCTCGGGGGCACGCAGGGAACCTCCCTCGGCACGGCCGTCATGCAGACCCTGCCGTACGGGTTTCCGAAGGTCATGGTTTCGACCGTTGCCTCGGGTAACGTCTCTTCGTTCGTGGACATCAAAGACATAACCATGATGTTCTCAGTGAGCGACATACTCGGGCTCAACCCCGTTATGCGCAAGATACTGGCGAACGCCGCAGGCGCAGCGTGCGGTATGGCGAACGTTGAGATCAAGATCGAGAGTGCAAAGGGAGACAAGCCGCTCATCGGAATGACCAATATCGGGCTGGCCACCCGCGGAACGATTAAGGCCCTGGAGCTGTTCAAGAAGAAGGGCTATGACGTTATCGTGTTCCACGCCGTGGGCTCGGGAGGACGAGCCATGGAGCAGATGATGAAGGAGGGCATCATCGGGGCAGTCCTGGATTACGCACTCGTCGAGATTCCGAACGAGATATACGGCGGCCTGAACGCGGGCGGTCCCGACAGGCTGAAGACCGCGGGACAGCTCGGCCTTCCACAGGTCATCTGCCCGGCCGGGGTCGAGCACATCGGTCTCATCCTGAGCGAGCCACACAAGGGACCCGAGGAGCACATGCACAGGAAGTATTACTACCACAGTCCCATCATCTTCGTTTATCGTCTTGAGAAGGACGAGATGATCGTCACTGCGAAGGAGATCGTGGACAGGCTCAGTTATACCAAAGACGAGGCGGTGTTCATGATCCCGACGAACGGATTCGACCGGTCCTGCTACGAGGGAGCTCCTCTGTACGATCCCGAGGGCGACAGGGCCTTTATCGATTATCTTAAAAAACACCTGCCGAAAAATATCAGGATCGAGGAGCGGGACTGCAAGGTCGAGGACGCCGAGTTCGTGGAAGAGGCCGTCAACACCCTCATCGGTCTGGTCGAGAAAAGGGGATAGAAGTGCCGGGGATTCATCTTACAGTGCGGGGAAAAGAACATGGAGAAGCATGAGGTATACGTTACCTACGAATTGGAAACAAAGGTGGAAACACCGGAACGTTCGCTCGATCTGCTCCTTGCGGAGATGACGGCCGGAATACAGTATGTTTCCACGCGGGACGGCGTGAAGATGGACAGGATACAGGATACGCTTCCCGTAGTGAACGGCTCCATTCTCGGCCGCATCGTTTCCGTGGAGAAGTCGGGGGAGGGTCTGAAAACGACCTTTGCACTGCCCCTTTCCAATCTCGATGTGGGGCTCGGAGGCCTGACGAATCTGTGGCCCATGGTTGCCGGAGAGGTTTTTAATTTTCACTTCGTCCGGAGGGCCGAGCTCGTGGACCTGCGGCTTCCCCCTCCGTTCGAGAAATACTATTTGGGTCCCGGGTTCGGTATCGAGGGCATGAGAAAGCTGCTGGGTATTGAGAAGGGCCCGATCTTCGGGTCCATCATAAAACCGAACCTCGGGCTCGACCCGGACGGGACCGCGGAGAGAGCCGCCCTCCTTGCGCGGGCGGGTTTCAATTTCATTAAAGACGACGAGATATGCGTCAACCCGGACATCTGCCCGGTGAAGAAGCGGATGCGGGCGATCTCCGAAGCACTGGATAAGGTCGAGCAGGCAGAGGGAAGAAAGGTGATCTACGCGGCGAACGTCACCGCGGATTTCGCCGTCATGCACAGAGCGGCCGAAACAGCGGTGAAGGCCGGAGCAACCGGTCTGATGATAGACCCTTTTTGTACAGGTCTGTCCGGGATCGATTTTCTGAGGAGAAACTTCGACCTTCCGATTTACGCGCATCGCGTGGGATACGGCATTTTCTGTCTGGGTCAGACTTACAGTATCCGGTACGAGGTTTTCA
Organism: uncultured Spirochaetota bacterium; assembly: GCA_964460545.1. Lineage (GTDB taxonomy): Bacteria > Spirochaetota > B62-G9 > B62-G9 > DRHN01 > CAYWUT01. Next base: position 9,677 of record CAYWUT010000035.1, read on the forward strand.
CAAAACTGATGAAGCTCCTGGGAGCGGATTTTTCGCATGTCGGCGGTATATGGGGCAAATCGGAGGCATCCAGGAAAAGGACTGCTTCCTACCTTCGGATACTGCGTGACACCTCATCCGGGAAATCCGCCTGGCCCGTAGTGACCGGTATAAGCCTGGAGAATATGGCCGACTATTACGATTTTTACGGGGATGATACGATGTTTATGGACCACATCGATATTTATACCGATGAAGAGGCCTCCAAGAGGAAGCTGCAGGCCCTGAAGGAGAAAATAAGCTGATAAGAGGGGGCGTTCGTATGAAGGGGATGATGGAGGCCGCGGTGCTTCACGCACCCGGCGATATCAGGCATGAGACGACAAAAATACCGGCTCTAGCTCCGGAAGACGTTCTTATAGAGGTGAAAGCGGCGGGGAACTGCGGATCGGACCTGCACAGGATCATGGTGGAGGGGACGTATCACTTTCCCTGCATACCCGGTCATGAATTTTCGGGAGAGATCGTCGAAACCGGGGAGAACGTGGAGGGGATAAAGGCCGGTGAACGGGTGACCGCCGTGCCGCTCATCCCATGCATGCGGTGTGCATGGTGCTTGCAGGGGCAGTATAACCTGTGCGAAGATTACGATTATGTCGGATCGAGAAGCGACGGCGCTTTTGCGCGATACGTTCGGATTCCGGCAATGAACGTGGTGAAGCTACCTCCGGCGGTGGATTACGAGGACGGCTCCATGACGGACCCGGCGGCAGTGGCACTGCACGCCGTATTACGGTCCGGGGGCATACGTACGGGAGAAACGGTCGTCATTCTCGGGTCGGGACCGATCGGCATGTTTGCCGGCCAGTGGGCCCGCATCCTCGGGGCAGGCAGGGTCATAGGGACCGATATCGTGGAGGATAAACTCGCGGTCCTGGGAATGATCGGTTTTGACGCGGTAATAAACGCAAAAAAGGAAGATGTGGTGCAGCGGATACTGGAGGAGACCGGGGGGAGAGGCGCCGACCTGCTCGTTGAGGTCGCGGGCTCGGTCGAGACGCATAAACAGTCGCTCATCGCCGCCGGGAAGCGGGGCCGGGTTGTGCATATCGGCAGGGCATACAGGGACGTTCTCCTTCCCGATTCAGTTTATACCCAGATATTCAGGAAGGAGCTCACCGTTTTCGGTTCCGTCAACTCCAATTTCTCCATACTCGATCACGAGTGGGAGAGGGTCGTGCACTTTATGGCGAGCGGGCAGCTGCGGGCCAAGCCCCTCATCAGCCATCGTCTGCCGCTCTCCGAGCTTCCGGACGCGTTCAGGAAGATGTACGATAAAACCATGGTGTATAATAAGATTATATTCCACCCGGAGGGTAGTGAGTAAACGGGTCGAATCCCTTATGGCGCTCAATGGTTTGCATAAGCTGGATCACGCGGATAAATTTATCCTCGATTAGTATTGAGGGTGACAGTTCCTTTTGTGACAGTTCCTTAAGGAACTGTCACCCTCCTGAATGTTATGGAGGAGGCGGAATATGCGGGCGGCGGTTCTGACAGGAGTGGAAAGCATTGAGATCAGGGATGTAGATGAGCCCGAGGTCGAAGAGGGGGGAGCGCTCATCGAGGTGTCAACCTGTGCCATATGCGGGACCGATGTCAAGATGTATAAATACGGTTATGCGAATGCGACCCTGCCCCTCATCCCGGGTCATGAGCTGGCCGGCAGGGTGATGAAATCGGGGGCGTCCGGAATAAAAGAGGGGGATTTCGTAACGATCAATCCGAACATCCCCTGCGGGGTCTGCTGGTATTGTGTGCGCGGCATACAGACGGGGTGCGACAACCTGCAAGTCGTCGGTGTTCACAGGGACGGAGGGTTCGCCCGGTATGTGGCGCTTCCCGCGCTTGCGATTGCACAGGGATGCGTTTTCCACATTCCGGAAGGGGTTTCCCCTGAGGAAGCGGCGCTCATTGACCCTGCTTCATGCGCGGTCAATGCGAGTGAGCTGTCGGGTGTGAAGCCGGACGACACGGTGGTCGTTATAGGGGCGGGACCGGCGGGATGCCTGAACGTCGAAGTGAGCAGGGCTTTCGGTGCCGGGAAAATCATTCTCGTTCAGCGGTCGGCCGGAAGGATGGAGCAGGCCCGGTTTACGGGAGCGGACCTGTTTATCAATTCCTCGGAAGAGGACCCGGTCCCAAGGATCATGGAGGAGACGAACGGAAGAGGCGCGGACGTGGTGATCGTTGCATGCGCGTCGGTCGAGGCGCAGCAGATGTCCGTACACATGGTGGCAAAAAGGGGAAGCGTAAACCTGTTCGGCGGGCTTCCCAAGGGGAGTCCCTCCATAGCATTCGATTCGAACATCGTGCACTACAAGGAGGCGTTTGTCACGGGAACGCACGGGGCGTCGAACCGGCACTGCTCGATCGCGCTTTCCATGATCGCTTCCGGCCGAATCAGTGCGGAAAAGTATGTCAGCTACACGAAGCACCTCGATGATTTTCACGGAGCGTTGGAACTGGCCATGAAGAAACAGGGACTCAAGGTATTCGTGAGTCCGGTACGGGGCAACCGTTGAGAATAATACTTGTACGGCACGGCGAAACAAACTGGAACAACGAAGACAGGTTCAGAGGACACATCGACGTGGGCCTCAATCCCGGCGGTCTGGCGCAGGCCCGCATGGTCGGGGAGGCACTGCGCGATATCGAACTGGACGGGATATACTCTAGTCCGCTCTCCAGAGCGCTTGTTACGGCCGAAGAGATAGCGCACCCTCGAAGCCTGCAAGTATCTATCCTGGAAGCATTTAAAGATTTTCATTTCGGGGCGTGGCAGGGTTTGACCCGCGACGAGGTCAGATACCGGTATCCCGATGTATATGCGCAGTGGGAGTCGGCTCCCCACATGGTCCGCATTCCGGAAGGCGAGACCCTCGATGAAGTGGAGGACCGGGTTTATAAAGGGCTGAGCGGGCTCGTTCGGGAAGGGGGAGACGGCACCATTGTCATAGTGTCGCACGGTCTCGTCAATAAGGTTCTCCTCTGCAGGCTGCTCGGCATGGGAACGAAGGGTTTCTGGAGGGTGAAGCAGGACAACGGGGCCGTGAACCTTTTCGAGTTCAACGGCCGGGGCGTGAAGGTCTTTGTCATGAACAGTACCTTCCACATCCGGTCTCTGGCCGGCGTTGTCGAGGATATGCGTTCTCCGCTGAATCCCCTCGGATAGCGCACGTGGAAAACGCGTGTAAAAGACGGATGGTCCGTCATATTACGAGGAGGTAGAGCTCGATGGCGACAATCGAGATTGGTGTGAACAATTGTTTTGCGATAGGCCGGTATCCCGAACCCGAGGAGTGGCTCCGCGTGGTAAAGGACGATCTCGGTCTCTCGATCGTACAGTACTCCTTTGATCTTTCCGATCCCGTTATTCTGGATGACGAGGTGTTCAGCGATGCGTGCAGGCGAACGAAAACGCTCGCTGATGAGAAGGGCGTATACATACAGACGGGCACGACGGGTGAAGTCGTGCACAAGTTCAACTGTCTTCTCGACCCCAATCCGGGTTTTAGGGCATCCTACCTTCGATGGTACGAGAAGATGATCAGGGGAGGGAGCCTTCTCGGCGTGGAAGGGTGCGGGGTCTACATGGGGACCATGAGCAGAAAAGACGAAGCCGATCCCACCCGTAAATCCTTTCTCACCGAGGTGATCCTCGACGAGATTGCCTATCTCAGCTCGGTATCGAAAGAGGAGGGACAGAGCTATTTTCTTTGGGAGCCGATGTCCGTACCGCGTGAGATACCGTGCACCATTGATGAAACCGCGGAGCTTCTGGGGCGGGTAAACGAACGTGCTCACGTTCCGGTGAGGCTGAACCTCGATGTCGGACACGGGTATATCCGGTCGGGAGACCCCCGCGACAGCGATCCCTATGCCTGGATCAGGGAACTAGGACGGCTCGCGCCCGCGATACACATACAGCAGACCGACGGACGCGGGAGCAGGCACTGGCCCTTTTCCGAAGAGTATAACAAGATAGGGATCATCGAGCCTGAACGGGTATTCGAAGCCATTGAATTTTCGGGTGCGGAGAAGACCACGATTCTTTTCGAGTTCTTCTATTCCGCCCATGCCGAGCCTGATGAGAGCGCACTGGACTGCCTGAAGACGAGCGTGGAGTACTGGGCCGAAGCCGTACAAAGGGTTTACGGTTAACACGGCCGGTGGATGCCGGGGCCGACAGAAACACCGGGGGCGAAACCTAGAAAAATGTGGTTGACAGGGCTGAATATATTCTGCTATGATAATGGTCATGTTTTGTACGTACATTCATACAAAAGCACTTACATACCCATATGTCGGCCCGTAATCGCCCGAAGGGAGTCCGTAACGCAATAAGCAGTGATAATGATATTCGTCTATTGATACTGAACAATCAGTTATAGAGAAACGGGTTTAGAAGGTCGACCGAAGGGAGTCCGTAACGCAGTATGCTGATAGAGAGATACTCGTCTATTGATGCTACACACGTCAATGACGTGGAAGTAAGTTTATAAGGTCGGCCGAATGAAAGAAAGTCCGGAAATCATATGATCGATAAGAACACGCCCATCCCCCTTTATTTCCAGCTCATGCAGAACATAAAGAAGGCGATCGATTCGGGGGAACTTATCCCCGGGGACGCCATTCCAACCGAGGTTGAGCTCATGGAGCGGTACGGGATAAGCCGTGCCACGGTGAGACAGGCGGTGCTCCGGCTCGTCAACGAGGGGTATCTTCGAAGAATCAAGGCAAAGGGGACGTTCGTCAATACTCCGCCTGAGAAGCCGCTCTTTCTCGGAAGCCTGAAGGGGTTTGCAGAGGAGATGGCTGAAAAGGGAGTGGACTTCAGAACGGAGGTCCTCGATCAGCGGATCATCTCGGCCGATCCGGAGGTGGCCGAGAGGCTGCTCATAGCAACGGGGGACCCGGTTTTTTATTTGAAGAGACTCCGGTTCGTTCAGGAGGAACCCGTAATACTCGTGGACGGTTATGTGCCGGCCGGTCTCTTCCGGCACATTGAGGAGGAGGATTTCGTAAAGAACTCGCTCTACGACCTGCTCGGAAAAAAGTACGGCGTGTTCCTGCATCACGGCTGGCGGGAGTTCGGGCCCGTTCTTCCTGCATCCGAGGAGGAGATGCGGCTTCTCGGCATCGGCTCCAAAAATCCCATCCTCTCGGTCGAGAGTGTCGTTTATACGAAGAATAATACTCCCGTTGAATACATCGATATCAGAATGCGCGGAAAATTCAGGGTCGAGCTGTTCCAGCGGAAGCAGATCTGAGATAAGGTCGGACCTGATCAAAGCAAAAATAAATATATCCTTGACAATAAAAATGAAGGATGGTAAACTCCATCAGCTTTTATGGAATCGCTCATGATGAAGATATTTTATTAGATTATCGAGGGGAGAGATTAATGGTGCTCCGGAAGCTGAGAAGAATATTCGAACCAGTTGCAATCATCCTCATTATAGGAGGTATAATCGGCCTCATCCAACCTCTGAATCTCGGTGCCTACCGATGGGGTTTCAACATTCTCTGGGCCGGGCTCGTCGCCTACATGCTGTTTTCTCATTTTCCAAGCTCGTAAGATGTGCGCAACATATGCTTCAGAAAGAGAACGCAAAAAAAGGGGGGTGATAACCTGGTGTGTGAAGGATAGGTAATTTTTTGATTTGTTGGAATCAAATTGAAGGAGGATTATCTATGCGTAGAAAAAAGTTATCACTGTTGCTCGTAGTTGCGCTCACAGTGCTGCTCATCGGCTCGTTCTTCGTATTTTTTGCGGGCGGCGAGAAGGAGGGGAAGAAGGCCGAGGGCCCGATCACACTGCGTCTGCTTTACTTTTCGTGGGAGCCCGGGAATGCCATTGCCAAGGTTGCCACGGGTTATGAGGCCGCTACGGGCGGAAAGGTGAAGGTCGAAACCGAGCTTCCTGGTTTTGACGCCTGGTATTCGAAGTGGCTCGCTTCCATCCAGGCCCAGGAGTACGTGTGGGACCTCATCGTGATCGACTCCCAGTGGCTCGGCATGGCGGTTGAAGCCGATTCCGCGGTCGAGCTCACGGAGCTTGTCGGGAACAAGCCCTTTGTCAAGCAGATTCCACCCACCATGAAGAACTACTACATGGGCGACCCGACGAACAGCGGCAAGATCTGGTCGGTGCCGCTTGAGGCGGACGCGGAGCTCCTTGCCTACAGGACGGACCTGCTCGGCGATCCAAAGGAGAAGGAAGCATTCAAGAAGAAATACGGCTATGACCTCGCCGTTCCCGAAACCTGGTTCGAGCTGCGGGACATAGCAGAGTTCTTCACGAGGCCTGATCAGAACCTCTACGGCTACATCTCCAAGTTCGGGATCCCGTACGATGTCATCACCTGGGATTTCAACCAGGTTCTCTGGTGCTGGGGCGGTGCATTCTGGGATCGCGACACCAATACCGCGCAGGGATATATTAACAGCCCGGAAGCGGTCGAGGCCATGGAGTTCTATAAATCCCTGACCAAGTACGCGCCTCCCGGATGGCCGAACGCGGCGTTCGACGAAACGGTGCAGTCCATGAGTCAGGGGATCGTGTGCTTCGCGGTCGAGTGGTCATCTTTTGCGCCGAGTATGACGAACCCGGATAACTCCAAGGTTTGGGACAAGGTGCAGTTTGCCGTTCCTCCGAAGGGCCCGAAGGCACACTTCGTGAGCCTCGGAGGACAGCCCCTGACCATCAGCTCATATTCCCCCTATCGGGAAGAGGCTGCGGCCTTCATCGAGTGGGTCTACGAGGAGGAGCAGATCTGGAAGTACGCAGAGAACCTCGGACATCCGGCGTACATGGATATTCTGTCCAGTCAGAAGTTCTGGGATATTCTTCCCCAGAACAAGGCGCTTTATGACGCCCTGCCCTACGTCAGGGACGTCTGGAACATTCCGGTGTACAACGAGCTTCTCCAGTCGTCACAGGAGCTCCTGAACAGCGCTGCCACCGGTTCGAAGCCGGTCAAGGCCGCTCTCGACGAGCTTGCAGCCAAGCATCAGAAGATACTCGACGATTACTACAAGTAAGAACGAAGCAAAAAGCCCCCCCTTTCGGGGGGGCGCAATAATCGGTTACTCATGGAACGGAATTTTTCGAGGTCTGTTCTCATTATGAGTGTCCGGTTATTGTCCGCGGCCGGTGGTGTACCTGTCGGTCCCCCGGAAGCGATGCAATGAGGAATAACCGAACGGTACGGCCGGGACTATGCTCTGCCAAGTGCCGGAGCGGCCAATACCCTTCATCTACGAAGCAGGAGGAGTCAAAGTGGGTACGGAAAAAAAGAGAAAACGAAGGGGCATGACGGATAAACAGCTCAAGTATCTGTTTCTCATGCCCTGCATAGCCTTGCTCGCGTTTCTTATCATGTATCCCCTCATCTGGTCAGCCTATCTCAGCTTTACGGATTACCGCGCGGTCGAGGGGCGTTTCAGGCTCTTTCCCGGACTCGTAAAGGAACGTCCGGGAGTTAAGCAGGTCAAACCGGAGTTTACCGGTTTTCAGAACTACAAGAAGGTGCTCCGTGACCAGTACTCGTGGGAGCATTACCGGACCACGGGCAGGTTCGTAATCATTTCCGTGGCGGCCCAGTCGCTCATCGGACTGGGACTGGCCCTGCTCTTCAACAGGGAGTTCAGGGGCAAGGGGATTATAACCACACTCATACTCGCGCCCTTCATGCTCTCCCCGGTCGTGGTGGGCATGTTCTGGAGATACATGCTCGAGCCGAACTGGGGGGTTATCGATTTCATGCTGAACGGGGTGTTCGGCCTGCCCAAGATCGAGTGGCTCGCCCACGAGACCACCGCTCTCTACGGGGTCATTATTGCCGACACGTGGATGTGGTCACCCTTCATGTTCCTCTTCTGCCTCGCGGGCGTTACCGCGATCCCGAAATACCTCTATGAAGCCGCAGAGGTGAATAAGGCCTCCGGGTGGTTCAGGTTCACGCGTATCACCTTTCCCCTCATGTGGCCCCTCATGATGATCGCGATCATTTTCCGCACCATGGACGCGTTCAAGGCCTTCGATATCGGTTGGGGCATGACCGGAGGGGGTCCGGGGTACAGCTCGCAGACCGTTTCCATGCTGCTCTACCGCGACGCATTCATGTCCTCGAAAACGGGGTATTCATGCGCGTTCGCGTATATACTGCTCATTCTCATTGTGGCCCTGTCCAATATCTACATAAAGTATCTCCTCAGGGCGCGGCAGAGATAGAAAGAGAGGGAGGATAAAAGTGGCAAACGTTATTCGTAGAAAAAAGAGAAAAGGATTGAGGATAGTGGGACAGGTCATTATATACATCGTAATCGTCCTCGTGTTCGCGGCGTACGTGTTTCCCATCTTCTGGATGGGGGTGTCGTCCCTGAAGACGAAGGTACAGATATTCGACACCAACCCTACCATTTTCTTCAAGCCCACGCTGGACAATTACAAGATATTTTTCGGCAGAGCGGAAGGAGGGGAGGTGGGGGCAGGCCGTGCGGGTGCGTCGACCTCTTTCATAGCCGCGATGCTGCGGTCAATTCTCATGACCGGCAGTGTGACCGTGTTTTCGCTTCTGCTCGGAACCACGGCCGCGTACGTGCTCTCGCGATACAAAATGGCGGGAAAGGATGATCTAATGTTCGTTATACTGTCCACGAGGATGCTTCCTCCCGTGGTGGTCCTGGTTCCCATTTCGCTGCTCTTCACAAATATCGGGCTCAAGGACACCTTCCTGGGATTCCTCCTTCTCTATACCATGTTCAACATGGCCTTCTCGGTGTGGATCATGAAGAGCTTCTTCGACGATGTTCCGTTTTCATTCGAGGAGGCGGCCATGTGTGACGGCTATACCAGGTTCAGGGCCTTTGTCAAGGTGGTGCTCCCCATGGTCAAGGCGGGTATCGCGGCCACCGCGATATTCTGCGCCATCCTCGTATGGAACGAGTTTCTGTTCGCCATCGTCATCGGCACGAGGAAGTGGGTGTTCATGCCGCCCACCATATTCAGCATGTCCTACGGTTCGGAAGGAGTCATCTGGGGGGTACTTGCGGCCTCGAGCCTCATCTACATCATCCCCGTCATCATATTCGTGTACCTGGTGCGAAAGAACCTGCTGCGCGGAATCACATTCGGAGTCATAAGGGGGTAATCAGCCAGATGTCAATGATACGTCTTGAAAATATGACAAAACGATTCGGTAAGACCGTTGCGGTCAAGGATGCGAACCTGGAAATCGAGAAGGGGGAGTTCGTGGTTTTTCTCGGTCCCTCCGGATGCGGAAAGACCACGACCCTGCGCTGCATCGCGGGGCTCGAGACGCCGGAGCAGGGAGATATCTACATCGAAGACGAGCTGGTCAACGACCTTCCCACCCTTGACAGGGACGTTGGGTTCGTGTTCCAGCACTATGCCCTCTTTCCGCACATGACCGTATACCAGAATATTGCCTTTCCCCTGCGGGCTATGAAGTACGCAAAGGAAGAGGTGAAGGATGAGGTCGGGCGCGTTACCGATCTTCTCAAAATACACAATATACTGCAGATGAAACCCGCGCACCTGAGCGGCGGAGACCTGCAGCGGGTCGCACTCGCAAGAGCGCTCGTCATCAAACCCAAGGTCTTCCTCCTGGACGAGCCACTCTCCACGCTCGACGCGGAGTTCCGCGAAGAGGCGCGCACCATGATCAAGCGGGTTCACATAGAGATCGGAGCCACCACGATCTACGTTACCCACGATCAGATGGAGGCCATGGCCATCGCGGACAGGATCGTCACCATGAACCTCGGGGTGATACAGCAGGTGGATACGCCCGAATCCATCTACCACAATCCGGTCAACATGTTCGTGGCCAATTTCATCGGGAGCCCGGGCATGAACTTTATCGACTGCAAACTCAGCGGGAAGAACGAGCTAGAGCTCGGGCTGGACGGGAAGTCCATGCAGGTGAGCGATTCCATCATCAAAAAGATAAAGACAGTGGGCGGGCAGAACCTCGTCATGGGCGTGCGGCCCGAGGATGTGGGGATAAGCGTGAAAGCGGATCCCGCGGGGTTCGACATGGAGGTGGCCATCGTGGAGGAGCTCGGCCCGGAGAATATCATCAACCTGCGCACCGGGGAGAACGTACTGAAGGTGCTCGCGGGCTCCACGGTTCGCCCGAAGGCCGGGGAAAAGGTGTGGGCCGTTCCCCAGCAGGACAAGATCAGGATTTTCGACAAAGAGACGAAAAAGGAAATACTCTAGTGATGAGGTAACGATTCATGCCAGGAATAAAGCTCAGCAACGTGGTAAAGACTTTCGGAAAGACCACAGCCCTGAAGGGCATATCAGTCAATCTGAAAGACGGCGAATTCTTCGTGCTTGTCGGTCCGACCGGCGCCGGAAAGACGACGACGCTGCGAGTCGTCTCCGGACTCGAGAAGATCGACTCGGGGCAGATAATCATCGGAGAGGATGACGCGAAGGACATGTCTCCGGCGGAACGCGACGTAGCCTTCGTCTATCAGAACTTCTCGCTCTATCCGCAGATGACGGTGCGAAAAAACCTCGAGTTCCCACTCCGCTCCCCCATGCACAGGGAAGAGGATGCGGAGGTCATAAAGAGGGTCGAGTTCGTGGCCGACATGCTTCACATCACGCCGCTCCTGGACCGTATGCCCGACGCCCTGTCCGGAGGTGAGATGCAACGGGTGGGCATAGGCCGCGCGATCGTGCGGAAACCGCAGATATTCCTCATGGACGAGCCCCTCTCGGACCTGGACGCGAAGCTTCGCGAGGAGCTCAGGGTCGAGCTGCGCCAGATCCAGACGGAGATCGGGACCACGACGTTCTACGTCACCCACGATCAGATAGAGGCGATGTCCATGGGGGACAGAATCGCCGTGCTGAACGAGGGCGTCATCCACCAGATAGGAACGCCCACCGAGGTTTACAACAGTCCCGCCGACCTCTTCGTCGCGGGATTCATCGGCAATCCGAAGATGAATCTCTTCGGATGCGTGTACCGGGAAACTCCGAAGCCCGTTCTGGAGCTCGAAAACGGGCTCATAAAGGTGCCCCTGTCCGGAGAGTACGCGAAAAAGCTCGCGGTACTTCCGATGAAGGAGGGCCTTACGCTCGGGATAAGGCCCGAGTCCGTGATGGTCACGAAGCAGAAGGGGGAACGCGGGTTCGAGGCGGATGTTCTCTTCTCGGAGCATTTCGGGTCCATGAACATCATCAACCTGCAGGTCGGGGAGAAGCTGATCAAGTCGAGGACGAGGCCGACCGAGCAGTACGAAACCAAAACAAAGGTCTGGGTCGAATTCGACGAAGAGCGCATGCGGTTCTTCGACTCCCGGACAACGAAGTCGGTCATGTCCTGATCGGAAGGTTCGGGGATTTTCAAGAATCGAAACGGATGATACTGCAGTTCAACCTGAAAATGCGGGGGAGTATGCAATGAATATCAAGTTCGGTGTCAATACACTCGTGTGGGTACTCTCTTTTACTGAGAATGATTTCGAACTCATTGATACTATCAGCGGAATGGGATTCGACGTTATTGAGCTCACGCCCGGATCGGAGTTCGCGAAACTGAAACCAGACCGCCTCAGGAAAAAGCTCGGGGAAGCCGGTCTGGAGGCGAGCATCTGCTCCGCACTGGACGAAACGCAGGATTTCTCGAGCGCGGACGAGTCGGTCCGGCGCAACGGGGTTGCGTACATGCGGGATCTGTCGGCCTGGGCGAAGGAGATCGGAGCTCATGTCATCGGAGGACCGCTCTACTCCGAGCTCGGCAAGAAGCGCTACCTCTCGCCCGAGGAGAGGAAGGCGGAGTGGGACCGGTCGGCTGAGACCCTCAGAATGGTGGGCGATGAAGTTGCCGAAAACGGGGTAACCGTCGCGCTCGAACCCATCAACCGGTTCGAGATAGATCTTATCAACACGGCGGAGCAGGCCTTCCGGATGTGCGAGCAGGTAGGTCATCCGGCCGTCGGGATGATGCTCGATACCTTTCACATGAATATCGAGGATAAAAAACTCGGCGACGCGATCAGGGCCTCAAAGAAGCATCTCGTGCATTTTCATACCTGCTCGAATGACAGGGGCGTTCCGGGACAGGGACATATCCCCTGGGATGAGGTGAAGAAGGCTCTCAAGGACATTGACTACAGCGGGTACGGGGTCATAGAGAGCTTCGCGCAGGGTCAGGTGGCCGCGTTCGCCAACATCTGGCGTCCCCTCGTTCAGGACCAGAACGATATACCGCGGGAGGGAGTCAGATTCCTCAAAAGCCTCTTTGCATGAAAACCTGAACGGTTTATTTCGTCAAACATACCGGCACGCGAATAATTCCTTTGAAGAGGATTCCCCTCATGAAGAGCAGGGTGGTTCGTTTCACGGGACCAGGGAAACTGCTGATCACCGAAGAGGATATACCCGCCCCGGACGACAGCCAGGTCCTCGTGCAGATGAAGGCGTGCGGGATCTGTCAATACGATAAGAAATGCTTCCTGGATACGGAACTCAATCCATCGTACAGTAAAAAGCCCGGGCATGAAGGTGTGGGTATCGTACGGGAGATCGGGAGAAAAGTGGGCGGTCTGGCGGTTGGAGACCGGGTCACGTCGAATATGTTCGGAGGTGCGTTCGCCGATTACTTTATCGCGAATCCGGACACGCTGGTCAGAATCCCGGACCATGTTGATAATTTCGAGCTCTGGGTATCGGAACCCGCGGCATGCGTCGTCTCCTCGCTCAGGCTGCTCAGGATAGAGCCCGGATTCGATGTTGTCCTTCTCGGGGCCGGTTATATGGGACAGCTCTTCGTACAGGCCTTTCCGAAAACCTATATTAAACTCGTGGTGGTCGATACGGATGACGAGCGCCTGGCCATGGCCTCGGAAAACGGCGCCGATATAACGGTAAATCCCGAAAGGGACGGCCTCGGCACGGTCCGGGAAATATTTCCCCGGGGAGCGGACCTCGTGGTGGAGGCGGTCGGGCTTCCCGGATTGATAAAGCAGGGGACCGACATGCTCAGGAACGCGGGGCGGCTGTGCATATTCGGACATCACGCGGCGGATGAGACCGTGCCCACGGATGACTGGCACATGAAGGGCATCGAGGTCTTGAATACCACTCCCTTTTCCTCGGCGGATTTTCATCGCGACCTGTCCGGGGCGGTAAAGCTCATGGAAAAGGGCGTCATTAATCAGAGCGGTCTCATATCGAAAACCTATGCGTTGAGCGAGCTTGCGGGCGCCCTGCGAGATCTTGCCTCGGGGCGGTGCCGGTTCATGAAAACGGCTGTCAGGAACGAGAAGTAAATTCACCTTTACCATACGGTAAAGTCATCCCCTTTCCCTTTATTGTGAGGCTGGTCATTACGTAAAGTCCCGCATCGCCCCGGAGGCGTAAAATAACCTCGGAGATAAATACCACAACCGGGAAGTAAGTACTACAGCAATCCCCTCTCCTTATTGTGTTCGGAAGAAGCGTGGGAGCAGAAGTGTCAGGCCGAGTATCGCGAGGAGCAGGGGAACCCCGAGCAGTATAGCCGCGCTGAAGCCGGCGATGTCGGCGATCACACCGATTCCCTTCCCCATAAGCGAAGCGCCGATCATTCCGACCGTCAGCACGAGGAGGAACATCGTTCCCGCGAGGTCCGGGGGCAGGTTCTCGTAAAAGGAGAATATGATCGGTATCATACCTGAGAAAAAGAGCCCTGAAATAATGAATGCGAACTCGACCTGTATGCTCGATCTGAGAAAGGGCACCGCAAGAAGACAGGCCGAACCGCCCGCAGTCAGGATCATGAGGAGCGCGCGGGGTTTATTCCAGAATCCCAAAACCGCCGCGCAGAGATGGCGGCCCGCGGTTATGGCCGCCCAGAAGCCCGCAAGAACGAATCCGGGCCTGAAACCGGTGATATCGAAGGTTTCCGAGAGATATGCCGGGATCCAGTTATTCGGTACGGCTTCTGCCCCCATGTAAAAGAGACCCATGAGGAGTACTACGGCCATGAAGCCGCGGTACGCGTGCATGAGGCGCTTCATGATGGAGGGTGAAAAGCCGCCTCCGAGATCAATGGGGGGAAAGGGAAGAAGGAAGGCCAGTGCCGCGGACGAGAAAGCGACGGCTGACACGAACAGGAAAAGGAGGGGGTAGTGGCCGCCCCGGGCAAGGATTATGCCCGATACCATGGGGGAGCAGACGACCCCTGCCGACATGAAAGAATAAACGATGTTCATCCTGCGCGCGCCCTCTCCTCCGCTGCGGGTCGTAATAACGCCCGGCAGGGCAAACAGGGTACTCATGGCCGTTCCGAGGAGGAAGAAGACGAGTACGAGCGCGAGGGAATATGATCTTATCAGCGCTATAAGCAGGGACGAAAACCCCATGAGAAGCCCGGCACACAGGAGCATGCTTTTCGGTTTTACGCGCGACAGGATGAAGCCGAGCAGTACGAGTGCCGCCGAACCGCCGAAAAACTGGGCTCCGGGCAGGGTTGCCGTTACGGAAGAGGATGTTCCAAATACTCCATTCATATCGGGAATAACCGAACCCAGGGCGCTGAAGGACAGTCCCCCTGAAAACTCGAGAAGGTAGAGAACGGGCCACGGTACGGAGGCTGTTTTATTTCGATTTATACGATTCATCTTTCGTTCGGATTAAAGAGCCCCGGCGATCATTTTTACCCGGTGCAGCGGTGCTCCATCCCACTCCATTGACTTTATCCGGTGTTTTTAAGACCGGCGGTTCCCGCTTTCCCGATTCAGATATCTGCGAAGTAACGCTTCGTGTTTCGCAGCGATTCCTCAGAGTCGATTGAAGGCTTATACTCGAGCCCGAAATAATTCCGATATCCGTTTTTCAGCATTTCCTTCAGTACCCACGGGTACTGAAGCTCCCCGTTCGCCGGTTCGTTCTGTCCGGGTACCGAGGATAAGTGCACATGCCCGATCATGTGTAAATTTTCCGTTATGGTATTCAGGAGGTTTCCGGTCATCATCTGAACGTGATAGAAATCGAACAGGACCTTCACCTCTTTTACTGCGGCCCGCTTAATAAGAGATAGAGCGTCATACACGGTGGGCAGCATGAATCCCCGGTATTTGGGCTCGCTCAGGGGCTCGAACAGGAGCTGTACGCCGGTGTCGCGCAGGATCGCGGATGCCTCCCGGAGCGAACGGACCGCGTGCTCCAACTGTGCATCGCGCGGCGTATCTTCCTTCCAGAAACCGGGGAACCCGATAAGAAAGGGGACCTCCAGCCTCCGTACCTCAGGCAGGAGCGCCTGAAGCCTCCGGAGAAATACTTCGGACCCGGTTTCATCCAGAAGATGACCGCCATGCATCCCCGCGGGATCGTTTACGGCGAAACAGACGAGCTTCATGGAGAGCTCGTCCCTGAGCCGTGCGAGAACCTCGAAGTTTATAACGTTTTCCTTCTCTATCCAGCCGTTTTTTCCCCTGATCATGTCGTGAAACCAGAACTCGTACCTGCTGAAACCGAGCGAAGCGGTTCGGCGTATACGCTCCTCGTAGCCCAGGTCATGGGGAAATACGGTGTCAATGCAGACGCTGAAGCGGTCTATCGACTTCATGGAAATGTGCTCCTGTTTCGGATCCTTTCGAGCCCGGGATTTCTTCGGGCTGAAATCGAACGCCGTTCATTATATTCAGTAACCGAGCGAGCGTAAATACGCCCTGTTTTTCTCGACGGACGCCGCCTGGTTCTCGCGCGCCTCGGCGGATTCCTCCTCTCCTATGACCCATCCGTCATACCCGATATTCCGAAGGAGGTCGAGGCACTTTTCAAAATCGCATATTCCCTCTCCCATGAGTTTCCAGTTTCCGTTTTCATCCGCATCCTTGAAGTGGAAATTCCTGATCCGGTTGCTGAAGCGCTCGAGCGTGGGGAGCAGCTCGAGTCCCCCGCGAACGATGTGCCCGGAGTCGGGACACCACCCGACCGAATCGTCCGTCATTTCCATGAGCATTCCGTACTCTTCATCCGTCTCGATGATTGAGCCCGCGTGGGAATGCGGATGAAAGTCCACGCCGACCTCCCGTTTTAATCCGTATTCACCCACCTCGTTGTATATTCCGCACATGGTTTTATACTTTTTTCTGATGTCTTTTCGATCCGTACTGCTTCCGCCTGCCAGGTCGAGCCTG
This sequence comes from uncultured Spirochaetota bacterium, assembly GCA_964460545.1. GTDB lineage: Bacteria > Spirochaetota > B62-G9 > B62-G9 > DRHN01 > CAYWUT01. The sequence goes on from CAYWUT010000035.1 coordinate 25,889, forward strand.
CACCCGGGAAAGTTCGATACAAAATCAACGCCCTTTTTTGCACGCGCAATCTCGTCTCCGGCACAGCCGTCCTCGGTGAAGGAGTTGTGCGGCACAAAGCCGAAGGAGGCGAACACGAGCCCTCTTTTCTTTAGCGCTCCGGCGAAACCGTCGGGGTCGGTGTAATAATCCCCGATCATGGTATTCGTGATCTCGACACCCGCATATCCCGCGCCGCTGATGATATCGAGCATGTCATCGACCGAACCCTTCCATTCCTCTCCGAGCATCTCCCACGTATAGGTCTGACATCCTATCCGAATATTCCCCATACCGACAGTCTCCTTTCGTGATTTTACTTTCTTTACGCACACCAGGGTTCGACAACCCTCTAAAAGTGAGGGTCGAACCGGTTATTGTTCCCTGTAAACGACAGGGACCGGGGATTACCGTAAATCGTGTTTCTTCAGCAACGTGTCCATGAATGACAGGGATTCCTCGAGTATGTCCCAGGCCCCCGGCCAGAAGCAGAGGTCGATTGTCCACCATTCGTTCTCGTATCCGGGCTTGATCGCTTCAACCACCGCGTCGAAGTCGATCACTCCGGTCCCGAATGGGGCATGGGTGCTCGTGGCGTTGTCGTGGAGCGTGTTGTCGGAATCGATGAGGTGCACATACCCTATTTTTTCCCCGAGATTTCGTGCGAGCTCCACCTCTCCTCCCTCCAGCGTTTCCGGAGGATCGGCCTGTCTCGACGCCCGGTCCGCGCACATGTGCGCATGGCAGGAATCGTAGAGCACCGTAAAGTTGTCGTGGCCTACGTCGCGTACCATTTTTACGATTTCAGAGGGTTTGTTGAACATGAAGCCCGGCTCGAACTCCCAAACCACGAGGACCCCTTCACGCGCGGCCTCTTCGGCTAGTCCGTTCCACGTCCCGGAAAAACGGCTGAACGCGTCTTCATATGCGACTCCTGTGAGCATCGGCGGTTCGCTTACCGTATCGACCCTGATACTCGGGATTTCCAGGTCAGCGCAGAACCGAAGGTTCTTCATAAACAGTTTCCGGTAATCCTCGCGCTCCCCGGAATCGTTGGAGGCCGGAGACCGTTCGTGAAAATCCGCACCGTAATTGGAGATACCGAGGCCGTGTGACCTGAACAGCCCGGCGAGTTTTTTTCTCCCGGACCCCGTCACTTCATCGGGGTCAGCGTAGGGTTTCATGCCGAGGAGCTCGATACCGTCATAACCCAGCTCCTCAAGCCGGGCGCAGACCTTCTCGAGTGGAATGGGATTCGAAGAATAGGCGCCGAAGACGAAGGCGGAGCTTCCGACCGATATCCTGGCTTTCATACATCCTCCTTAATTTCGTGATTCTCCGAGGGGCGGATATCCGGATTACCGGATCATATTCCCTCAGTGCAGCCGCTCTTCCACACGCTTCATGTAACGAATGGCCGATAGTGTGTAATCATCGTAAAACTCCTTGCCTCCGCCTCTCCGGAGCGTACCGAAAGGGTCGGCTGATGCGGGCAGGAGCTCGAACGAGAGATAACCCGTGTATTCGATGTCCTTTATTGCCTGCAGTATGGGAACGAAATCCAGATGGCCCTTTCCCGGAGCCGCCCGGTTGCTGTCGGCAAGGTGAATGTGGTTGACGTATTTACCGGCATTCCTGAACGCATCAGGGATGGAGGCTTCGTCGATGTTCATGTGAAAAGTGTCGCCCATGACGCCGATATTCGGCAGATCAATCTCTTTTAAGAGCTCCACGCACTGGTCCAGACGGTTGAGGAAGTAGGTCTCGTACCGGTTCCACGCCTCGATGGTGAGGTCGACACCCACGGTGCCCGCGTATTCCCCGCCTTTCCTCATGTTCTCGATCGCCCACTTGCGCTCCTCGACAGGGTTTTTCCAAGCCTTCAGCTTCGTACACTCGGTCGGAGCGACGATCATGACCGGGCAGTGCACCTCAGCAGCGAGGTCGGCGACCCGTTTCACGTACTCAACAGCGTCCGCCCGAATGGCCGGTTCCGGAGAGCAAAGGTCGCGCTCGGCCGTGTATATGGAGCAGATGGAGGATACGGCTAATCCGTTGTCGGAACAGAGCGCGTTCACCTCTCCGGCATCGTATTTCTCGGGCTCCCCCACGAGCTCGATTCCGTCGTATCCGGCGCGGGACACGCGCTCGATACTCGTTTTCACGTCTTCCCCGAAATAGACGAGCGAGTTGTAGGCGTATTTGAACATGAAGACCTCCTCTCCCTGTATTACCCGCCGGGGCGGGTAAGATCGAAGCATGGTATCATCCATCACCCCGGCGGTCAAGAAGATACGGTTTTTATTTGATTCCCGTTTCCGTAGCGGTATACTTTGACACGTATGCCGGGGAGAGAACGGATGGCGATATGATCACTGAAAATAAAACAATTATCAGAACGGTGCTCTTCGATTTCGGAGGGGTTATCGCGGAAGAGGGTTACGTTACGGCTTTGTCCGAAACGGCCCGTGAACAGGGACTCGATCCGGAGACCGTGATCCAGTCGGCATACGATGCCGCGGATGTCACGGGCTTTCCACTCGGCAGGATTACCGAAAGGGATTTCTGGCCCGTTTTTTTCGAGAAAACGGGGTTGAAAGAGAGCGCGAAGACACTGAAAGAGAGAATTTTCGCCGATTTCAGACCCAGGCAGTGGATGATGGACATCGTCGATCGCGTGAGAGGGAGGGGAGTCCTTGCCTGCCTTCTCAGCGATCATTCCAGCTGGCTGGAAGAGCTCGACGATGTTTATGATTTTTTTTCAAGCTTCGATCGTGTATTCAATTCATACCGTCACGGACGGCTGAAACGGGACCCTGCCACATTCGACTGGGTGCTCGGGGAGCTCGACATTGTACCACGGGAAACACTGCTGATCGACGATTCCCTCCCCAATATTGAAAGCGGCGGGAGCCGCGGCCTTCACACCGTTTATTTCGATGAGCGGGAACGGGCGGTCGGCGAGCTCATCTCGATGTTTCCCTTCCTGGCCGATGTAAAAATACCGGGCCTGGATTCAGGCTAGCGTTACCACCTCAAACCCCGCCCCGCAATTCCGATACCATCTGATCCTTGTCCCGAATTTCTGCATACAACAGGCAGTGCCGCCGGTATATCGATGCTCTTGACAAAAAATCATTATGAAGCAATAATGATTGAAAAGAGAAAGATTATAATTTACCACCGATGATGAGTTCATTTTATGATTATTTC
>CAYWUT010000036.1:0-28880 GCA_964460545.1 uncultured Spirochaetota bacterium
CTCTTCTCACCTGACATGTTCCTGCGTTTCATGGTCCCCCATTTGAGGAGGATAGTGGAGACGTGCCACGAACACGGCGCGCCTTATATCAAGCACCTGGACGGTCATACCACGCAGCACCTCGACCTGCTTATAAACGAGGTGGGTATAGACGGCCTCCACTCCATCGAGCCCGCAGCGGGTATGGACATCGGCGTCTTGAAGAAAAAATACGGGGACCGGGTGGTCCTTCTGGGAAACATCGATTGCGGGCACCTCCTCACCTTCGGGTCCGAGGACGAAGTCGTGGAGCAGGTTAAGAACATCCTGCGGGCCGCTTCTCCGGGCGGGGGGCACGTGTTCGCCTCGAGCAACAGCATACACAGCGGTGTCTCGCCTGAAATCTTTTGGGCCATGATAAACGCGGTGAAAACATACGGTACTTACCCCATATCGATATGAAAACGGCATGAAGAGCCTGATAGTGGAGGAGCCGGGTGGGCGGAAGATGCACGACGGGTGAGACTTTCACGAGGGCCGTTCGCCGGCAGTCGCCGCCGGTGCTCCCCGTAGCCTTCTGTATCAGTACCCAGTACATCTGCGCCCGCTACGGAGTACGTGTTAAGGATTATCTCTACGATGCGGAAACCAAGCTGCGGGTGCAGTGTACGTTCCAGGATGATTACCCCGAGGCGCTGCTCGTTCCGGGCATATACCCGGATTTCGGATGCGGGGTGGTTGAGCCCTCCGCATTCGGGTGCAGGCTGGTCGGGAGGGAAAACAACCCCCTGTGCCCTGAGCCGGTTTGTCCCCAGCCCTTCGGTCCGCAGCCCGGTAACGGGGGGCTGGAGGCCGTCGACCGCCTGAAGATGCCCGATCCTGAAAAGGACGGGCTTCTGCCGCAGGTGCTCGAGCAGTACCGGTACTACCGGGATAATCTTGACATGAAATATAGAGACGAGTACGGGTACCTCGACGGATTCGCCTTCTGCATGGGGCCCGTGGAAACGGCGGCACTGGTCGCCGGGTATGAGAACTTCCTTATCGGTATGCACGACTGTCCGGAAAGGATACACCGGCTCTTAAACATGACCACGGATTTCACACTTATGTGGCTCCGAACGCAGGAGAAGATAAACGGCGGTTTGAAGCGTATCTACCTCTTCGACCACACCCCGGCCCGCGTGGGCCCCGACCATTTCGAGGAATTCGTGTTTTCCCCGCTGAGAACGGTGTGCTCGGCCTATCCGGATGCCCTGAAGATATTTCATATCTGTGAGCGGAACATCCTGCATGTTCTCGGGAGGCTGGGCGACATCGGCATCGACGTGCTTTACTTCGCGGCCGACCTGGAAGAGGTGAAGGGCGCGCTCGGTGACAGGGTCTCGCTCATGGGCAACATCAGCAATGTCCTGCTCATGAACGGAAATCCGGAACAGGTGGCGGATGCATGCGGGCGCTGCATCGAAGCGGGCGCCGACAGGGAAGGCGGCTTTGTACTCGCGCCCAGCGGGGCCTTTTTCCCGGGAACGCCCGAAGAGAACATACGCCGCCTGATCGAGGCCCCAAACGATAATAGTAAGAAGTAGTAGGAATAAAAAAGATACCCGGTATTTCGGAATACCGATAATGCAGGATTATATCCGTATCAGAAGCGGTACCCCGCGGACACTTCGATATTGTTGTAGGTTTCCTTCACGGTTTCATTCTTTATCGCGAACCGGCGGAAACCCGCCCCGAACGTGAAGGAGTCGAGGGCGTAAAAACCTCCCACGAAGAGCTCCGGAGATACGGGTGAGCCGTCTCCTCCTCCGATAACGGTGAGGTAGTTCAGTTCGAGTTCGAAACCGAGGTTCGAGAATATTTTTCCCGCCAGGAAACGCGCCAGTACGGGGTCCGAGATGAACAGGCCGATCGAGGGGCCGTATACGCGTGTAAAGTTGTAAACGCCCCGCTCCTCACTGTTCTTCAGTATGAAGGCCTGGTAGTTGAGACGCGCGCCGAGCGTGGTCCCGGCCTTTTCAGTCTGAAAGAGGAAGGTCCTGAACCGGGCCGACCCGGTAATCTTGTGCAGGCTGAACGCTATGTTTTCATCCCCGCTCGCTTTGACGGGATAAACGGCGTAATCCGCCGAAACGCCGAGACGTTCTTCCAGAAAGGGGAAGTAATAGCGGCCGTCTATCCTGCCTCCGAACAGGGAAACATCGCTGTCAATATAGCCGAGATGGTCGCTTCTGGCAAAGAGGTATGCGGTCGATACCTTTACGAAGAGATCTATCTGTTTTTGTCCCTCATCGTCCTCGAGCACCACGACCTCGCCGCCGGCCGAGGATACGGTTCCCTCCTCCTGCCCGGCTTGTTCCGGAGCGGGCGCGGCCGCGACTTCTTCTCCTGTTTCGCCCGCTTCCGCGGGCGTACCCGAAACGGGCGTACCCGAAACGGGCGTTTCAGCCACCGGAGCGGGCCCGGGTACAGGGGCGGGTTGCTCCGTTGCCACTACCAGCTCCTCTTCCTTCCCTGCCGGTGTCTCGGCTTTTTCTATGACCTCTTCGATGGTTTTTTCCTCTATCTCCGCTATCTCGTAAATGGAGAGGTAGAGGCTTCGCGCCTGTTCGTTTTCAGGATCGAGCAGTATGGCTTCCTCGAGATAACCGAACGCGCTCTCGAAATCCCTCTTTTCGATTTCTATGAGGGCCTTTTCGGTGAGCATATCCGCCCTGTCCGTTATTCTTGCCTTTTCGATCCTGCTCAGGAGCGATTCCGCCTCGACGTTTTCCCCTTCTCCAAGAAGGGGCCTCAGCTCTTCCTCGGCACCGTCGTAATCGCCGGCGTCGAATTTCTTTTGCGCTGACTCCAGGGACGGCCCCTCTTCAGTAGTGGAAACCTGCACCGGCTCATCACCCTCTTCCACGGTCTGGGCGTATTGAAGCCGTGTGCACAGCGTCATTGCCGTGTATATCGTGAGAATAATAACAAGTTTTTTCATAGGCCTTTCTTCCGTATACTACCTGCCGAGCAGTCCGTACAGAAAGGAAAACTTCCTCTTCGGCTTCCTGTTTTTCAGGAAGCTGCCCGTCAAGAGCCTGAAACACTCGTTGATGCTTCCGGACTGGTGCAGTACCACGATCGGAACCCGCTTCTGAATGGACTCGAATACGCGTTTCGGGTCGTCCTTTATGAATCCCAGGAAATTCAGCGATGTTTTGACCTCGAACTGGGACACGGTTTGCTTCACCTTGTTGTACACCTCGAGCGCTTCCTGGGCGCTGGATACCCTGTTTATTACGAGGTCGAAGCGAATGCCCGGCCTGCGCTCGGAACATATCTTGATGACCTTGTAGAGGTCCACCAGGGCCGTTATCTCGGGAGTGGTTATCAGCACGTTTATGTCTGAATGGAGCATGAGCCTGAAGTTCAGGTCGCTCAATCCCGCCTGGGTATCGATTATGACATAGTCATAATCGGACTCGATTTCATTCAACCCCCCGACGATCCTGTTGAGGTCCTGTTCATCCAGTGTAAACATGGTATCGAGGTCATTGCCCGCATAGAGCGCATCGACTCCGCCCACGCCCTTCTGGATGAGGTCGCGTATGGGAATGCCGCTGTTTAGAAAATCGCCGAAATTGGTATTCACATCTATATTGAGGAAAAGGTTCACATTCGAAAGGTTGATATCGGCGTCGAAGATGAGGACCCGGTGTCCCTTCCTACGCAGCTCGGATCCGAAGTTCACCGCAAAGAATGTCTTCCCTATTCCTCCCTTGCCGCCGGAAACCGTCACGATCCGGGCTCTGGAATCGTCTCTCCTGTAGGGTACGATCTCGTTTTTTTTCGTCATACCTCTTCTTCCGCCTGCTCCCTGAAAAGTTGTGTGATAACGTTGAAAACATTTCTATCGAAAAGCTTGTCCGCGAGTTTTTCCATCATGCTGATCGCGGAGGCGACCGTAAGGGCCGGCCTGTGAGGCCTGGCCGACGTGACGGCGTCGAAGAAATCGGAAGCCGCGATCACGCGGGCTATGAGCGGTATATTTTCGCCCTCTCTGCCCTCGGGGTACCCGCTTCCGTCGAGCCGCTCGTGATGGTAGAGAATTCCGTCGACAAATACGGGAGTAAGCTCCGCATGCTTGAGCAGCTTGAGGCCGCGTTCGGTGTGTGTCTTCACGATTGCGTACTGCTCTTCACTGAGCTCATGCGACTGGTGGAATATATCGTCGGATATATCGAGGAACCCTATGTCATAGGCGAGTCCGACCCTCCGCGCGTCATCAGGGTCCAGGTCATCGTCCTCGAGCCTTTGGGCGATCTGATACGAAAGCTCCGCGACGCGCACGCAATGGTCCTCCCTGCCCGTCTTCGAATCCACCATTCGTGCCATGGGAAGGAGAGAAGCCAGGCTGAGCGGATCGGTCGGGTCTCCCAGATCGGGAATCTGGTGGTTACCCCCGCCCGTAACCGCGCCTGCAATGGTTTTAATGAGGTGTTTACTCCGCCGGCCGATCGTTGTTTCCCCCTCGGTTATGAAGGGGAGAAGAATTTCAAGGGCGTTGCTGACCGAAGCCGAATCCCCGCTCGCGACCTTATTCTCGACGATATTGAGTATCTCCGACTTGACCTCGTCATTCAGTTCCGATATGTAACCCTGCACCACGTCCCAGGATATATTACCCTTCTGGAGCTCGGCATAGAGCTCGCGCATCCGTTTCGCGCGGACCACATCGGTATAGCGGTCGTCGGACAGGAGCTTCGATTCGTCCAGGTTGTCGCCGTATTCCAGGAGGGTATTCGGCTTGAACTCGAGCGAGGCGGAGGGCTCGTAGTAGACGGACTGCTGAGGGACAGGTCTTCTCTTCAACAGCACCATAAATCCGAGAAAGATGAGTATCGCGAGCAGAATACCTCCGCCCACGAGAATAATCAGCGCCCTGCTGAACAGCTTGCGGTCTTCGCTCTGGGACCGGGCGATCGCGGCCAGGTTTTGAAAGAGAACGTCACGCTCCTCGCGCTGGGCCTCCAGGTTGTCCGAAAACGCCTTCTGGCTCGCCTCCATGTTTTTCATGAGTGCGATACGCTCCTCGCGCTGGCTCGCCAGGCTCTCGTCTATCAGCTTCTGGCCTTCCCCCAGGTTTTCGTAGAGCTGCCGCCGCTCCTCGCGCTGATCCTGGAGGTTTTGTTCCATCCGTTCCTGCCCTTCCTCTATGTTTTGATAAAGCGTCGTCCTCTCCTCGCGCTGATTTTTCATGCTCGCATCGAGAAGTTTCTGGTTTTCCTCGATGTTTTTCATGAGGCTCTCCCGTTCAGCGCGCTGCGTTTCAACGATTTGGGAGATAATGCGCTTGTTTTCCTCGTCCTGCTGCTTTATAAAGCCGTCTATGTCGAACGGGAGCTTGACCTCGATGCGTTCCGCCGCGGGCGGTACCGGTCCGGGCTGTGATACGGGCGCCTCTGCAGGCGCTCCGGCCGCTGCGGGCACAGTGGCGGTTTCCTCTTGGGGTGTTTCCTGTGCCGCGGCTATCTCCCGTTCCTCCTCTATTCGATTCTTGATCATGATGAGGTTTTTCTGCAGGTCCTCATCCTCTCCGGAGAGTGCGTAGGCCTTCAGGAAAAGCGCTTCCGCTTTTCTCAGGTTGTTCTTTCCGTATTCTATGTTCGCCTGTTTGATGAGCGTGTTGATGTACATCTTCTTGATATTATCGTCCTGGGGTTTCAGCACGAGTGCGCTGTCGAAATCCTCTATGGCCCCCTCGTAGTCCTTAAGGATGTATTTTTTCAGACCTTCCCTGTACAGGGCGGTGGCTACGTCGTTTCCGATGAGCAATGCGGGAATCAGGACAAAGCACAGAAGTATCGCAAACAAATGTTTCTTCATTTGTCATTTTTCCATATTGTGTGGAGTTACACTTTCACTCATAGTATATTATCGTGAAATGTTTACATTCTTTTAATGACATTTTATCACGCATGGGAGCTCTTTCCCGGTGGGAACAGGCTCCCTTTCCCGGAAGATATGAAACAGCCGAAGATCCATGACCGGATAGACCTGATGCTTCATAATTACTGTTCTGATGAGGAGATCGTCGAATCGAGGAGGAAAAACATTCGGCTGGTAATGAACCTTTTTAAAAGCCGTTTCGGGCGTCCCGCGGCAAAGGAGCGTGTGTGGCTCGTTTCAGTACCCAACAGGGTCGAGCTGCTCGGAAAACATACCGACTACCAGGGGGGCAGGACCCTCCTGCTCACGGGGCCGAAGAACTTCTTCGCGGTATGCTGTGCGGCCCGCGACGGCCTTACCGAGATCGTCAATGCGGACCCTGAATTGGGTGAAACCGTGCTGAGAATCAACGGCGGACGGCCGGTCATGGATAAAGAAGGGGCCGGATCGCATTATACCTTCCGGGTGGCGGAGCGTCTGAGCCGGAATCTCATGGAATCTGGACTTGGCGTTCCTCCCGACGTGAAGGCCGTGTTCTACGGTGATATTCCAATTGGAGGGGGAACGTCGGGCTCCTCCGCAAAGGTCATATGCGATTTTCTCATCTTTACAGCGGTTGGCGACATGCTGTCCCTCGACCCGTTCCGATCGATCATTATTCAAAACGGAATCAAGGCGGGCCTCGATTCAGGGGACGGGACGGATGCATTTCTTCTCGCACTCTCGATGTACATAGCACACTATGAGAACGGACTCGATTTCGGGGACCTTTCCGGCGACGGAGGGGTGGGTACCTTCGGCGGGTCCGAGGACCACACCGCGATAGTGCTCGGCCGCAGGGAGGAAACGATCTTCTGCCGGTACTGTCCGACGCGGGTTTTAAAACGCCTGCCCGCTCAGCCGGGACATACCGTGATTACGGCGTATTCCGGTAAGAAGTCCGAAAAGACGAAGGAATCCATGCCCCTCTACAACAGGCTGTCTCTCAACGCGGCCGAAGCGGTCGCCAGGCTGCGGGAAATGCGTGAAGAAGACGGGCGGTACCTTCGGGATTTTTACCCGGATACGCCTGCGGGCCGAAGAGCCGGGCGTGCGTACGAAGACCTCATGAACGCAGGCAACGCGGAGGCCGCGGGCAGGGTTTTCCAGTTTTACAGCGAAGAGTATGTTGTCGAACGCGCGGTTGAAAGACTCGAGGATAACGATGTACCTGCTTTCGGAGAGCTCGTAAACGAGTCTCACGCCCTCTCCCGCGACTATTTGAAAAACATCGCGCCGCCCGTCGATTGGCTGCAGAAAACGGCGCTGAAGATCGGGGCGTTCGGCGCAACCGGGTTCGGGGGCGGTTTCGGCGGGAGCTGCTACGCCGTGGTTGAGAAGGGAACCGAACGGAATTTTATTAAAGAGTGGAAAAGGACATACGCCCGGAAGTATCCCGATTTAACCCGGTACGCGTGTTTCGATCCGTATCCCGCGTGCGGCGGCTGCGCTTGGAGCGAGATCGACCTTTAGGGATCCTGTTTCATATCACAATCCGGAGAGGGGTTCACAGTTGATGAAGAAGGCGGTTATACTCGCTGCAGGGAGCGCGACAAGAATACAGGACGGCGCCGAGCGGTACATTAAGAACGGGGATGAGCTCGAGGCCGTGCGTCTCGGTGAAAAGATGGCCGCGCGGTTTTCGAACTTCCCCTTTCTCGATTTCCAGGTGCTCAACCTCGTGCTGGCCGGATTGAAGAAGGTGAATATCGTCCTGAAACCGAACGACCGGTTTTTTACCGAACACTACTCGGAAAAAGGCCCGATCCTGTTTCCCGAAATAGAGATATCCTTCTCCTTTCAGGAGAAACCGGACGGCACCGCGCATGCCGTTTACGCGGCTCGCGGGTTCACCGGTGGTGACGAGTTTCTGCTCCTCAACGGCGACAATAACTATTCGACCCGGTCCGTGTCCATGCTTCTGGACAGGCCTTCGAACATGTCGGGAATGGTCGGGTTCGATATCGCGGGTTTCAACGAGCATACGCGGGCGCGCCTGAAGTCGTTTGCCGTTATAAGAACCGGGGGAGGCAGACTCGTCGACATCGTGGAAAAGGCATCCGATCCGGAGAGATGCACGACCCGGGACACGCTCTACGGACCGGATAACGGCAGGGCGGAGGTGAACGGCATTCTGACGAGTATGAACCTGTGGGCTTTCAGACACGGTATCATGGAAGCGTGCGGGAGCGTGGAGCGGCACAAACCGAGAAAACCTGGCAAGGAAGGCGAGTTCGAGCTTCCGGACGCGGTGAAGCTCCTGATCGAGCGGGGCGAGGAATTCCGTGTCTACTACGCGAAAGAGGACGTACTTGACCTCACTCGTTCCGAGGATATCGCGGTGCTCGACGAACGTATACGCGGAAACCTCGCGGACGCCGTCACTGATCTTACTGAAAGGTATGAGCGGCTCTCCGGTTGAAAAAACGCGGCCGGGGACCGTTCATCGCGGCTGGACATGTTCAAGAAGCTCTTTATAAAGAAATCCGACAAGGTTACCATTCACCTCTTTCGTTCCATACTGTCGAGCAATATCGCATTTTCCGTGGATTTCGGCATACTCGTTTTACTGACTGAAGTCTTTCATATCCACTATCTTGTTTCGAACGGCATCGGTTTTATTACGGGAACGACGGTGAGCTATGTACTGAGCGTTCTCTGGGTTTTCAGCCGGCGTTCGGTTCAAAGCCGTCATCTCGAGTACTGGATATTCATATTCATAGGGGTCGTGGGCGTCGGCCTGAATGAAGCGCTCATCTGGTTTTTTACCGAGCATGCCGCGGTATACTACCTCTACTCCAAGATCATTGCGGGATGCATGGTATTCTTCTGGAACTTCTTTACCCGAAAGGTCCTGCTCTTCCGTTAAGCGTTGCCTGCTTCATGGCAACGCCCGTTGCCTGCTTCATGGCAACGCCCGTGATACCATCAAAATTCTCACAAAAGTGCGATAAAATACATCGCGTTCCGCTTCCCGCCGTTGTCCCGGAATCTCATTAATTCCCTATTGTGCAAGCAGTTAATGAAATTAACGAACACGGCATGCAATTTGCTTATTCATTATCAGGAGGGGTACCATGGCGAAACTCGAAAAGATAATGAACAGAAGGATCGTAAGAAACGTATTCAAACACTACTCCACCAGGGGGCGCGCCAGAATTGAGGAGCTCTTCGGCGCGGATCGGGAGCGGACTCTCCGGGCTTTTTGGGGCAGAATACCCGTAAACGCGGCCCTGGGGCTCGGTATGAAGAAAATCGGTGTAAACGAGGACCTCAGGAAGATGTTTTTCGCGCAGAAGCACAACCGGCAGACCGTGCTCAACGTAATGAAAACCATCGCGGGGAACGGCCTGAGGCACCCTTTCCGTTTCGACGCGCCGCTCGTGATTGTCTGGAATTACACGAATGTCTGTAATCTCCGCTGCAGGTACTGCTACCAGAGCGCGGGCAGGCCGGCTCCGGACGAGCTCTCCTTCGAGGAGAAGATAGACCTCATAAACCAGATGGTGGACGCGAATGTCGCGTTCGTCGCTTTTTCCGGCGGAGAGCCCGTAATGGGCCCGGGATTCTGGGATGTTCTGAATTACGCGAGCAGGTTTCTCCATACGAGCATCGCCTCGAACGGGACGCTTCTCGCCAATAACGATTACGTTGAAAGGTTGGCCGACAACGGGGCGCGCAACGTGTTCGTCAGCCTCGACGGGGCCCGCGCGTCCTCCCATAACGATATCAGGGGCGAGGGTAATTTTAAAAAATCCATAGCGGGGATTAAAAACCTCGTGCGGAACGAACACCTGCACGTAGGCGTGAACATGGTGGTTACGAGGAGAAACTATCATGAGGTCGAGGAGGTAATGGAGCTCGCCATCGAGCTCGGGGTCAATTCCTTCAGCCACTACAATTTCATACCCACGGGGCGTGGGAGTGAGGACAAGGCGCTCGACCTCACTCCCCGGCAGAGGGAGGGCCTCATGGGCCTGCTCTGCGACTACCATTTCAGGCGAAAGGAAACGGGCCTCAACATCGTCAGCACCTCGCCGACATTTGCCCGGGCCCTTTACGAAAGGTCCGAAGGACGAAACGCGGGCCTGTTCCACTATACGGCTGATCACGCAAATGAAATCGGAGGCATTATCGAGTACGCGGGCGGGTGCGGTGCCGGCAGGGTATACGGGGCGGTTCAGCCGAACGGGTTCATGACCCCCTGTGTTTTTATGCCCGGGGTTGTCATCGGGGACCTCCGGGAGGAGCGGTTCATCGATATCTGGCGGAATTCCGAAGTGTGCAAAAAAATGTGCGACAGGGATAATTTCGAATTCGAGTGCCCGAAGTACAGGACCATATGCGGGGGCTGCCGCGCGCGCGCGTATGCATACGGCAATCTTGTCGGGCCGGACCCGGGCTGTATTTACCAGGGGCTCAGCGGCTGCGATCATGAATGGGACGAGTCTGAGGAGGAACGGGAGATGGCGGTCAGCATCGCCTGAGCCGCGCGGAAACCTGAAAAATCGACGATGCTGACGCGGGCGGCCCGCGGCTTCCGGAGGATAAAAACATATTTCCCCTCCCGTAGGCCGGCATTACAATTGAATCATGTCGATAAACGACATCCACATACAGACCATCATCGTGCTGGTCAATCTGACGCTCGGTTATGTCGTCTGGACTTACAACTCCAAAAGTTACCTCAACAAGATACTGGCGTCCGTCATTCTCTGTATTCTGCTCATCGATGTAAGCCTCCTGCTGAACCTGAAGCTTGAAGAGGGGCGCTACCTCACCGCGGCCGTTGTTCTCGGCTCGCTCGGCATCTCCTTTTTTCCGCCCCTCCTGTTCACGCTCTCCCTCCACTACCCCATACGTACAAAGCTGAGGGGGAAGTATCTCTACGTCCTATACGGAATATCCCTCCTGCTTTCCCTTTTAATAATCCTCTTCTTCCCGAGAGAGCATATCATAGACAAGATCGTTCTCCCGGCCGACATACGCAACATATCCCTGCGGAGACTTCCGCTCGCGTTCATAGTGCTTTATTTCCTCCTCACCGCGTACTCCATACTGCTCCTCATTCTGACGACCAGGCATTTTCTCGCTTCCATGAAGGGCAGCATCATCCCCTACGAGAAGAACTCGGTTCGGATGCTTCTGATCTTCGGCCTGCCGCTCGCCTATCTCGTCTCGCTGGTGAGCGTGATGAATTTTTTTTTCTCGATTCCCTTTCCATGGATCAGTATTCTCCTTGCCGCGTTTACGCTGTTCATCGTTGTCCTCGTGTTCAGGTTTCATCTCGCGGACCTGAAGCGGCTGATAAGCGGCATTCTTTTTTATCCCGCTCTTATCTCCATACTGGTCCTCATCTACATGGTATTCGTCGTGAAAAACCAGGAAAAGATAGCCGGGGCCCTGAACCTTCCCGTAAGCGTAACGCTCGTGCTGGAGGTTTTTATCATTTACATGGCGGTATCGACCCTGAGGCGCGTAACGAGCTTCTCCCTTATAATGAGGAAGTTTCCGGCGGCTCAATCCTTCAGAAGGTCCGATCTGCAGCCCGTGGAGTACCTCTCCTATGCGCGGACACTGGGGAGTCTCTCCTCCCGGCTGCAGAATGTCCTGGGAAAATACGTGCATAACGAGGAGACGCTCCTTCTCGTCCTCGACCGGGACTGCGAAGCATTTGTACGCGCCGACGGCGGAAAAGTCCCGGTGCTCGGGACCGGGAGCCCCGTTTTCACGGTGTTGAAACGGCTGGACCGCGGTATCACCATCGAAGAGATACTGATGTTCGTCAACGACAGGCATGACGTCGAAGTGCTGCATAATGCGGGTTTCGATCTTATTCTCCCGGCGAGCAAGGGTGACGAGATCGTCGCGATCATGCTCCTGCCGCGGAGGGGGTTTATACAGCGGTGGAGCGAGGAGGACATTTCCGCGCTCAATTCCATACGAGTGGTCCTCCCGTCCCTCATAGACAGGTGCGAGATGTACGAGAACGAAAAGGAGATCGAAAAGCACCGGTACCGCATGGAGCAGCTTATGGTCATGGGGAAGATGACGTCCGAGATCTCACATGAGATACGAAATCCCCTTTCCATCATATCCACTTCCGTGGAGACCATACTGAACGGCGGGGTGGGAAGCGACGAGCGGTCCAGGATGCTCGGGTACATACAGGAGGAGGCGGACCGTATCAATATACTGGTGAACAGGCTCCTCAGCATCAACTTCCGGAAGAAACCGGAGCTCAGAAGCGTCGAGATCGTGAAGATACTGCAGAAGCTCAAGCACTTTCTCAAGTACAAGCTCAAGGAGAGCGATATCACGCTTGCGATAAAGAACACGCGGCCCCTCTTTTTCTCGAGCGATGACAACATACTCTTCCAGGTCCTTCTCAATCTCGTACTCAACGCGATAGAGGCCATGGAATCCGGGGGGCTTATCGACATCGATTACGAGGCGGACGGGCACGGCTTGTCTCTCATTGTCTCGGATAACGGCCCCGGGATACCGGAAGAAGCAAAGGACAGGGTCTTCGAGCCCTTTTATACGACAAAGCAAAGGGGGAGCGGTCTCGGACTGACCGTTACGAAACAGCTCGTGGAGAACCTGTCCGGCTCTATAGAGCTGCTTCCGGTCCGTTCGGGCGCCTGCTTCAGGGTTATGCTCCCCCTGCGGACGCGCTGGGAGAAAAAGGAATGAAAAGTCCCGTGAATACGAAACACTCCATCTTTATCGTTGAAGACGAGCGAAAGATGCGCGATATTCTGGCGATCAATCTCTCTAAAAGATATAACGCGGTTTTTTTCAGCGACGCGGAAACCGCGGAGCGTGAATTCGAAAAGAACCGTCCCGAGCTGATTGTCACGGACGTGCGTCTTCCCGGGATGGACGGTATCGAATTCATGGACCGGATCAAGCGGCGGAGTCCCCGCATTCCTTTCATCGTTTTTACCGGGTACGGGAGCATAGACCATGCGGTTGACACCATAAAGCGCGGGGCGTTCGATTATATTACAAAGCCGGTCAAGATCGACGACCTCGTGCGTTCCATAGACCGGGCCCTCTCCTACCTGGAGGTTTCAGGGAGCTCGTTCAAGCTCGATGTCCGCTACAGGGTACGTGGCGAGGACTCGGAGCTTGAGTTTATAACCCGCGATCCGACAACCATACAGATGCTGAACCTCGCCCAGAAGGCGGCGCGTTTTAATGCGCCCATACTCATAACCGGCGAGACCGGAACGGGGAAGGAGCTCGTCGCGCAGTACATACATACGCTTTCGAACAGGAAGGGGCCTTTCGTTCAGCTCAACTGTGCGTCCATCCCAAAGGACATAATAGAGGGTGAGCTTTTCGGCTACAGGAAGGGGGCGTTTACCGGCGCTGTTCAGGATTATGAGGGTAAAATCGCCTTTTCGAACAGCGGTACTCTCTTCCTTGACGAGGTCGCCGAGCTTCCGCCGGAGGCCCAGGCGAAGCTCCTCCGTGTTCTCGAAACACCCGAGTACTATCCCATAGGGAGCAACGTCAAGCGTGTTATCGATCTCCACCTCATCACAGCCACGAACAGGAATATTCGCGGTTTGGTGGATAAGGGGCTCTTCAGAAACGACCTGTACTACCGCATCGCCGTCATACCCGTCACCATACCGGTGCTGCGGGAGCGGAGATGCGACATACTTCCGCTCGTCAATTATTTCCTCGAGTCGAGGAATAGGGATTGCGTGCTCTCACGTGAAGCCAAGCTCGAGCTCCTCCAGTACGGCTGGCCGGGCAACGTTCGTGAGCTGAAAAACGTGATAGAGCGATCGGTCCTTCTCTCCGATGATGAAAACGTGCTCGAGCGGATCGTCTTCGATATGGACGGTCTTCATGATCGGGAGGGAAATGCGGCCGGGGGCGCGGAGGAACCCGGCATACGTGAAGTGCCCGAGACGTGGGACGGTTTCAAGAAATTCAAATCGAATGTGCTCAAGAGCCGGAAGGCCGAGCTGGAAAAGGTCTTCATCGAACGGCTTCTCGTTAAATACGGAGGAAACGTCAGCTTGACGGCCCGGAAGGCGGGTATGGACAGGCGCCAGCTTCAGGATCTGATTAAGAAACTCGGCATCGACGCCGGGCTTTTCAGGGCGGGCGGCGGATGATGACCCGGGGACTTCCGGGGAGCAGGGAACACTATACGATCGGAGAAACGCGGATGGAGACGGTGGATTTGAGAAGGGATACAATCACGCTTCCCGACGACAGGATGCGCCGGGAGGCGTTCGGCGCCCGGCTCGGCGATTCCGTATACGGGGAAGACCCCATGCATGAAGAGCTGGAACGAAGAGCGGCCGAGTGCGCGGGAATGGAGGAGGGGCTTTTCCTTCCAAGCGGTACTATGGGAAACCTCGTTTGCATGCTTTCGCATACCGTGCATGGAGACGAGATCATCGTGGAGGAGAACGCGCATGTCCGCACGTCGGAAACGGGAGGGGCCGGTTTCGTCGGGGGACTCATGATAAGAACAGTCAGGGGCGAGTCCGGGGCGCCCGATCCGGTGGAAGTGCGGGAGGCCATAAGAAAGGACGACATACACTATCCCCGCACGTCGCTCATATGTATCGAAACGCCCCATCACAAGTACGGCGGAATCGTGCCCCCGCTCGATCTTTTCGAGGGGATTAAAGCGGTGGCCGTGGAGCACGGTCTTCCGGTCCACCTTGACGGAGCGCGAATCTTCAATGCCGCGCTCTACCTGGGTGTGGATGTTAAGACGATTACGCGGTTCGCGGACTCCGTCATGATATCCCTTTCAAAGGGGCTCGGTGCGCCCGTGGGATCGGTCGTGTGCGGGTCGCGGGATTTCATGAAACGGGCCAGGCGTTTCAGGAAGATGCTGGGCGGAGGCATGCGGCAGACCGGCTGGCTTTGCGCGTGCGGAATGGTCGCACTGTCCGAGGAGAACACGGCCCGCCTGAGGGAGGACCACGATAACGCCCTCATCCTCGCCCGTTTTTTCGCGGAGCATCCGGGAACCGCGGTGGACCTCGACCGGGTCCATACCAATTACGTGGTTGTCACGGTCACGCGGCAGGGTATGAATGCCGCCTCATTTCTGGCTTCGATGAAAGAGCGGGGCGTGCTCGCGTCCGCCGCGGGTGAAAATACGGTGCGCTTCGTGACCTCGAAGATGGTGAAGCGTGCGGATGTGGAGCGCGCTGTAGAGGCCGCCCGGTCCGTGCTCGATGCGGGATAGTATTCGATTGATTGAGGTAGATTGGGGTGATGGGGGTTGCGCGGGGTTTTACGGGTAAGAGAGCCCGGTACGATTGACGTCCGGGTTTTTTATATGATCATTTATGGAGACGTATTATGAGGGATGAGAAGGCGCTCCTCATCGTGGACCTTCAGAATGATTTCTGCCCGGGAGGAAGCCTGGCAGTGCCCGGGGGCGACACGGTCGTTCCCGTTATCAACAATATTATCAACAGGTTCTCCACAGTCGTTGCCACGCAGGACTGGCATCCCCCCGGCCATGTTTCCTTTTCGTCGAGCCACGAGGGAAAGTCCCCTTTCGATACCGTAAGCGCAGGTGGAGTGGAGCAGACGCTCTGGCCCGACCACTGCGTCCGGGAAACGGAGGGAGCGCGTCTCCACCCCGGCCTCGATACGCGCAATGTGGGGCTCATACTCCGGAAGGGCGCCGGGGCCGATATGGATTCGTACTCTGCCTTCTTCGAAAACGACCGTGCGACCTCCACGGGGCTTTCCTTTTATTTTAAGGGCCTGGGGATCCGGACCGTGTATGTCTGCGGTCTTGCTCTGGACGTGTGCGTCTATTACACCGTTATGGACGGGCTCGGTCTCGGATTCAGCATGGTCCTCGTGGAGGACGGGTGCAGGGGTGTCGACGTTCCGGAGGGGAGCGTCGTCACCCGAATGAAAGCGATGAGGGACGGGGGTGCTCTGATTCAGACCTCCCGGGACCTTCCGACTCGATCCTGAATCCTCGATAAGCCTTTTCACCGGCCCTTGACAGGGGCCACCCCCTTTTGTATTGTAAGCAGTGCAAATACTACAGCCTGAGGAGGGAGCGTGGTATCCGAGAGATTCAAGCCGTTCGGGACCAATATATTCACGGAGATAACGACACGGGCGCAGGAAAAGCACGCCATCAACCTGTCGCAGGGGTTCCCCGATTTTGACTGTCCCCTCGATTTTTCCGGGGCCGCGGCACGCGCGGTCAGTGAGGGGAACAACCAGTACGCGCGGTCAATGGGGTGCCCGGTACTCGTGGAGGAGATCGCGCGAGTCATCCGCGTAAAGAGTGGGCTTCGATACGACGCGTACACGGAAGTCGCGGTTTTCAACGGTGCTTCGGAAGGCATCGCGGGCTTCTTCCTCGGGTTTCTCAATCCCGGGGATGAGGTCATACTGTTCGAGCCCCATTACGACAGTTATCCCGTGTGTGCGGCCATGGCGGGCGCCGTTCCCCGCTATTACACGATGCGGTATCCGCAGTTCACTATCGAGGAGAACGAACTTCGAAAATGCTTCAACCCGAAAACGAGGCTCCTCCTCCTCAATACACCGCATAATCCCACCGGCAAGGTGTTCTCCCGGGAAGAGCTGGAGCTGATCGCGCGGCTGTGCATCGAGCATGACGTCGTTGTCATAACGGATGAGGTTTACGAGAACCTGACATACGGTCCCGCCGTCCATATCTCCATGGCCTCAATACCCGGTATGCGCGACAGGACGGTCACCGTATCGAGCGCAGGCAAGACGTTCTCCATAACGGGATGGAAGATCGGCTGGGCCACGGGACCGGCACCTCTCATTGAAGCGCTTCAGTCGGCCCACCAGTACCTCTCCTTTGCAACCGCCACGCCCCTTCAGCACGCGTTCGCCTCGGTACTGAAAACAGCCGGCGAGGACTATTACAATCAGCTGAATTCCGAGTATTCCGAACGCAGGGCTCTGCTTCTCGGCTCGCTCGAAAAAACGGGATTCGGCGTCGTGCCTCCGGACGGGGCGTATTACATACTCGCCGATTTCAGCGATTTATGGGAGGGTGACGACCGGAGTTTCGTGTACCACCTCATAGACCGGTGCGGAGTCGCGGCCATACCGCCGAGCGCCTTCTATACGGAGGGAGTCGAAGAGGGGAAAAGGCTGGTCCGGTTTGCCTTCTGCAAGAAACTCGATACCCTGAGAGAGGCCGTGCTCCGTATCGAGAAGGGCCTGGGTGTTTAACGTAAGGAGGCGTACGATTACTCGTCGCCGAAGCAGGTCCCCACGAGCCGCGCGGTTTCGATGAGGTGATAATCGCGGGGAACGGTCTTCAATTTTCCCGCGACATCCTCCAGGGGTTTTGCCACGATGCGGTCCTGCTCGAGCGCGATCATCTTTCCGTAATCACCCTTGTAGAGGAGCTCCGCGGCCGCGGTACCGAAGCGCGTTGAGAGTATGCGGTCGTACGGGGAAGGCGCGCCGCCTCTCTGCTGATGTCCCAGGACCGTGGTACGCGCCTCCATGCCCACGGCCCCGGCAATTTCGCGAGCGAGCGAGTATCCCTTTGACGGAGCCTCCCCTTTCCTGTTTTTCTTCAGCT
The DNA here is from genome assembly GCA_964460545.1 of uncultured Spirochaetota bacterium. GTDB lineage: Bacteria > Spirochaetota > B62-G9 > B62-G9 > DRHN01 > CAYWUT01. Next base: position 17,543 of record CAYWUT010000036.1, read on the forward strand.
CGTCCTTCGTCATTTTCGACTCCTCGACTGAGCGTGCGCCTTCAGCGACAACGACGATGGAGAACTGCTTGCCGGTGCGGTCGCGCTTCATGATGTGGTTGGCTATGCTGTCGATGGAATAGGGAATCTCGGGGATCAGAATGACGTCGCCGCCCCCGGCTACGCCCGAGTAGAGCGCGAGCCAGCCCGCCTTGTGTCCCATGACCTCGATGACCATGATCCTGTTGTGCGAGTCGGCCGTGGTATGCAGCCGGTCGATCGCCTCGGTTGCTATGTCCACGGCGCTGTGGAAACCGAATGTCATGTCGGTCCCGAAAATATCGTTGTCTATGGTTTTCGGAAGACCGAGGATATTCAGCCCCTCCTTTTTAAGGAGGGCCGCGGTCTTGTGTGTTCCGTTCCCGCCTAGTATGACGAGCGCGTCCAGCCCCAGCTTCCTGTAATTTTCCTTGATGGCCTCCGGCTTGCTTCTGCCCGCCTTGGAGTCCACCATCTTGGCCAGGTCCTTGAAGGGTTTTTCGCGGGAGGTTCCGAGTATGGTGCCCCCCCGGGTGAGTATGCCGGAGAAGTAGTACGGCTTCATGAGATGGGCCTCCCCGTCAATGAGCCCCTTGAAACCGTTCGCTATACCGATGATGTTCATGTCGTACATGCCGTACGCGGCTTTCGCCACGCCCCTGATCGCGGCGTTGAGACCCGGGCAGTCCCCGCCGCTCGTAAGAATGCCGAAGGTCCTTGTCGCTGATTTTGTCCTTACCACCGCTTTTATCCTCGGTATTGTATAAAGGAGCTTTTAACAGATGCTCTCAGCTCATTGTAATAAGATTCCGGGATAAATCAACTTTTATTCGGGGTGCAGTAATACCGGGACCGGGAAAGTTCTTTGTCCGCGCGAATGCTTTCTTAATCCTCGAACCTTTTAAAGAGAAGAACGCCGTTCTGGCCGCCGAATCCGAAAGACTGGCTGAGCACCAGCCCGACCGACTGCTCTCTCATTCCCTCGGATACATAATCGAGATCGCAGCGTTTGTCCAGGTGCGGTGCCGCCTTGTCTACGTATTCCACATCGGGATTCATGAGATTGGCCGTGGGCGTTATAACGGAACGGGTGATGGTGAGCAACGATATGATCGCCTCCAGTCCCGCGGCCGCGCCGATCGGATGGCCGAGGAAGGATTTGGAGGAGCTTACCGGCACTTTATACGCGTAATCGCCGAAGACCTGCTTGATGATATGGGATTCGTTCGGATCGTTGAGCAGGGTGGAGGTGCCGTGGGCGTTGATGTACTCGACCTCCTCGGGAAGGACGCCTCCCATCTCCAGGGCCTTCCTGACGGCCGCGACAGCGGCCCTGCCGTACGGGTCCGGCGCAACGATGTTGTACGCGTCGGCCGAGTAGCCGTACCCCACGAGCTCCCCGTAGATTCGGGCCCCGCGTTTTTTGGCATGTTCGAGCTCCTCGAGAACGATGACGCCCGCGCCTTCGCCGAGCACGAATCCGTCCCGGTCCCGGTCAAAGGGCCGCGACGCGGTCATGGGGTCGTCGTTGCGAGTGCTGAGCGCGTTAATGACATCGAATCCGCAGAAGAAATAGGGCTCGAGCGTATGGTCGGTGCCGCCCGTAACGATTATATCCTCGATGCCCATCTGTATGTTCAGAGCGGCAACGCCGATCGCGTGCGCTCCTGAAGAGCATGCGGTCGAGATGGTGAGGTTCGTCCCCTTGAGGTAGAACCACTCGGCCACGGCTGCGGCCCCCATGTTTGAATTGGACGAGGGAAGGGTAAAGGGATGCACTTTTTTCGGTCCCCGGTTTCTGACGAACGAGGTGTGCTGGGGCATCATGACATCGCAGTTGTTGACCGACTGCCCTAGTATGACGCCGCATTTACCGGGGTCCAGCCCTTCGGTTCTATAGACCATGGGACCCGGTTCACCGTCGCATGAGACCTCTTGCGGGGTGAAGCCCGCGTCCTCGAGCGCGAGGAACGCGCCGAGCAGGGCGTACTGCGTCGCCTTTGCGGCCCGTCTCAGCTTCTTCGGAAAGCCGAGCGTTTCCGCGGGGTTGAAATTATCGATGGAGGAGCATATGCGGCACCTGAACTGTTCCCCGTCCCATTCACCGAAATCCATCTCGTGGAAAGAGCCCCTCCCGGCGCAGGCGCTTTCCCAGAAAGCCTCTTTTCCTATTCCTATGGGTGATACGGGACCAAGCCCTGTAATAACGACCCTGCGTTTCATGAAAAACCGTCTCCGCTTCGTTTATTTCCGTCTATTTACAGAGCTGTACGTGCTCGGCACGGAAGTGTAATAGAGAAGATAGCGAACGACCATTTTCAGGTCAAGTCAGTTAAGCGAGAAGAGATGTCCCTCCCGCCTGAGCCGATCACGGAGCGCGCGGTAGTCCGGGAGGATGGACTCGACTTTTTTCCAGTACCGGGACGAGTGGTTCTGCTCCTTCAGGTGAACGAGCTCGTGGACCACCACGTACTCGATAATATCGGGAGGCGCCATGACAAGGCGCCAGGAGAAATTCAGGCTCCCTTTCGAGCTGCAGGAGCCCCAGCGGGTTCGGGCGGACGTTATGCGGACCCGGGCATAGGACATGCCGAGCTTTCCTGCGATGGAGGGTAAAGTGTCGCCTATGTAGCGCCGGGCCCGGGCCCGGTACCACGCCGTAAAGAGGTCCCGTGCGTTTTCCCGCGCATCCGCACTGAGGAGGAATTTTCCGTCTCTGAAGCAAAGCTTTGCGCCGTCATGTCCGTTCACGAGAGAGAGCGGATAGGTTTTCCCCAGGTAGAAGAATTCCTCACCCTCGACGAAGCGGCGAGTCCCGGCGCTCGTCTTTTTGCGGGCTTCGTTTCGCTTTCTTTCGATCCAGCTCTTCCTGCTGCTGATGAGCGCGTCGATCTCCCTCCGTGAGGCCCTTAAGGGGGCACGGACGACGACAAGCCCCTCGCGCGTGATTTCGATTGCTATGGTTTTTCGCTTCGATCGAACGAAACGGTCGATAGTCATGTCTTCCTGCTCCTTCATATTTTTGTCCGTTCAGGATCATAAACTGTAGTATACGATAGAGAAAGGGGTCAAGTCTTTGCTTGACTCATTTAAAGGGGTCAATCCCCTCAATCAGCGGCAAGCCCATTCCATTTGTCATCACCCGGTCCTCTCACTCGGAGGTAGGCACATTCCATTTGTCATCACCCGGTTTAACCGGGTGATCCATGAAATTAAAGGGGACCTTCAACCTCAATCGAGGGTAAATTTAACCGGGTGATCCAGGCATAAAGACGCGGACGCCCCGGCGCGGATAATTTTCATTGTCGGGACAGGGCGCACGGCTTAGATTTATGACGGCGGAAAGGAGAGGAAAAATCAGGCTCAAGATTATTTCGTGCAACGTCATGCAGCGCGAGCTGTGCCATTGCGTCTCCCGCTCGCCGAACCGCATCGATATCGAGTTCCTTCACCAGGGACTGCACGAGTTCCCCGAACGGCTGAACAGGACCGTTCAGGATGCGCTGGACCGCGTTGAGGCGGGCTCGTGCGATTACATACTCCTGAATTACGGGCACTGCGGAAACGGCATCATGAACATCGGCCATCCCGATCTGCCTGTCGTTATCCACAACGTGCCCGACTGCGTACCCCTTCTCATCGGGGACCGGCTGAAACATGAAGCATACATGAAAAAGCGGCCCGGGACCTTTTGGTTTTCTCCGGGCTGGATCGACGGGTTTCCCCTCCCCGGAAGCCCCGACTACGCGGAGAAGTACGACGAGTTCTACGGCATTTCCGTGACCGAGCGCCAGCGCGACGGTATAGAGCGCGTTCTCATGACCAACTACACCCACCTTACCTATATAACGTGGAAGGTCCTCGGGGAGCGGGTGGCAAGCCGGGGGCGTGAATACACGAAGAAATGCGTGGATTCGCTGAACAACAGGCTCGGAATGGGAATGTCTTACGACGAGGTGGAGGGGGACCCCGGTCTTCTGCAGCGTTTCGTTGACGGCACATGGGAGAGCGGGGATTACCTTGTACTGCAGCCGGGCGAGCGCGCAAAGCTCGATCCCGTTAAATGCAGGCTTTACGCCGAACGGGATTGAGCGGGCCCATAAACGCCCGCATCATCGGAACGTCAGTTGCTCAGCTTGCGAAGCACGGGTTCCTCTATAACGGGCCGCCTTTCCCGCTCCATTTCGATGATCTTCCCTGAGAGCGCCTCGGGGTTGACGGGGTTTTCGGGAATGCCGCCGGTAAACAGGGCCACAGCCTCCTCCGCGGTCCTGCGCTGAAGCTCGGCCTGCGATTCCTCCGAGTACCATGAAGCGTGATCGGAGAGCACGACCGAGTCCATCCTCCTGAGCGGATTCGAGAGATCGAAGGGTTCCTTTTCGAATACATCGAGGCCCGCTCCGCCTATGTACCCCTCCCTGAGCGCCGTGTACAGCCCGCGCAGGTCCACGATCCCCCCGCGTGAGGTGTTGACAAGCACCGCGCTTCTCCTCATCCTTCTGAATATGGCAAGGTCGAAGAGCCTGTCGGTTTCGCTGTTCAGCGGAGCGTGAATCGAAACGTAATGCGAGACCGTTATGAGCTTTTCGAAATCGAGCCGAATGGTGTTCTCTCGCTTGAAGACCTCATCGTTCACGTAGGGGTCGAACGCCGCGAACCTGAACGGGAACCCTCCCAGCCGCCGCCTCACCTCCCGGGCCGTTTTGCCGTAGCCCACGAGGCCGAATATACGCCCCTCGGTTCTATGAACGGGTTTCCTGGAAGTTATGTCCCACCCGCCCTGCCGGACGAGCCTGTCCCTCAGCGGCGTCCTCCGGATTACGGACATGAGGAGCGCGATGGCGTGGTCGGCCACCTCTCCCACGCAGTAATCGGGAACGAAGGTGACGATGATTCCGGCGCGCGTCGCCGCAGACGTGTCCACATTGTCGTATCCCACCCCGTAGCGGGAAACAACGCGCAGATTGCGCAGGGCGCCGAAGGCCCGCTCCCCCACCGGCGTCTGCCTGAGCAGGAGGGCATGCGCGTCTGCGCACTGTTCGCAGATGTCCTCTTCCGTAGTGCACCGGGCGAAACGGAGCTCTCCACCCGCCTCACGGACGATGCGGTCCTCCTGGGAATAGTCGTCGTAGCTCTTTTCAGCAACGTATGCGATAAAATTTGTCATTGCCCCCTCCTCATGCGTCGTGCTATGATAATCGGGGTGATCAACACCTCTATACTTCTATTTTCGACCTTTTTTTAATGAGAATGAGAAAGCTCAGTACACACTTTGTCCTCTTTCTCTTCCTTTTTTGCGCGGTCGTCGCTGCTGAGAGCGGTACACAGACCCCGGACAAGCCTGTTCCGAAGAGGATGCGCAGGCTTTTTATAGAAGTGGAGGACGGCGATACCATTATTTACAGGGGAAGGTACATGCGCTTTCTCGGCGTGGATACGCCCGAGATACGCAATCCGGACGTGGGTTTTTATACCGACCAGCCCTTCGGAACGGAGGCGAAGAACTTCACCCGGAGGCAGATAAAAACGGCAAAAAAGGTGACCTACGTTTCTGACGGTCTCGACTATTACGACCGGCTGCTCGTCCATATTTTCGTGGACGGTTATCCGCTCTCGGTTCGGATTATCGAGGCCGGGTTCGGGTATGAAACGGTATCCGTGTACGGCGACAACGGCTTTCCCGAGGTAGCTCAGATGATACTGAACGCCGCGAAGCTGTATCCGGACCTTCCGTTCGAGAATCCCTACCTGTGGAGGAGAAAAAACAGGCACTAGGAGGCGCACGATGGAAAAACGGGTGCTCGGTCAAACGGGCCGTGTGGTTTCCGTGCTCGGGCTCGGAGGCTTTCATCTTCTGGAGCTTTCCGATAAAGACGCAGTCCGTCTCATGGAGACTTTCCTGGACGAGGGGGGGGATTACATGGAGACCGCGGCCCAGTACGGTGACGGGGAGGCGGAACGCAAGGTCGGGCTTGTGATGGAGCGAAGGAGAAACGAGTGCTTTCTCGCATCCAAGTGCCACTTCCGAACCGCGACTGAGGCTGCCGCGGGGATTGACGGGAGCCTGCGGAGGCTGAAAACCGACTACATAGACCTCCTGTTCCTTCACCACGTGCAGTCGAACGCGGACCTGGACCTCATACTCGGACCGGACGGCGCGCTCGAGGCTTTTACACGTGCCCGGGACGCGGGCAAGATCGGCCATATCGGCATTACGGGCCACGGAGTGCCCGACGTGCTGATTCGGGCGCTCATGGAGTACGAGTTCGACGCCGTCATGACGGGTTTTAATTTTCTCGACCGGTTCAACTTTCCGCGTACCGAGGACGAGCTCATCCCGCTCGCGCGCGAGCGCGGTACCGGTATCGTGGCCATGAAGGTGCTCGGGGACGGGCTCCTGTGGGAATACCCGGAGCAGGCCATCCGTTACGTGCTTTCGCTCCCGGTGGACGTGGCGGCCGTGGGATTCAATACGATCGAGATGATGATGAGGGACATCGGAACAGCCCGGGATTTCAGGCCCATGGATGAGGAGGAGAAGGAGGAGCTTTTCACGAACAATCCCGTGCTCGGAAACTACGTGTGCAGGCTCTGCGGTGCGTGCGTTCCCTGCCCCGAGAATATCGACATTCCCGAGATATTCAGGTACGAGGGGTGGTTCGACCGCCAGCTTCGGGACCGCGTAATCCGTTCGGCTCCCGATTTCGCTTTACGAGACCGGGTTCGGTTCTGGTTCGAAAACATGGACCGGGCGCGGGAGGCGTATGCCCGGCTGGAAATAAAGGCCGATAAATGCACGCGGTGCGGCGAATGCGTGCCGCGCTGTCCCTACGGTATCGACATCATTGCGAAGCTCGAGCACGCGCACTACAAGCTGACGCGCGAGAACGTGGTGACCATTCCCATATCGGGATGACAGGTATTTTGGGGACAGTTAATTTGGGGACAGCCACTTTGGGGACACCTAATTTGGTGACAGCCACCCGGGTGCCTGTCACCTTTTGATACTCATTCGGCCCCGGAGCAGGGGTGCAAAGGAAAGACGGTGCATTTATGAAAAAAGCCGATTTTACCGTGGTACCGGTACGCTCCTCCCTTCACGACGAGGCTGCGGTCCTGGGCGTTTTGGATTCATACCGGCCCCTGCTGGCGGACATGGGAATCTCGATCGAAGAAAGACCGATCCCGGAGGACGGTCCGCTCATCGTATTCGTCCTTACCGGGGGCACGGAGAAGAGGATCATCGAGCTTGCTCTTTCCGGGGACAGGGAAAAGTATGCGGCCCCGGTCCTACTTATAGCACACCCCGATTCGAATTCGCTCCCAGCCGCGCTCGAGGCACTTGCCCGGCTTGAGCAGGAGGACGTTCGCGGGAGGGTGTTTTTTATCAACCCGGAGGACAAGGCCGGGCTTGCATCGTTGAAAGAGGCGCTTCATTTTTACCGCGTACGGAAGAAATTGCAGAATGCGCACATCGGGTTCGTGGGAGGGCCTTCGGACTGGCTCGTTGCATCCAGCCCCGATTCCTCACTTGTAAGCCGGGTGTGGGGACCCGCTGTCGAGTGGGTCGGCCTGGATGAGTTGTACCGGGAAATGGACGCTCGAGAGGGGGAGGCGGACGCTTCTTCAGCACCGGGGATGTTCAGGGAGATCGTGCAGGGTGCCGGTTCGATCGTTGAGCCGTCCGACCGTGATATAAAGGATGCGGACGGGGTGTATGAAGCGCTACGCCGTATCGTGAAAAAGCGGGGTTTCAACGCTGTCACGCTCAAGTGCTTTGACCTGGTGGTCGAACGGAGCACGACCGGATGCATGGCCCTATCCCTCCTGAGCGGTTCCGGTATACCGGCAGGGTGCGAGGGGGACCTTCCCAGCCTCGTGGGCCTCTTGTGGGGGTTCTACCTGACCGGGGAAACGGGATGGATGGCAAATCCCGCAAGGATAAACGAGGAATCCGGAGCGCTCACGCTCGCGCACTGTACCGTGCCCCTGAACCTCGTGCGGAAATATAAGCTCCGTTCCCACTTCGAATCAGGCCTGGGCGTGGGGATCGAGGGCGATATCGTGGATGGACCCGTGACACTCTTCAGGATCGGAGGCCGGGGACTCGATCAGGTCTGGATTACCGAGGGCGCGAAAGAAGGCTCAGGCCGCGAGCCATCCCTGTGCAGAACACAGGTGCATGTGAAGGTGGAGTCCGAAGCCCTTCGCGAGCTCCTGAAACACCCCCTCGGAAACCACCTCGTACTCCTCCCCGGCCGTTACAGCCATACTCTCAACGCCTACCACCGCCAGTACATCGCCCCCCGATAATCTTGGGGACACGTGAATTTATGACGGACACATGTGTGCCTGCCATCCTCAATCTACATAATTCATGGCATGAAATTAAAAGATGAAACTTTAATGTACATTTATACTTGAGTATTGTACCCAGAATGGGTACAAACGGTATTAATGAGAAGCTCAGTTCCGTCCTTTTCGGAAAAACACGCCGGGCGGTACTGGCCCTGTTTTACGGGAACCTCGGCAAGTCATTTTACCTTAGACAGGTGGTTCGTACCGTCGGTATGGGGCTGGGGGCCGTACAGCGCGAGCTGAAACAGCTTACGGATGCTGGTATTATCGTTAAGACAAGGAACGGGCGGCAGGTACATTATCGCGCCAACGAATACTGTCCGATATTTACCGATTTGCGTAATCTGGTAATGAAAACAGTCGGTCTGGCGGATGTATTGCGGGAAGCTTTGGAAGACATTTCACAGTCAATATAAATTGCATTCGTTTACGGAAGTTTTGCGGCCGGTTCTGAGGACAGCAAGAGCGATGTCGATGTGATGGTCATAGGTTCCTGCAGTTTCGGACAAGTGGTGGAGGTTATGTCAAAGGCGCAGGATAAACTGGGAAGAGAGATCAATCCCACTGTATATCCTGTAAGTGAATTTAAAAGCAAAATGATAGACGTTAATCATTTTATTCGCACTGTACTGCGAGAGCCGAAAATCTTCCTGATCGGAGACGAGCATGAGCTTGAAGATCTGGCTTGAAAACGGCTGGGTTACCGAGTGCAAAGTTGTTCAGGAAATATTAATACAGCTGACTTTCGTTATTGGTAATGGAAATATTACTTTGACGAGAGGAAGCCGCCGATAATTCCCAGAATCGGCTTGAGCTTCTTCGAGACGGGGTCGACGTCCACGCCGAAATTTTCCAGGGCCGTCGCCCCGAGCAGGTAGAGTGAGTTTTCCGGTGCAAAGATAACCGGGCAGGTCACGGATTCACCCAATTCGTTTATCGAGAATACCGCCTCGCCGAACCGGCGTTTTTCTTGCCGACCGTCTGCAAATACAATCTTACGGCTGCTTATGGGAGCCAATCCTATTTCTTCGAGCCGCTTTTCCGGGATGAAGCTGTACAGGGCGCCGGTGTCCACCCAGAAATTATCCTTGAAGGATTTTGTTCTATCCAACGGGTTGGTTACCCTGACTGGAACCTGAATCATTCCCATTTTATACCTGCTGGTGCTTTTAAAAATATTCTACGACTATACTCAATTAAGAGCTGTATAAATCTGACTTAGTACCTTCCTTCACTATTCTCAGCATATGGACAGTTAGGAGAAATAGCAACAGATATTTAAATAATTTCTTCCGGTGACAGCTCCTTTAGGAACTGTCACCGGCTCTTATCCTTAAAAAATTGTTGACAAACCTTTAAATACATGGTCGAATTTCATATAAGGAATCAAATTCCATATATGAAACAAAAATACATGAAAAACAACTATATCGTACCGAGTCTGAAGAACAGCTTTTCCATTCTCGAAATCCTGGCCGACAACAGCGAACTGACGCTCCATGAAATAAGTCAAAAAACATCGATACCAAAGACAACGATATTCAGGATTCTCTATACCCTGGAACATGAAGGTGTGATTGAAAAAGAAAGTGATAAATACAAGATCGGGTTCAGGATTATCAAATTAGGCATGGCCGCCCTCTCGAAGATGGAATTGAGAAACCTCGTAATCCCGTATCTCTATGATCTCAGCATCAAACTGGGCGAAACCTCGCATTTAGCGGTTCTATCGGACAAAAGAAGCCTGATTCTTGAAGTGTGTGACAGCCCGCATCCCGTCAAGATATCATCCCGCCCGGGAACGGCGGTCTCGCTGCATTGTTCCGCGACCGGAAAGGTCCTGCTGGCATTCATGATCGGCAGTGAAAATATCGGCGAATACCTGCGGGGTATCAGCCTAGAAAAAAGAACGGAAAATACCATCTCCACAATCGGCCAACTGAAAGACGAATTGAATAAAATCCATGAACAGGGGTATGCGGTCGATGATGAAGAGTTTTTTGAAAACGTTCGTTGTCTCGCAGCCCCAGTCAAGGACGCATTCGGTGAAACGGTCGCCGCAATTGGGATTACGGCAACGACCATCCGGTTCAAACAGAACATGATTCCATCCACTGCAAAGGAGGTGATAAAGGCGGCAAGCGGTGTTTCAAAAAAGTTGGGAGCATAATAAAGATTTATCACAACAGCGTAGTCCAGGCAGAATAAGATATGCAATTTTTAATAAGGAGGAGTGCTATGAAAAGAGTAGGGTTACTGTTATTGATCGTTTTTCTGGGAGCCGGCTTGACGTTTTCAGCAGCGGGAAAGGCAGCCGCCGAGAAAACGGAGATAGAAGGCGAGGAAGAGGTTTATCTGTTCAAGTATGCAAACACCCAGTCTCCGAACCATCCCCGCAGCAAGTCGATGGAGCTCTTCAAGGAACAGCTGGAGAAGGCGAGCAACGGTCGTATCAAGGTCGAGCTGTATTTCTCCGGCGTCTTGGGCAAGGAGGCGGAGGTCCTCGATATGGTGGTCACGGGTTCGGTTCAGGGATGCCGGGGCGGCCTGTTCGAAAGGGCCAATAAGAAGTACCTGCTCTACACCCTGCCGTTCATGTTCGAGAACACCGACCAGGTCATTAAGCTGATGAGAAGCGAGTTCGGAGACAGGATCAACCAGGAGTCGCTGAAAAACGGTATCTACATACCGGCCTGCGGTGTGGCCGGGGGTTTCCGCAATATCACGTCAAACGTGAAACCGATAAAGAATCCAGCGGACCTCAAAGGTTTAAAGATGCGGACACCGCCGATCGATATGACCATCAAGACATTCAAGGCCCTGGGAGCCAATCCTCAGCAGGTTGCGTACACGGAAACGTACATGGCCCTGAAGAGCGGTGTGGTCGAAGCCCAGGAAAACCCCTTTTCCAATACGGTGGACATGAAATTCTACGAGGTGCAGAAGTACCTCTCCGTAGTCA